>CAZPAN010000033.1:0-13132 GCA_964584585.1 uncultured Coriobacteriaceae bacterium | reverse complement strand
CAACGCCCCCGCCGGCCACCGGCCGGCGAGCGGCGCCTGCGCGCGTCGCCGCGTCTCCCCAAAATCATTGAAATCGCTTTCACACGCTTCCTCGATTTGGGGCGCTGGGCTATTAAACTTTGTTCGATAATCAAAGTCAACTGCAAATATTGGAAAGGCGGCGAACGGATAATGCCTGATTTCTCTAATCTCAAAACGCCAGATGAATCGGCCTCTTTCGAACCTCCCGTCGCCCTCTCCGGCCATGATTCGAAGATCAGGAACTACGCAGAGCTGCTTATCGAAACAGGCTGCAACCTCAGGCCCGGACAAGAGCTTTTCCTTCGTTGCGATGTAGAGTGCAGGGATTTCGCTAGGACCGTCGTCGAGGCGGCTTACGCCGCTGGCTGCAAGAGGGTGCATGTCAGCTGGTCTGACGGATACGTCTCCAGGCTGCATTACGACAACTGCCCGGTCTCGGAGTTCGAAACGTTTCCGGAGTGGGACGCGCTGCGCAACAACTCCCTCGCCGAGCGCGGGGCGGCGGTTCTCACGATCGAGTCTTCCGATCCCGACCTCATGAAAGGCATCGACCCTGACAAGATCGCGGCTCAGATGACGTCCTCCCATAAAGCTTGCGCCAGCTTCTACGACCACATCGACTTCGGCAAGACCAAGTGGTGCATCGCCGGCGCTCCCTCACCCAAGTGGGCAAAAAAGGTGTTCGAGGGGATGTCGGAAGACGAGGCGATCGCAAGGCTCTGGGGCGCGATCCTCTCCACTGCCAGAGCCGATGGAGCCGACCCCAAAGCAAGCTGGAAATCCCATGACAAGACTTTCGAGACGCGCAAAGCCTGGCTAAACTCGCTTGGTCTAGTGGAGCTCAGGTACCGGGCCTCCAATGGAACCGACATCAGCGTCGGGCTGCCTGCGAACCATGTATGGCACGGTGGCGCAGGGGTCACAGTTGATGAGGAGAGGTTCTTCCCCAACATTCCGACCGAGGAGATCTACACTTCGCCCGACTTCCGCAAGACCGACGGAATCGTGCATGCGGCCATGCCTCTCGTCTTCCAGGGCAATCTGATCGAGGATTTCTGGATCAGATTCGAGGGCGGAGCCGCAGTCGATTGCGGCGCAAACGAAGGTGAGGAGGTCCTTCGGATGATAATCGGAGTCGACGAGGGATCGGGAAGGCTCGGAGAGGTCGCACTTGTGCCCTTCTCCTCTCCGATAAGGCAGTCGGGAATCACCTTCTACAGCACGCTCTACGATGAGAACGCCTCCTGCCACATGGCGCTCGGAAAAAGCTTCCCCGAGTGCGTGGCGGGCGGTCTGGAGAAGAGCAAGCGGGATCTGTTAGAGCTTGGCCTCAACGATAGCGCGATGCACGTCGATTTCATGGTAGGCACCCATGACCTCTCGATCACGGGCATCGCCGCCGACGGTTCGGAGGTCGCCCTGTTCGAGGACGGCGAATGGGCGGACATGTAGGGTCCGCAGGACACGGAGGACAGGCGAGATCTTTCCCTTCAGTGTCCGACGCACGCGCCGGCGAACCGGGAATGATCCCGCTGCCCTCAGGCGCGATCTCGGTGATGGAGGTTCTAGAAGATGCCGGCCACGAGGCCTTCGTGGTCGGAGGAGCCGTGCGTGACTTCCTGATAGGAACCGATCCCAAGGAGACGGCCGACGTTGACATCGCCACCTCCGCTCCAGTGGAGGAGACGATCCGGATCCTCGATGCCGCCGGCATGACGGCACATCCCACCGGCATCGAGCACGGCACCGTGACCGCGATATGTGATGAAACCGCCTTCGAAGTCACGACCTTTCGCATAGATGGGAGCTACAGCGATTCGCGACATCCGGACGAAGTGAGATTCACCGAGAGCATCGAGGAAGACCTCGCCAGACGCGACTTCACGATCAATGCGATGGCCTACTCCCCCTCACGAGGACTGATCGACCCGTTCGGCGGGAGCGACGACTTGAAATGCGGAACCATACGCTGCGTGGGAGACCCCGCGAAGCGATTCTCGGAGGACGCCTTGCGGATAATGCGGGGGGTGCGATTCTCCGCCAAACTCGGATTCCACGTAGAATCAGAGACGGCGCTCGGAATGCTCAGACACAGAAAGCTGCTCCGAAACATTTCGGCTGAGCGGATCGGCTCGGAGTTGATGGGGATCATGCAGGGGCGTGCAGCCGGTCCCGCCCTGGGAGCCTTCGCCGAGGTGCTGGAAATCCCGATCCCGGAGATCGCCCCGACGGTGGGGATGGATCAGGGAAGCCCCAACCACTCCTACAGCGTATGGGATCACACGCTTATAGCGATGGAAGCGCAGCTGTCCGACGATCTCGCCACTAGGCTCGCGACTTTCTTCCACGACCTTGCCAAGCCGTTGGTGGACGACCCCTCCCGAGGGGTATTCAGATTCGATGGGCACGCAGAGGCCTCCGGGAAACTCGCGCGCAAGGTGCTCGCCAGGCTGAGGACTCCCAACCGGATCGCCTCCGAGGTCTCCGCGATCGTAGCGGCGCACGACCACAGGATAGCCCCTGAGAATGCGAGCGTGCGGCACTGGCTGGGCAAGCTGACCCCGACGGTGTTCTTCAAGGTGCTCGACTTGAAACGCGCGGACATGATCGCGCATGGCTCGAAGGCGGCAAGCTGGGCGTACAAGATCGACGAGATCGCCGATATCGGACGCCAGGTGATCGAATCGGGAGAGTGCTACGACCTCTCGGGTCTCGAGGTCAGAGGCGACGATCTGCTAGAACGAGGCATCGATCCAGGGCCGGCGGTCGGACGGGCACTCAGGTGGCTGCTCCTCGAGACAATTGAGGGCAGGGTCGCCAACGAAAGAGGGGCGCTGCTAGATCACCTCTCAGAGCTGCCGGGGAGATGAGCTGGTTCTCGCAAAGCGTCGGCGACGGAAACGTCGGACTCGCGAGAGGCAATTGTTTTGCGCACTACGATCATCGCTTCCCCGAAACGAACGAGCCGAGTGCATGCCAGCAGGACCACACAGGATGCGATCACGAACGCCGCCCAGAGCGCGCCCATCGCCATCCATAATGATTCCGGCAGCGCGCAGATCAGCAGCGAATCTGCCGGGAAGGTCCAGGTTCCCCCTTCGAAGAAGAGAGAGTGCAGGAAGTCGAACAGCGATCCGAAGTCGATCACGGCCGCAAGCATCAGCACGATCAGAGCAATGACGAGGATCGCGACCCCGCAGCTCATCACGAACGATGCCATCGGGCCGAATGGGATCGGGCTTCCCGGCCTGCGGCAACGCCACCGCAAGGCCAAGAGCGCGGCAACGAGCGTGGCAAGGCACGCCGCGCATCCTATTTTCACCCCATCGAAAAGTCTCTTCACATCATCAAGATGCGACATGATCTCCGGAGTGTAGGAGACGGTATCGTCGTATCCGAGCGGAAGGTCAGCATCGTCGTCGCCGTTGACGTAGGCGAGCGTCTCGACGGCCACACGAACGAGCTCATCGTGGGAAGCCGTCGAGGACGCGTCATCGGCGAACCATCCAGAGAAGACCGACGTCGGAACCGGGGTCAAAAGCAGACAGAAGGTGACGGTCAAAATCGAAGCAGCCACTAGCACGGCTGCGCAGAGACCCAGAGCGATCAGCCCCGGATGGAGGTATCCGAAACGAGCGACGCCGAACCTGCAGGATCCCGCATCGGAACGCCCGGGACCGAGGCCCCCGATGCGGTCCCCTGTGATCCCGTCGCTACCGCCCATCTTCCCACCTGAGCCTGTCTCCATACTCCACATGCCATAAGACGAGTCCCTTGGCGGGTGCCGTGGCGCCCGCAGCCGAACGCTCTCGAGCCTCGATCACCTCTCCAACCCAGGCGGGATCCCTCCTGCCGCAGCCGACCTCGGACAACGTTCCCACGATCGTCCTCACCATCGAGTGGAGGAACGCGTTGCCGACCACCTTGACGACCGTCGCCGGTTCGCCCAGCTGATCCTCCTCGTAAATATCTATGGAAAAAACCTCGCGTTTCGTGCTCCTCCCTATGGCCGATGCCGTCACGCAAAACGACTTAAAATCATGCTCGCCGACAAGAAGCTCCGCCGCAGCGCGCATCGCATCTAGGTTCAGCTTTTCGGCACCGTCGATCTGCCAGGTAAGATCTCTGGTGAAAAGAGGGACGCAAGGACCGCGGTTGAGTCGGTACCTGTATTCGCGCCACATGGCGTCGAATCTCGCAGAGAATCCGTCGGGGGCGATCGTGATCGCCCTCGCCTCAATGCCATCATCGACTAGCGCGTTCACCGAACGCATGACAGAGTGGAGGCTGCGGACAGCCAGCTCGTTCTCGAAGAGCTCGAAGCTCACGACCTGCCCTCTAGCGTGGACTCCCGCATCAGTCCTTCCGGCGCAGACCGTCTCGACTTCGCGTCGAAACAAGATAGAGAGAGCCTTCTCGATCTCGCCTTGCACGGTGAGAAGCCCGGGTTGCCTGGCGAAGCCACGAAACGGCCCTCCTAAATAGGAGAGCTTCATCGCGACGGTCCTTATGGCATGCTCGCCGGAACGGGTTTCTGAAGCCTTTGCGAAAGAGGCTCCTTCCGGTGCATCCTCCTCGGTATCGGCCATGTCGGACCACATGGTCCCGCCCTGGAATCCTATGTAAGGTGAATCCACCAAGTGCACATCATCCCGTCACATTTTCTCGACAACCGCAGACCATAATTTATAACCGCCTAGAGATACTGCCGATACCAACCGAAAGTCTTGACCTTTCTCCCAAGCAGTATCATACCCCCTCCTTAGGAGGCCCGGTCGCGCAACGCCGGGCCTTCGCTTTTTATGAGGCTATAGCCCGGCTCTTCCGATTGGAAAACGACGATTGCCTTCGCCCGCCTCTGGCCCGCGCCGCAGCCCATGCGCGCGAAGACGAGGAGCGCGTTGGCCTACAACGATGAGCCTGAGCGTGCAGGGGCGCGGAGTGAGTCGGTAGCGGGCGGAATGAATTGATCAACATTCCCCTTGGCGCAGGTTTTGCCAGCGAGTTTCGCCTGCTTCGACCATTTCCGCACGGCAAAAAGGGAAAACGCCCGGCCGGGCCTTGCCATATAATCTCTGTCTGCCAATTCCAACGTCGAAACGGATCCTCGGAGATGTTCCTGAGCATTCTCAAGTCCAAGATCCACCGAGCCACCGTCACCGATGCGAACATCGAGTACGTCGGCAGCATCACGATCGACGGGGATCTGATGGACCTTGCCGGAATCCACGAGTTCGAGAAGGTCGTGGTGGCCGACATCGACAACGGCGCCCGGCTGGAGACCTACGCCATGAAGGGAGAGCGCGGTAGCGGATGCGTCTGCCTTAACGGCGCTGCCGCGAGATGCTGTAGCATCGGAGACATCGTCATCATCATGGCCTACGCCCTGATGGAAGAGGCCGAGGCCGATTTCCACAGCCCCAAGATCGTCTTGGTGGATGGAGAGAACAGACCGGTCGAGGTTTAGGACAGCCCCGATTAATTGCTTTCGTCCGGATCGGGATAGCCACCCTGAGCCAGAGCCTTGACGCAGACTTCTGCGGAGTAACCCCGCGAAATCAGGAATCTGAAATGAGAATCCCTGGGATTCTTCGCGGTGGTCACGTAATCCGCGAGACACTTCCTGGCCCTTTCGACCTCCTTCTCAAACGGGAAGACCGAGCTGGGAAACCCCGGAATAGAAGAGCAGTCGACCCCGCTCCTACCGAGGCCGTTGATGATCTTTCCAGACCCCCATCCTCTCTCCTTCTTCGCCGAGATGTACAGATCGGCGTATCTCATGTCGTCGATCAGCCTCTGCTCCACCGCCATCTCGACGCACGATAGCGCCATCTCGGCATCGAACCCAGCCTTGACGAGCTTCTCCAGCATCCCCTTCTCGGTATAGTCGCGCACGGCCAGAAGACGGAGCATCCTCGCCGTGCATTCGGAAACCGTGCGCACTGGCTTATCTGCACGCGAGCCAGACCCCACATCGCCGAAAGCTCTCCCGAGTCCGACAACGCCATGCGATCCGGCAGAGCAACGCCCGTCTCTAGCGCATGACTGCCCGAGAGAATCCGAATGGAACCCTTCCTCATCCGAATCCCTCCGACTCCCGGAAGATCCGAAGATCCCGTTTCTCCTAGTCATCACATCGCCCATCGAATTCGGATACTCCACAAGATCGTCTACTTTGGCCCATCAACCTCGGACGCCTTGTCAGAAGACTCATCGGCAGGCAGCAACCCAGCAGCTTTCCTGACCTTAACATCGACTTCGTCGCGTAAGTCGGGGTTGGAACGCAGGGTCTCCTTTGCAGCCTCACGGCCCTGGCCCAGCCTATCCTCGCCGTACGTGTACCATGACCCGGACTTCCGGACGATGCCCTCCTCAACCGCCATATCGAGGATTCACCCTTCCTTGGAAATGCCCTCGCCGTACATCAGGTCGAACTCGGCCTGTTTGAACGGCGGCGCGACCTTGTTCTTGACGACCTTCACACGACATCGAATACCGATCGCCTCACCATCGCGCTTCAGGGTCTCGGCGCGTCTGACCTCGAGCCTCACCGAGGAGAAGAACTTCAACGCGCGTCCTCCGGTGGTGACCTCGGGATTTCCGTAGGCAACGCCGATCTTCTCCCTGAGCTGATTGATGAAGATGCAGGTCGTATTGGACTTGGAAAGCGATCCGGCAAGCTTGCGCAGCGCTTGGCTCATCAGCCTGGCCTGAGCGCCCACCGTGGCATCCCCGATCTCCCCGTCGATCTCGGCTCTGGGCACGAGCGCGGCCACCGAGTCGACGACGACCGCATCGATCGCCCCCGAGCGCACCAGCATGTCGCAGATCTCGAGCGCCTGCTCGCCGGTATCGGGCTGGGAGATCAGCACGTTGTCGATGTCGACCCCTATGCGCGCAGCGTACCCCGGGTCGAGCGCGTGCTCGGCGTCGATGAATGCGACCACCCCGCCTGCGGCCTGAGCCTCCGCGATTATCTGAAGTGCCAACGTCGTCTTGCCGCTCGACTCGGGACCGTAGATCTCGACTATCCGCCCACGGGGTATCCCCCCTATACCTAACGCGGCGTCCAATGGGAGCGCGCCGGTGGAGACCACGCCGATCTCCAGCTTGCTCGAATCGTCTCCGAGCATCATGATGGCTCCCTTGCCAAACTTCTTGACTATTTGGGCCTGGGTGATCTCGAGGATCTTGGACTTGTCTTCCCTCTCAGCTTCCATCGGTCCCTCTCTCGTCTGCCGACGCCGGGCGCCGCCCTGGCGATGGCGGATGCCCGCCATGAAACTTTAACAAGGATATGCGAACACATGTTCGTGGTCAAGCTCAGTGGTGCATTCAATGTGTCGGGCGCATCACCGAGCCATCCCAGATCAAAGACTAGTGGGAGGATCTAACCGATCAACCCCACAGCACATGTTTAGAACATAAACGGAACCTAAACGATTTCCAATCCGATTCTGAACAGGACTCGAACAAGACTTGGACTGAAAATACCGGACTCTCTTGGACTGGGGTCGACCTGCAAAGAAGAGGCGGCTATGCCTCGGCGCCAGGCGTGTGAAGGCGAAGAGGGCACCCTGGCCCGCGTCGAAGAGCCTGAGCGTGCAGGTGCCCGGCACGAGCCGGATGCGAGTGGAGGATGGAATGAATCGATCAGTGTTTCCCCAGAGCAGCAGGCACGTCGGGCGTTTCCTCGGAGGATTCCATCCTGGAGGAGACCATCTCCATCGCATGCTCGACCGCCTGCCGCCTGATGCTATCCCTATCGCCCTCGAAGCGCATCTGCTCGGCCCTGGCAGGACCTCTCCCGCAGATTCCGAACCATACGGTCCCGGCGGGCTTGGACTCGCTCTCCGCAGGACCTGCAACCCCCGTCACTGCGATCGCGACCCTCGACCGATCGTCGAAACCCGAGAGCAGCGCGTCCATCGCGCCCTCGGCCATCTGAAGGGCCACCTGCTCGCTGACCGCGCCGTGCTCTTTCAGGGACTCGGAAGAAACCCCTAGCTCCGATTCCTTCGCCGCATACGCGTAGCTTACGATGCCTCCCTCGAACGAGTCGGACGATCCCGGCACCGAGGTCAGCACCGCGCCTATCAGGCCGCCGGTGCAAGACTCGGCCGTCGCGATGTGGACGCCCTTCTCCCTGGCCCTCTCTAACAGCTTCGCGGCCTTGCCGGACAGCGACGGCCAATCGCTACCTCTGCCCTCTGCTTTTCCGTCCAGCGTCCCGAACACCTGGCTTATATACTGAAACATCGAGACCACGGTCATAACCAGCGCGGCTATCATCACGCACCACGAGAGCAGGTAGAACATCGCGTAGAAGCCCCGGTCGAACTCCGTGAACACCGTGCTCCTCTTGACGATGAACATCAAGATCGCGACCATCGTGAGCACGGTCTTCACCTTGCCGGACATCCTCGCGGCCACGACGATGCCCTCGCTGGCAGCAACCATGCGGAGGCCGGATATGACGAACTCCCTCGCGATGATTATCAGGACGACCCAGCTGGGAAGATCGCCCAGCTCTATCAGCGCCAGCAGCGCAGCAGCGACGAGAACCTTGTCGGCTATCGGGTCGATGAACTGTCCGAAGGTCGTGATCTCGCCGCGTTTGCGGGCTATGTAGCCATCAAGTCCGTCGGTTACCGCAAGCACGGCGTAGGCGAGAGCGGCGACCCATGGCTTCACCACGTACTCGACGAACTCGGACTCCTGTATCGGGACCCCGGGTTCGAGAATCCACTCCGGCCATGGTGCCAGAATCGCCACCACGAAAACAGGAATCAGGAAGATCCTGACTAGGGTGATGATGTTGGCCGTCGTCTTCCATTCGGACCTGATGCCGCCTGAGCTGACCAATTAACCAGCTCTCCTTCCAAGTCATACCCGACCGCCCCGGTGATCCTGACCTTCACGACATCGCCCACCGACCCAGGAGGTGCCGCGAAGACCACGGTGGAGTCCACGTCGGGCGCTTGGAGCATCGTACGCCCCCACACCCAGGTCATCGGCCCCCGGCTCGCGTCTTCGAATGGATCCTCATCGGCGTCGACGCCGCATACAAGCACATCGTAACATTTGTCAGCATGCGACATAGCGCGGGAGAAGCCATGCTCGTCGGCTATGTCGCGAAGCGCCTGGGCGCGCCTTGCGACCACCTCGTGCGGGACCTGGTCTTTGCGGGCCGCCGCCGGCGTGCCGTCCTCGCGCGAATACTCGAACACCCCGACGAAGTCCATGTCGGCCTCGTCGAGGAACCTTTCGAGCGTCTCGGCCTGCTTTTCGGTCTCCCCCGGGAAACCCGAGATAAACGTGGTCCTGACCGTGCACTCCCCCAGAGCCTCCCGAATACGCGAGATCATCTCAAGATACTCCCCAGGGCTGCCGGAACGGTTCATCTCGTGGAGCACATCAGGATCGCAGTGCTGGAGCGGCACGTCGAGGTATGGGCAGATGTTGGGGCGCGAAGCCATCGTGGAGAGCAGCCGATCATCGATTCCTTGGGGCTGCAAATACATCACGCGCACCCACATGTCCGGATGATCGGAGGCGATGCGATCGAGCAGGTCGGGGAGCGTCGGGGCGGCCAGCGGTGCGTAGGCCTGCGGACGGTCTCGAAGGTCGGCTCCCCAAATGCCCGTGTCCTGGCCGATCAGAATGACCTCGCGAACCCCCTCGGCATCAAGCGAATCGATCTCGGAGAGTATCTCGGAGGCGGGTCTGCTGGCGTAGGGTCCTCTGATGCGAGGGATCGTGCAATAAGCGCAGAAGCGGGAGCATCCGTCGGAGATCTTCACATAAGCCCAAGGCTGGGCAAGCTCTGCGGCGTCAGAGGTGGCGGCCGTATTGAGCGCGGCAGACTCGACGCCGCCCGCAAGCCCCAGAAGATCGCTCAGGACCTCGGCGATCTCGCTCTCGGACGAAACGTCTACGAAGGCATCGACCTCGGGCAGCTCGACGGTCAGCTCCTCCCCATATCTGGAGGGCATGCACCCGCACACGACTATCCGACAGTTCCTCTCGGAGAAATCCCTGATGCCGGCGATGTCGAGGATCGCGTCTATCGACTCCTGCGTCGCCTCGGCGATGAACGAGCAGGTGTTCACGACGAACGCGTTCGGAAGATCGTCGGCGTCAATTGGCGCGATGTTCGCGCCCTGCGGACCCCTCGGCGGGTCTGGGAGCACGTCGAAGCCGGCCTCCTCCAGAAGCTCGCGCATCCTCGCACTGTCCGCCTCATTCTTCGCGCAGCCGAGCGTGACGATCCTCACGGTCGGAGAATGCCCCTCCATGTGAGACAGCGCCTACCTGTAGTTGACGAACTGCAACGGCATTCCGTAATCCTGATCGCGCAGGAAAGCGATCACCTCTTGCAATGTGTCCTTGCTAGAGGAGGAGACCCTGAGCTTCGAGCCCTCGATCGTGACCTTGACCTTGAGCTTGCGGGCCTTGATATCCTTGTTGATCTTGCGGGAGGTGTCCTGATCGATCCCCTGGATTATGTCGCCCACGACCCTCACGGTCATCCCGCTCGCGGACTGAGGGTCGCCCCAGCGAACAGCAGCCAGATCAACCTTGCGCTTGATGAGCTTGGTGTTGAGGACGTCGATGACCTGCCTGGCCACGAAATCACTCGGTGCCTGCACGGTTATGCGGCCGACCGACTTGTCTAGGTCGATTGTGCTGCCGCTGTCCTTGAGGTCGTAGCGCTGCACGAGTTCTTTCCTGGTCTGCTGGTAGGCGTTATCGACCTCCTGCATATCGACCTCTGACACAACATCGAAACTGCTGTCTTTTGCCATTTTCCCTCCTGATCGCATGCCCTGCGGCTTAAGGAAACACTGATCGATTCATTCCGTCCGTCGCCGATCTAACCCGAAGACTCACGCGGACGACTTCATGCCGTCGGTCGCACTGGAAGCCTCACTCGAACGATCTGGCGCCGACGAGATAAGACATGAGGCTGTGACCCGGGTCGACCACCACGCCGGTAGATCTCCCCTGCATCTCGGTGAGACGGAACCCGCCGGTTCGAGGGATCCCGGGACCGCAGATACAAAACGGAACCATATCGGGAGTGTGCCTTTTGAGCGAGACCGGCGTCGGATGATCGGGCAGCGCGAGGATCCTCAGATCGCATGAGGCGGCGAGTTCGAGCAGACGCGAGACTATCTCGGAGTCGATCGCCTCGATCGCCGCCACCTTGCCGGCGGCGTTGCCGTCGTGGCCCTCGGCGTCGGGTGACTCCACGTGGACGATCGCG
Organism: uncultured Coriobacteriaceae bacterium; assembly: GCA_964584585.1. Classification (GTDB taxonomy): domain Bacteria; phylum Actinomycetota; class Coriobacteriia; order Coriobacteriales; family CADBOM01; genus CAZPAN01. The sequence continues at coordinate 1,842 of CAZPAN010000033.1, read as the reverse complement.
ACGTCGAAATACTCCAGCATCTCCAAGGCTCCTCGCCCCTGAGCGGAATAGTCGGTGTCGGCCCCGTCGGTCACCCCCTCGAACTCGCAGACCTTCATCCCGGTGAGGATCGCAAGGCCGCGAAGGAGATCGACGCCCGTCTGCATCGAGGCCGAAAGGCCGTAGGCATCGGAGAAGGTCTGCATCGAGTCGGGCTTGAGACCGGGCCAGAAGACCCATGCCCTGTTGACAGGCAGTTTGCCGGCGGCGAACCTGGTCTCGTTGGCCGGATGCGACTCGAGTATCTCGGTCGCACGCCTCTCGTAGCTGGCTATCAACTCGGCGGCCGGGCCGAACGGACCCTTCCCCTCCACGGGCTGATCGCTGATGTTGTGAGCCTCGTGAAACGAGCACTCCATGATCTCGGGGTGGCCCTTGACCACGAGTATCGCCCTGAAGCCGACGCTCGGATAGATCGAGAAGACGTCGTCGTCGAGGGCCTCGGAGAGCGCGGCTATGTAGGGCGCCGCCTCCTCGGTGGTGATGTTGTCGGCAGAGTAACTGCGCATCAGTCCGTCTGAGACCGAGCACAGGTTCACGCGCATCGCGATCTCGCCGGGACCCAGGTCGACTCCGGCCGCCAGACCCTCGATCGCGCCCCGGCCTATCGGATAGAGCGCCGGATCGAAGCCCATGATCGAGGTGCACGCCACGTTAGATGAGCACTCGAGTCCGTCAGGGACGTTCTTGGCTAGGCCGATGGTGCCCGACGAGGCGATCTTGTCTAGGTTCGGCGTCCTGGCCGCCTCCAGAGTGGTCAGCCCACCCAGCTCCTCGAGTGGAAGTCCGGCAGCCCCATCGAGAATGACCACAGCGTATTTCATTCGCCCGCCTTCCGAGACGGCCGCGAGGCCGCCCCTTCGTCTATCATGAACTACGATCAAAGCAAGTATAGGACAGCAGCGGGGCACGAACACGCCCTTTTGCATGCGAACAGCAGTTTGGAGAGACGATGACCAACAGTTCCAGCAACCGTTACCTCGACACCAGGGCAAGCATGCGAGAGACGATGAGCTTCACACAGGCCATCGTCAAGGGCCTGGCCCCGGGAGGAGGACTGCTGATCCCCCAGGTCATCCCGACCATGACGCTCGACGAGGTGCTGGCTCTGGCCGACAAGACCTATGCGGGCAGGGCCGCCGACATCTTCAGCAGGTTCGACATCGACATGGACGATGCGACGATCGCCGAGCTTGCCTCCCTGGCGTACGGGAGCAATTTCGACGACGAGCGCATCGCCCCGGTGGAGAAAGTCGCCGACGGAATGCACGTGATGGAGCTTTGGCACGGCCCCACCAGCGCCTTCAAGGACATGGCTCTGCAATGCCTGCCGCTTTTCTTCTCCCGCGCCATCGGGATGATGAGGGAGTCCGGAGAAAGCGTCCCCGACTACCTGATACTCGTGGCGACCTCCGGCGACACCGGCAAGGCGGCCCTCGAAGGGTTCCGCGATCGAGAGCACGTCTCGATCATCGTCTTCTACCCCCACGGCGGGGTCAGCGACATCCAGTTCAAGCAAATGGCCACCCAGCTCGGCGCCAACGTCGCCGTCTTCGGCTGCCGGGGCGACTTCGACGACTGCCAGACCTCGGTCAAGCAGACCTTCGGAGACGCCGACTTCGCCCGCAGGCTCGCCGACGAACGCAACGTGGCCCTCTCCAGCGCGAACTCGATCAACTGGGGAAGGCTGATGCCGCAGATCGTCTACTATGCCAGCGCCTACGCCCAGATGGTGGCAGACGGTGCGCTTGAGGGCGGAGAGGAACTCGACGTCTGCGTGCCCACCGGCAACTTCGGGAACAT
>CAZPAN010000032.1:3020-13304 GCA_964584585.1 uncultured Coriobacteriaceae bacterium | reverse complement strand
TCGTCGGTGACGATCGGATCGTAATGGAGGGTGACGATCACCCCGTGCTCGTTCTTGCAATCCTGCTCGATGTTATCGATGAGGTCATGGCTCACCAGCGGATCGACCTCGGCGGCCAGCTCCACATGAGCGCTGGCGAACTGACGTCCGGGGCCGTAGTCGTGGACCATCAGGTCATGGGTGTCCAGCACGCCGGGGTAGCTCATTATCTTGTCGTGGATGCCCTGAACCAGCGCCGGATCGGGCATCCTCCCCAGAAGGGGGTCGATCGTGTCGCGCACGAGTCCGATGCCGCTCCAGATCACGAAGACGCCGACCCCGAGGCCGACCCACCCGTCGAGATCGATTCCGGTGAGATGCGAGACGACGGCGCACACGAGAACCACCGAGGTCGCTATCACGTCGTTTCTGGAGTCGATGGCCGTCGCCCTCAGCGTATCAGATGAGATGGTCTTGGCGATCGAGGAGTTGAAGACCATCATCCACAGCTTCAGGACGATCGAGAGGGACAATACGCAGACCACGGCGGATCCGAACTCGATCGGTGTGGGGTTGAGGATCTTATCGAAGGACGATTGCAGCAGCTCGAGACCGATGAACACGATCACGATGGCCACGATGAGTCCCGAGAGGTACTCGTACCTGCCATGCCCGTAGGGATGCCCCAGATCGGGCGGCTTGCCTGCTAGCTTGAACCCGAGCAGGCTTATCACGTTGCTGGAAGCGTCGGAGAGATTGTTCACAGCGTCGGCGACGATCGAAACCGATCCGGCGAAGATGCCGATCGATCCCTTCGCGATGCACAGAACCACGTTGCATACGATCCCCACCACGCCGGCGAAATTCCCGTAACGTATCCTGACGGCGGGATCTTTCGGATCGTCATACCCCTTGACGAAACGCCTTGCCAGCCACCCGGTCACCCGACTCTCCTCCCAACGCTCCGGCCGCAGACGGCAAGATGCCAGATGCGCCGGAATCCTGCCGACAACGCTATCACCCGAGCGACACGGCAGGCCATGCGTTCGGCGAAGCGCAGCCTTCGCGGAGCGGATCCGGCACTGCGCACTGCGCGCTGCGACCTGTGCGACCCTTCTGAGACCCTTCTCGCCGCTGGCTCTCGAACCTACGCTGGCTCTCGAACCCATGTTGACACCGTGTCATTGTTCATTAGAATCCATCTGGACGATAAAAGTGACAGAATGTCACTATCTGCGGATGACGGAGGTGCTCCGATATGGTTCTCCAGGAGAAGCTGTCGCTCAACAACGGAGTCGAGATCCCCAAGCTGGCGCTCGGGACCTGGCTGATCGACGACGACGTGGTCGCGGACGCCGTGAGAGCGGCGGTCGAGATAGGATACAGGCATATCGATACAGCCCAGGCCTACGGCAACGAGCGCGGGGTCGGCGAGGGGGTGCGCGACTGCGGCATCCCCAGAGACGAGCTGTTCGTGGTATCGAAAGTCGCGGCCGAGCACAAGACCTACGGGGACGCGGCCGACAGCATTGACCGGACGCTGCTCGAGATGGGCCTCGACTACCTCGACATGATGATCATCCACTCCCCCCAGCCCTGGGTCGAGGTCAACCAGAGCGACGACAGGCACCATGAAGGCAACATCGAGGCCTACAGGGCTCTCGAGGACGCTCTGAGCGCGGGCAAGCTCCGCGCGATCGGGGTCTCCAACTTCCTCGTCGACGACCTCCGAAACATCCTCGACAATTGCTCGATCAAGCCGGCGGTGGATCAGGTCTTGGCCCATGTGGCCAGCATCCCCGCCGAAGTCGTCGCCTTCTGCAACGACAACGATATAGCGGTGGAAGCCTACTCCCCCATCGCCCATGGCGAGGCCGCCCGCATCACCGGCATCGCCGAGATCGCGGCCAGATACGGAGTTACCGTCGCCCAGCTCTGCATCAGATACGTCCTGCAGCTCGGCATGATCGCGCTGCCCAAGACCTCCAACCCCGATCGCATGAGGGAAAACGCCAGCGTCGATTTCGAGATCGATGCCGCAGACATGGAGGCGCTTGGCAAGCTCGACAAGCTCCCGGATTATGGAGAGGGATCGATCTTCCCCGTGTTCGGCGGGAAGATGTAGTCGCCTCGCCGAAACGCGCTCCGACCCGATATGCCGACGCAACGCAGCACTGCGCCCCGACCCGGGCGCAGTGCCTCTTGCTCGACTGAGGGAATGCGGAACCCCGTGCGAAGCAACCGACATCAGATGTCGCCTCAGGGCCGGCCCTTCCCCAAGGAAAGCGCCGGCCCTTCCTCGGGTGGTATCCTTTTCGAGTCCCAGCAAGACAGCAGGATCGGAGCGGCGATAGATCATGCCCAAGATATCCGAAGAGGAATCGAGAGCCAGGCGCGCCGAGATCATCGACGCATGCGAAGCGCTCTACGGCACCTGCGGCTACCGCGAGGTGACGATGGCGCAGATCGCCGAAAGGGTCTCGTTCGGCAGAGCCAACATATACAACTACTTCCAGAACAAGGACGAGATCTTCCTGGCACTGCTCCAGAGGGAGCACGAAGCATGGATAGCCGATCTGGAAGCACTCGCCGCCTCCCCATGCGGACTCTCGGACGAAGAGCTGGCGAGCGAGCTGGCAACGTCCTTAGAGAACAGATCGCAGATGCTCGGGCTGATGGCGATGAACCTCTACGACATGGAGGAGAACAGCAGGCTTGAGAAGCTCGTGGAGTTCAAACGGGTCTACGCGCGGTCCGTCGAGGCGCTGATGTCCGTCGCGAGGAGGTTCAAGCCCAACTGGGACGAGAAGCGGTCGCAGCTCTTCGTCTTCTCGCTCCTGCCCTTCACGTACGGCATCTACCCCTACGTCTTCGTGACGGACAAACAGCAGGAGGCCATGGATCTGGCCGGCGTGCGAAAACCGGATTTCAGCATCCACGAACTGAGCCGGCCCTTTATGCTCAGCATCCTGAAAGACTGAGGCGCTAAGGCCGCTCACCATCAGGACGGCCTCTCTCCGCCAGGCGGGGTCCGATAAGAGCCGCAGGGCGCGCCGCATGATCGTCAGCGACGCGCCCCACCGATCCGTGATCTCTCCGCGACCCCGCTAGGCCGTATCAGCCCGCAGCCTGTATTTCCGCGATCTCCTGACGCGTGAACACAGGGCCATCAAGGCAGATGAAGCGGCTGCCGATGTTGCAGCGGCCGCACTTGCCGACGCCGCACTTCATGCGCATCTCCAGGGTCGTCACTATCTGACCCGGCTCCAAGCCCATCTGCTCCAGCATCTGAGAGCAGGTGCGGTAGAGCGATGGTCCTCCGCATAGGACGGCGGCAGTGTTCTCCGTGACCTTCAGGTCGAGGCTCTCCATGAATGGAGCGGTGTACTCGACGGCGCCGTCCCACTCGTCGCTGGGCCTGTAGACGCTCACGTGCACGCCCATGTCGGGAACGCTCTTCCAGTTCTCGAAGAGATCCTCCTTGCAGACCAGGTCGGCGTAGGTGCTAGCCGAGTAGACGAAATCTATGCGCCCGTAATCCTCGCGATGCTCGATGCAGTACATCAAAAACGAACGCAGCGGGGGCATTCCGATTCCGCCTCCCACGAACAGCATGTCGCGGCCACGGCAGGAATCATAGGGGAACCAGTTCCCGTACGGCCCGCGGACCCCGACGTAGGCACCGGGATCGAGGCTGTGAAGCTGCTCGGTCACGCGGCCCACCTTCTTGACGATGAACTCGATGTACTCCTCGCAGGTGCCCGCGATGCAGAACATCGATTCGCCCTCGGGTATGAAGGAGAGCATGGCGAGCTGGCCGGGCTTCGACTCGAACGGCCTCTTTCCCTCCGGAGTCTGGATACGGAACGTCTTTACGTCGGAGGTCTCCTCGACGATTTCCATGACCTGGCAGACCTGCGGGATGAACGGCTCCGCTCCACGTGCGCAGTCGTGCGCGATCTCGATGCTAGGCATGAGACATCTCCCCTATCCGATCTATCAGCACGGTAATATCGAGCGCCACAGGGCACTTCTCGACGCAACGCCCGCACCCCACGCACAGCATCTTGCCGTAGCGGTCCTCGAAATAGCTGAGCTTGTGCATGAAACGATTGCGCACACGGTCGGTCTTGGTCGGACGAGGGTTGTGGTTTCCAGCCATCTCGGTGTACTCGGAGAACATGCAGCTGTCCCAGCAGCGGAACCTCACGCCCTCCTTGAAGCGGTTCTCCTGATCTATGTCGAAGCAGTAGCAGGTCGGGCATAGATAGGTGCAGGTGCCGCAGTTGAGGCACTTGATGCTCAGCGCGTCCCAGAAGCCGTCGTTACCGCTGTGATAGGCCATCCTATCCTTGAGGTCGGTGCTGTCGACCTTGAGCGTGCACTGCACGTCGGCGGCCTCTCCCGACCCGTCCTCTAAAATCCCGCTCAGAGCGTCGGCGATGGCCTGCCCCTTCTCGGTCTGGACCTCCACATCGTAAGAGTCGCCCAGGTCACGAAGCTGGATGTCGGCTGCAGGGGTCCTGTTGGGATCCACGCCCATCGAGTCGCAGAAGCAGGTCTCGCCGGGCTGCTGGCAGCCGATCGCTATCGTGGTCAGCCTGTCGCGCTTAGCCTGGTAGTACTCGTCGACATAGCCCTTGGTGAAGAACACGTCGTCGAGACACTCGATGGAACGCATGTCGCACGACCTCACCCCGAAAAGCACCTGGTCGGCCGACTCGATTATCGGGTCGATGAACATCTTGTCCGTGGAGTCCACGCCGTAGTGATACATCTTTTGACACTGCGGGAAGAGCAGGTCCTTGGGAGGAAGCGTGGTGTTCACCACGTCGAGCCTCATCTCGTCTCCAGAGACGTACGGGGCGAACTTCAGAACACCCGATACCTCCTTGGGCACGTAGACTATCGCCGATTCCGATAGCCTCGACAGGGCTTCATCGAGGCGGTTCTTGGAAAGTTTCATCAAGACCTCCTCTCACATGAACTCTTCGATGTCGTCGAGCCTGTAGTTGATGAACGCGTCGGGGTTCTCGGTATCCATCCCCGACTCGAAATCACCGAACAGGCTGGTCATGTCCTTGGCCAGCTTCCTGTTGAGCGTCATCAGCTCTAGGTCCATCGGGCAGACCCGCTCGCACTCGCCGCAGCCGATGCAGCGGTCGGAGACGTGGAACGCCCTTGTGAGACCGTAGAACCGGTTCTCGCTCAGGTTGCTCTGCTTGCCCTGCCAGCCGACCCTTCGGGCATCGACGAAGCAGGTGCGGCAGGTGCAGCACGGGCAGACGTCGCGGCAGGCGTAGCAGCGGATGCACTTCTCGAACATCTCGTTGAAGAAGTCCTGGCGCTCGCGTTGATCGAGCACCTCGATCTTGGTGGCCTCGGCATAGGGATCGACCGGCTGGGTCTCCTCCACAGCCTCTCCGATCGTCTCGTCGAAGGCCGGAGGGTTCCTGTGCATGCACATCACGCACTTGTCCAGCACGTTGCCGGTCGCTCGGTCGCGCATCTGAGGACAGGGGATGCCCACCAGGTACACGTCCTCGCGCTTGATCTGGTTGTCCTGGATCATACGGTTGACGGCCCTGGAATCGCAGCCCCTGACCGCCAGCCCCACACGCCCGCGGTCCTTGAGGTCGAGGGCGTACTTGGCGATCGTGTTGTCGCAGTACTCGTCGAACATCACCCTGTCCGCGTCATCGGCCGAAAGGCAGATGAGCGGGGTGGTCTGGTTCTCGAATCGGCCCTTCTCCCAGGCGATGAACGTAGCGACCGTGCCGTCGGAGAGAAGCTCTGTCGCGCGAGTGCGCAGGTCATCTGCCACCGTCATCACGCATCGCCCCCTTCCGTAGCCTCTACAACCTCGGCGCCGGCCTCGTTTGCGGCCTCGGCGCGCTTCCCGAGCACGTCGGTGCCAAGCGAGGTGCCCAGATCGAAGTCGTTCTCGATCGGCCCGAGCTCGGCGATCCTGCCGCAGAACTCGATCATCGTGTCGCGGAACTTTCCGGCCTCGGCGCCGGAGATCCAACGGATTTGGAACCTATCGGGTTCGAGTCCGATGTATTCGAGCATGCGCTTGTAGATCATCATGCGGCGCTTGGCGTAGTAGTTGCCGGTGGCGTAATGGCAGTCACCTGGATGGCAGCCGCAGACGATGACTCCGTCGCAGCCGCGTTGCAGCGCCTCAAGGGCATACTGAGGGTTGACCCTCCCCGAGCAAGGCACACGCAGAAGGCGGATGTCGGCCGGGTACTTCATCCTGTTGAGTCCGGCGAGATCCGCTCCCGCGTAGGTGCACCACTTGCAGGTGAAGGCGAGGATCTTGGGCTTGAACTCCTCCGTCGCCCCCTGGGCGGTCGAGGAGGTCTCTACCATTGGCATAGCGCGTCGACCTCCTTCATGATCGACTCGTCAGTGTATCCGAGCAGGTCGAGGGCGCCGGGGCGGCAGGCCGCCGCGCACGCACCGCAACCCTGGCACAGGGCCGAGTTGACCTCGCATACGATTCTCGTGTTCCATCTGGAGTTCTCGCGCAGGTCCTTCTCCACCAGACTGAGCGCGCCGTAGGGGCAGATGGGAACGCATGCGCCGCAGCCAGAGCACTTGGAGATGTCGACCGCACTGATCTGCGGGTTGGACTCCAGCGTGTCGTGGGCGAACATGATGATGACCTTGGCCGCCGCAGCTCCCGCCTGAGCAACCGAGTCGGGAATGTCCTTTGGTCCTTGGGCCGCACCGGCGAGGAAGATCCCCCTCGATGCGGTCTCGACCGGACGCAGCTTGGGATGGGCCTCGGTGATCCAATCGTCCTCGTCGCACTGGACACCGAAGAGCATCGCGGTCTCGCGAGCGCCGGGAGAGGGGACCATCGCGGTCTCGAGGACCACCATGTCGGCCTCCACCTGCACGTTCTCTCCGGAGATCGTGTCGGCGCCCAGCACCACCAGGTGGTCTCCCTCCTGATAGATCTTGCTCACACGACCGCGCAGGTACATCGCTCCGTCGTTCTTCGACTGAAGGTAGAACTCATCGTAACGGCGCCCCGGCGTGCGGACGTCCATGTAGAAGACGTAGCAGCGTCCGTCGGGGATCTTGTCGAGGTACTGGTGAGCGTGCTTCGCGCCGTACATGCAGCACGCCCTGGAGCAGTAAGCCTTCCCCTTGTTGGGATCGCGGCTGCCGACGCACTTCACGATGACGACGCTCTTGGGCTCCTTGCCGTCGGAGGGCCTGACGATGTGGCCCTCGGTAGGACCGGAGGCGTTGACCAGGCGCTCGAACTGGAGACCGTCGATGACGTCTGGATAGGCCCCGCCGCCGTACTCGGGGTAGAGATTCTCCCAGTCGATGAGCTCGTATCCGGTGGCGAGGACGACCGCGCCGTATGTCTCGGTCGTCACCTTGTCGACGTCCTCGTAGTTGATCGAGCCGACAGGGCAGACCTTCGCGCATACGCCGCACTTGCCGTCGAGAAGCTTCCTGCAGCGCTCGGGATCGATGACGGGCTTGGAGGGCACCGCCTGCTCGAACGCCTTGTAGATGGCGCGGCGGAACCCCATCCCCTCGTCCCATTCGTTGGGGATCTTCTTGCTGGGACACTTCGTGGTGCAAAGCCCGCATCCGGTGCAGGTGTCGAAGTCGACGTACTTCGCATGCTCACGGATCGTGACCTCAAAGTTGCCGACGTACCCGTCTACCTTCTCGACCTCGGAGAGCACCTTCACGGTGATGTTGGGGTGCTTGCCGACCTCGGACATCTTCGGGGTGCAGATGCACGCCGAGCAGTCCATCGTGGGGAAGGTCTTGTCGAGGCGCGGCATCTTCCCGCCGATCGTGGAGTTGCGCTCGACGATAGTCACCTGGTAGCCGGCGTCGGCGATGTCGAGCGCCGCCTGCATGCCGGCGATGCCGCCGCCCACGACCAGCGCTCTCTTGTGAATCGGAATCTGCTCCGTGAAGAGCGGCTGGTTGCGATCGACCTTGGCCACGGCCATCTTCACGAGGTCCTTGGCCTTCTCGGTCGCCTCCGCCTTGTCGGTGTGCACCCAGGAGCACTGCTCGCGCAGGTTGGCAACCTCAAGCATGTAGGGGTTGACCTTCGTCTTGGCGAGAAGGTTCTGCCAGGTCTGCTCGTGCATCGAGGGAGAGCAGGCGGCCACCACGATGCGGTCGAGGTCATGCTCCTCGATCGCGTCGATTATCTGGGCCTGTCCGGGGTCCGAGCAGGTGTACTTGTTGTTCTCCACATGGACGACGTTGGGAAGGGTCATGGCGAAATCGGCCACGGACTGGCAGTCGACGATCCCCCCGATGTTGCTGCCGCACTGGCAGACGAACACTCCGATCCTGCTCATCTACCTCACCTCCCCCGCAGCCACCTGGGATTCCTCGACGGTCTCGGCCTCGAGCTTCTCCACGTGGCTGTTAGCGAAGTCCACCGCAGGCTCGAAGTGACGGCCGATACCGCACTCGCTCGGGCTGGCCCCACAGGCAAGGGCGACCAGCTCGGTGAAGTAGAAGACCGGGATATGATAGTCGGTCCCGTACTCGGCGTTGATCTGCGGCTGACGCATGTCGAGGTTCATCCAGCACAGCGGGCAGCAGGTCGCGATGGCCTCGGCGCCGTTGGCGACCGCGTTGCGCAGTATCCGCTCGGTCGCACCGCGTGCGGTCTTCGGATCGATCACGTGGTGCGAGGCGCCGCAGCATTCGGTCTTGAAGCTCCAGTCGACGCACTCGGCCCCGGTGGCGTTGAGCAGCAGCTCCATGCTGGTGGGGTTCTCTGGATCGTCGAACTGCGCGACTGCCTCGGGCCTCACCTGAGCGCACCCGTAGTAGCAGGCCACCTTCATCCCGTTGAGGGTGTTGACGAAACTGCCGGCAAGGGCCTTGGAGACGTCGGAATCGAGCATGACCTCAAGCAGGCTCTTCACATCGGCGCTGGCCTTGTAGTCCATCTCGATGAGATCGCACACATGCGCTCTGTTGGCCTCGCTACTGCGGCTCCAACGGACAGCTCCCTTGAGGGAGATGAAGCATCCCGTGCAGGGTGCCACGACGTCGAGGCCGGGGTTCTGCTGCTCGCTGAGCGCGAGGCTGCGCGCAGGCAGGGCGTACATCAGGTTGTCGCTGGTGATGCTGGCGGCCGAGGTGCCGCAGCAGTTCCAGTCGTCGATCTCTATCAGCTCCATCCCGATCTTGCCGGCGATGTACTCGAGAGACTCGGTGTAGGAAAGCCCCACGGCTCGAAGCGAGCAACCGGGGTAGTACGAGTAGCTCATCGACATGTCACTCACCCTTCCCTGGCTCCGGCTTTTCGGCACACCTGTCGATGAGGCGCTGCACGGCCGAAGGGTTCTTGGATGAATGCGCTGCGACCCCTATAAGGCCCCGGGAAAGCATCTTCGGAGCGCTGGCGAGGTCCTGGGTGAAGTGCCCGGACGCGAGATTGAACTTCGCAGCCAGATACTGCTCGTTCGACTTGCCCTTGGCACGGACCCCTTTTATGAAGAGGTCCTCGAATTTCTCGCTCTCTTTTACGACAGCCCGACCCTCGGCATGGGAGACGCGACGCACCTCCTTCATGAGCCTGGCCACCTCGATGTTCTGCGGACATCGAGACGAGCAAGTCGAGCATTGAGCGCAGATCCAAGGCGACCTCGCCGAGAGAGCCTTGTCCACCAGCCCCATCTGAAGCATCCGAATGATCTGCTGAGGTGGATAGTCCATGCCGTGAGCCATCGGGCACCCGGCCGAGCATTTGCCGCACTGGTAGCAATCGCGAAGGTTCACCCTCGCATTCGCGGTTATCTGCTCCACCTTCCCGATGTCTGCAGCGGACGTATCGGAGAGTTTGACGGTGTCCATATGCCCCCTTCTCCCCTTTAGGGAAACGCTGGTCTATTCATTCCGTCCGGATCCGGCTCCCTATGCGCCCCTGCACGTTCAGGCTCATCGGCGCAGGACAGCGCACCTTTTGCGCCTTCACGCATGGGCTGCTAAGAGGGCCGGATCCGGACGGAATCGCTTCCCTAGGCCGGAATACCGACTTCCAGCGCTCGGCGGCACCATCCCCGAGACATCGCATGGATACACGTCGCCCGATCCGCGTTCATCCTGCGGACGACAAGTCCTATGCGATGTTCTTGAGCTGCAGCGCTTCCCACAAAGAATGTATCTCAGCGAGCACAACCGCGACCAGACCCCACTACCAAGCCATCCGACGGCCCGAAAACAGCCTCCACCCGGTCTTGCGCACTGAAGATGATGGGTTGCCCGCATCTTCCCGACGACGCCAAGCGCGAT
>CAZPAN010000032.1:0-3010 GCA_964584585.1 uncultured Coriobacteriaceae bacterium | reverse complement strand
GGCCTTTCGATTGCTTTTTCTGCTGCATGGAGCAGCCAGTGGCATCGCATGACCTTCGGGTCGTCGAGCTACGTAGCAGCGTCCATGGGCACGAAACGCCTCAGATTCGCGCGCTTCTCCTTGCGGTTCGCAGGCCGGAACGCGGATGCGGCCCGACAGCCCGGTCGCGACCGTTACCAGATGGACCTTCGATCGCTACGCATCATGACGGGAGGCCTTCCTGACGCTTCTGGCGAACGGCGGGTAGACGATCAGCGCGAGGATGTACGAGATCACGACGCAGGCCAAAGCGCAGCAGATCGTGAACTGGAATCCCAGAATGTCGTTGGTGACCCCCCATATGATGGAGGATCCTCCGATGCCCACATCGTTGGCCAGCAGGAACAGAGCGCTGGCGGCGCCCCATCTCGCTGGAGGGGTGTTGCGCATGGCGATCGACTGGTTGAGCGGGAGGCTGATCCCAAGACAGCCGCCGTAGCACAAGCCGGATATGTAGAAGAGCACTTCCGACTCCGACGAGGAGAGCATCAAAGCGAAGCAGGCGACGCCGAAGCACACCGCGATCGCGAAGGTCTTCATCAATGCGATGCTGTTCATCAACGGCTTGGACAAAAATCTGGTGACGATCATGCAGACAGCCGAGAGCGTGAAGAACAGACCGGTGTTGGCGAATTCCATAGTCGATCCGTAGAGTCCGGCGAAGGAGATGCAAAACCCGAAGGCGCAGCTCATCAGGAGCATCGGGATGGCGCCCGGCAAGGCCCCCTTCTCGAATATGGCGGAGAGTCCGAGCTTCTCGCGGGGCCTGTCTTCCGATACGTATGAGCCGGCTTCGTCGGTGGCGGATTCACGTCGGGCGGCATCGGTCCCTACGGCTTCGTCGCTTGCAGCTTCCATCTTCTGCTCGTGCTCCACCCTGTAGGAGGCTAGCTCGGGAAGGGTTTTGGGATTGCGCTCGTATCTCAGGCTGATCGAGAGAAGCAGCGCCAGGACGGAAATCGCCGTCAGCACGTAGAAGAGGTTCTCGGACGGGTTGGTGTCAACCAGATACAGCGCGAAAGCGGGACCCACGGACATTGCGAGCGCCTGCCCAAGGCCGTAGTACCCAATCCCCTCGCTCATGCGCTCGTGGGGCAGAACATCTGCAGCGGAGGTGGATACCGCAGTCGTCGCGGAGGCGAATCCGGCTCCCTGGAAGACACGCCCGATCACCAACGGGATGGTGCTCGGGAAGAGTCCGGGCAGCAGCACGCCCACCGCCAGCAGCGCAGCCCCGCAGAGCACGACGACGCGCCTGCCCCGATTGTCGATGACAGGCCCTACGATGATGCGCGAGACGGCGGCGGCCACGGAGAACACCGCCATGAGGATCCCCGCCAGCGTGGCCGGCTCGCCTTTGCCGTCGAGGTACACGGACATCCCGGAGTTGAGTCCCTGCCCCACCACGAACGCGAAGAACGTGATGATTATGGTCAGGAGGAAAACCGGGGTCCAGATGCGCGCCCTCCTCCCCTTCTCGCACATGGGCTGCGCCCTCTCACTCGGCATCGTCGTGACGATGTCCGTGCGGGTGATTGTGGCTCTCCCCTATCGTGGTGATCATCAAGTCACCGTTGAAGACCCCCTTGGTGCCGAGCAGCGCATCGGCGATCTCTCGTATCTCGGCCGAACGACCCCTCATGATCACCGTCTCCAGGCAGTTGTGCTCGTCGACATGCACATGCATGACAGCAACGATCTCGTGGGCGTGAGCGTGCTGAATGTCATCCAGCTTGTCCCTGAGATCGTTGGTATGATGATCGAAGACCATAGTCAGCGTGGCCATCACCTGCGCGTCCGGGCTCTCGATTCGATCTTTCACCAGCGTCTCTCGAATCATGTCGCGCACGGTCTCCGACCTGTTCTTGCAGGGTCCCCTGCGGTTGGAATACTCGTCCAGCTCCATTAGCAGATCTTCGGGGATGGAGATCGAGAATCGGACAAGCTCGCTGCTCATCGGGAACCCTTTCCGCCGTTGCGATATGGCCCAGAACCACAAGGATCATACCCTGAATTTTATCCGTCACAGCTCATCAGCCACTTGGCAGCTGGAATGATCTGTATCCCTTCCTCGGTAACTTCCTTGGAATATGGATCCAATGTGATCACGATTCTTGGATACGGATCTGATAGCTGCCGCAATGCGAGAAGCTCGCGTTTTCGAGTCCCTTCATCTCGCATATCTGCACAAACCTGGATGTACTCCCTATCTGTTCCAAATGGATCCGTTGCCACAAAATCGATCTCAGATGAACGCCCAGCGCCGATGCTGATCTGCCAACCTCTACGAATTAGCTCAAGCGCTATCGCACATTCCAAACGGGCACCTATGTTCTGTCCAGAAAAACCACTGGCAAGCCCGACGAAGCCTAGATCCACTGGATAGTATTTTCTCTGGGGTCTTAGCACTGCCTTGCCCTGAAGACCCGACTGCTCCACCCCGTAGACTAAAAACGCCTGTTCCAAAGCATGGATCTGATTGGCGACGGTGGTATCTGCTGTTTTATGACCACTGGCAGACAGGGTATTGGCAACATTTCGCACGGAGAACAGCGAGCCCGCTGTCGTGAAGATAAACTTGCTGAGACGATCAAGACCTACGATATCCCTGATGCCGAATCTCTGAGCAACATCTCTATAAACGATAGATTGGTATATGGCTGATAATTCATTGGCCAAAGCATGTTGGCTGCGATGGCGAATCTCGAATAGCCCAGGCATCCCGCCATACAGGAGATAATCACTTAGAAGGCCGTCGATGCTTTGCGCATGCAAACCCTGATCGCCGGCCGTAAGACTAGACCCCTTCATGCCCTAGGGAGTACGTGATTAATCAGCATTTTGCAGTTTATGAACTGCATTCTAATCAATCTTGTACGGATTGCAGTTTATGAACTGCATTTTTTTAGATTATACGGGCGGTTCACAGCTTTGAGAAAGCGCCGATCGATTCATTCCGCACGCCTCCGGC
>CAZPAN010000031.1:0-13346 GCA_964584585.1 uncultured Coriobacteriaceae bacterium | reverse complement strand
TCTTGATGCCGAAGTCGGAGAGCTGGTAGACCTTGTCGGGATTGTTGGTGAGCAGCCTCATCGTCCGGACGCCGAGATCGCGCAGTATCTGCGCCCCGATGTAGTACTCGCGCATGTCGCTGTCGAAGCCGAGCGCGATGTTGGCGTCGACCGTGTCCATCCCCTGGTCCTGCAGCTCATAGGCCCTCAGCTTGTTGATGAGGCCGATGCCGCGGCCCTCCTGCCTCATGTAGAGCAAGATGCCGCGGCCCTCCTTCTCGATCTGGGCCATCGCCGCAGCGAGCTGCTCGCCGCAATCGCATCTGAGGGATCCGAACGCGTCTCCGGTGAGACACTCGGAGTGAACCCTGCACAGGATATCCTCTCCGTCTCCGATCTCCCCCTTCACCAACGCCACATGATGCTCTCCGTTGAGCTTGTTCACGTACCCGTAAGCCATGAAGTCGCCGTAACGAGTGGGCAGCCTGGTGCATGCCTTGCGCTCGACGAGCTTTTCGTGGGCCTTGCGGTAGTGCAGGAGGTCCTTGACGGTGATGTATTTGAGGCCGAGCTCGGCGGCCATCCCCATGAGTTCGGAGGTGTGCATCATCGTGCCGTCATCGCACATGATCTCGCAGCACAGTCCGCACTCCTCGAGTCCGGCGAGCCTCAGCAGGTCGACGGTGGCCTCGGTGTGGCCGCGTCGCTCGAACACGCCATTATCGCGGGCAAGGAGCGGGAACATGTGCCCGGGGCGCCGAAAGTCCTCGGGCCTGGCATCGGGTTCCACGCATTTGCGAGCGGTGAGGCCGCGCTCGGCGGCGGAGATGCCGGTGGTGGTGTCCCTGTGATCGATCGAGACGGTGAACGCGGTCTCATGGCTGTCGGTGTTGCGGTAGACCATCTGCGGCAGCGCGAGCTTCTCGACTATCGAACGCCCCATCGGCATGCAGATGAGTCCGCGCGCATACTTCGCCATCAGATTCACGTTCTCGGTGGTGGCGAACCTTGCGGCGCATACCATGTCGCCCTCGTTCTCCCTATCCGGATCGTCGGAGACCATGATGATCTCCCCGTTGCGAAGCGCTTCTAGCGCCTCCTCTATGGTGTCGAACCCTTCCATCTCGCTACCTCCCGGTCTTTGCCGGCCAATCTATGCGCATCCGGATTCCGTCCGCGTTCGCGTTTCCGGCGGATGCCCGGCATATCCCCGATCCTGCGGGCCTGCCGGCGCAGATCCGATGCGTCCTGTTCCTACATGAACCCGCTCTCCGCAAGAAACGACTCCGTGAGTCCTCCCGCAGACCGTTCGGCAAAACCCCGTTCGCCTCCTCCATAGACGCTCGGCGCGCCCCCTTCGAGCAGCTTCTCCACGTATTTGCCGATGATGTCGTTCTCGAGGTTCACGACGTCGCCCGGCCCCTTGAGACCGAGCGTCGTCACCTTGGCGGTATGGGGGATCACCGAAACCGAGAACGTCGTCGCCGTGACCTTTGCCACCGTGAGGCTGATGCCGTCGATGGCCACCGAACCCTTCTCCACGATGTAGCGCATGATCGTATCGTCGCATTCGATCTCGTACCAGATCGCGTTGGAGTCGCGTCGAAGCGAGACGATCCTGCCCGTGCCGTCGATGTGTCCCGAGACGATGTGCCCGCCGAACCTCCCATCGACCGGCATCGCCCTCTCGAGGTTCACCTTGCCGCCGGGCACGAGGACCCCAACGGAGGAGCGCGAGAGCGTCTCGTTCATGACGTCGGCGTAGAACACGTTGCCCGATATCCGCGTGACGGTGAGGCAGACGCCGTTGACGCAAACGCTGTCACCCACCCTGAGGTCGGAGAGCACCAGCGAACCCTCCAACGCGATCACGGCGCTTTCGCCGCCAGAGACCATCGAGCGGACAGTCCCCATCTCCTCTACTATCCCCGTGAACAATACCTCACCTCGCCTTCGAGGAGCATGTCGTCGCCCAGCATCCGAGTCCGCATGTTCTCTATCGTGATGCAGTCCGGCGGATGCGCGACGCCCTCGCCTCCGACGGGACTGGGAGCGGACGCGCCGCCGAACAGCTTGGGAGCTATGTAGACCTGGATCCTGTCCACCACCTCGGATTCGATAGCCGACCAGGCGAGAGTCGCCCCTCCCTCCAGATAGACACTGTCTACCCCGGCCTCGCCCAGTCGCTCCATCAGCGACGGAAGATCGATCCTACCGGGAGTCCCGGGAACCTGCCACACCTCGCAGCCCATACCAGAGAGCATCTCCACCCCGGGGCCGTCGGCTGCGCAGGTGGCTATCACGGTGCGAACGTCGCGGGCGGTCTGTACGATGCGGCTCTCGGGAGAGATCGCCAGACGGCTGTCGCATACGACCCGCAGCGGATCGCGCCCGCCCGGGCACCTGCAGGTGAGCAACGGGTCGTCGGCTGCGATGGTGCCGGCCCCGACCATGATCGAGGAGTAGCGTAGTCGGTCGCGATGGACGTTGGCGCGGGCCTCCTCCCCCGTTATCCAGCGCGATTCGCCTGTGGATGTGGCGATCTTGCCATCGAGGGTCATCGCGTACTTGAGCACCACGAGCGGCCGTCCCGTGGTTATATGGTGGAAGAACGGGGCGTTGAGCTCGAGCGCCTCCGCCTCGCATACGGGGCCGCAGACCTCGATGCCATCGACGCACAGGGCCTCGATACCCTTGCCTGCGACGAGCGGGTTAGGATCGAAGGAGCCGATGACCACGCGGGAGACGCGGGCCTCGATCAGGGCCTCGGTGCACGGTGGGGTCTTGCCGTGATGGCAGCATGGCTCAAGCGTGACATAGACGGTGGAGCCGATGGGATCCTCGGAGCAGCTCGCGAGAGCGTTGCGCTCGGCGTGAGGCTGACCGTAGCGCTCGTGATGGCCCTCGCCGATGATGCGTCCGTCCTTGACGACCACCGCTCCCACCATCGGGTTGGGACTCGTAAACCCCATGCCCCTCTCGGCGAGTCCGAGGGCTCTTCGCATGTATTCCTCGTCAACCGACTCCATCGCCATCGCCATCGCTACCTTCCGGATAGCGCCGCAGCTCGGGATAAAAAACAGTGCCCCGAACCGCGGCCTTACGCACTTCAGGGCACCATTGTCAGCAATAGCCAGAGCCGGCTGGGCCGGCAGATCTTCTTCCATCCAGACTTTACTGTCGGCTCCGGAATCTCACCGGATCGGCCCTTTCGGGTTCGCGGGCTGTACCGCCGGTGGGGAATCTCACCCCGCCCTGAAGATCTCTTTCAGATAAGGGTAGCTTCACATTTTCTACATGTCAACCTAAAAGGAGCATGAGGAGACTCCATACACGATTCAAGCCCGGCTTGCGGCTTGCGGCCTTGCAGCGACTTGCGGCAGGCGGCGGGAACAGGAGATGCATGCTCATGCTACCTCGCGAAGAGGCCGGGGACCACCGAGGCGGCGAAATAGTCGTCGATGATGAAGGTCAGGCTGCCTGTCATCGTCTCGGAGTCGTAATGCTCCAGCACATCGGTGTAGTCGTACTGCCCGCCGGTCTGTAGCAAGACCAGCTCATCGGCCTCCGCCTGGGTGTAGAAATCGTCGGGATCCTCGCTGCCGGTGTAGAGAGCGATGGGTATTATGTACGCGTACCTCGTCGCCCACACCTCCACACGAGCGTCGCCCGACAGCCATAGGCGTCCCATGACGCTATAGCTGGCGTCTCCACCGTATATATCATCGCCACTCCTGACGCTGATGTCGCATACGACCTTGTCGGGATACCTGGACGAGTAGACCGTGACGGTGTCTCCGTCAACCACGGTGTATACCCGGCCTTGCCAGTACTGCGGGATCTTCAACCCGTAGGAGTTCGCGTATACCACGTCAGAAGAGCTGCTCGACGCGCTGGAGTCCGAAGACGATGACGACGAAGAGGAAGAGCTCGACGACGAGGAGCTGTCTTCTTCGATGCCGGAGAGATACTTCAACTCGGCCGCTTCGGCGAGGGAGTTCGCCTTGGACTCGGAGTCGCAGCCTCCGTTCAGCGCATAGTCGACCGCGAGGTCCACATCACGCTTCTCCAGAGAGCCGGTCTCGGCGACCGTGAACTCGAAGACTCCAGCGGAAGAGGTGTCGGTCACGGTGCCATCGACCTCGATTTGCAGACTGTCATCGGGAACCGTCCACAACGTGCCGTCCCATCCTATGGGCGAAGCAGGGACGCTTATCTCGTAGAGTCCATAGGGCAGGGTAAGCGATTGCCCATCGGAATCCACGAACTGCGGAGAAACCACCTCCGAGTCCTCGACATCGAGACGCTCCACCTCTATCGGTATCAGCGATCCGGTGGAGTCGAGTCCGCTTATCTCGATGCTCACCTGCACCGTCGCGGTCTGCGTTGTGTTCAGGATCGAGCAGCCGCCCATGAGGGTCAGAATGGAGATGGAGGCGCATATGACGACCGCCAGGATGGACTTCCTTCCGATCGAGCCGATAGCTTCAATGCCCATGTGCTGTTCCTTTCTTGGGAAGGTCCCGCCGTCGTCGCCTTCAGTGCGAGCTGGCGCTCTTCACCCCGCACAGGTCGGTTGCCTGCATCGCCGCGTCGCGTATAGCCTCAGCCATGGCCCAAGCCGCTGCTGTCCCGGCCACGTCGACCGGGGAGTCGACCTCTCCTGTCGCGATCGCGAATATCAAGTCGCCATCGAGCGTGGTGTGCACCGGGTCGATCGCCCTGGCGTAGCCGTCATGGGCCATCGCCGCGACCTTCCGGATCTGCGCTTTGTCGAACCTGCCGTTGGTCACGACGCAGGAGATGGTGGTGTTGGAGACCGCGCTCGGAAAACCCTCCTCCGAACCGTCGGCGACCGCGTTCCCACCAGCAGCCTCGAGCGCTGCCACAAACCCAGCCACCGCCTCCCTCGGAGAGAGAAAGCGCGATCCGTCCTCCGACCGCACGCCCGCGATCGGCGCGCCATCGGCGCCCGTCACCGTGCCCAGCGCGTTGACCGCGCTGATCGCGACGACGACGAGATCCCCCACCTGCTCGCATCCGATGCCGAGACCCGACTTGGTCATCCTCGCCTCTCCGGCGGTCTTCCCCACGGAGGCACCGGTCCCTGCCCCGACGCTGCCTACGGCGGCCTGCGAGAGAGGGACCGCAGCCTCGCACGCCGCATACCCCATCCGGGCGTCCGGACGCACGTTCGGATCTCCGATCCCCAGGTCGAAGAGCGCCGCCCCGCACACTATCGGAACGTTCTTGACCCCGGTGGGATAACCCACCCCCAGCTCCTCCAGATACCTCATGACACCCGAGCAGGCGTCGAGCCCAAAGGCGCTGCCGCCGCTGAGCACCACGGCGTTAACGTTGACGACGGTGCAGGACGGATCGAGCAGATCGGTCTCCCTCGTGGCCGGTGAGCCTCCCCTCACGTCGACCGCGCCGACCGCGCCGCCCGGACAGAGCACGACCGTGCACCCGGTAGCAGCATCGAGGTCCTGCGCATGACCTACGCTGACCCCGCCGATGTCGATAGCTCCCATGTCGGATCCCTCCGTTCGAATCCTTACGGCAGACGCCGTCGCAGCGGCCCTGGCAGACGCACGCTCATGGCATCCCGCGTACGGCCGCCGGTCTCGGCGGCTCGCTTTCGGCCGTCATCAGTACCTGTTATGCACGACCTCCACGCTCGCCATCATGTCGCGGATCTCGATGCGCTCGCCATCGTCAGCGACCACGGTGCCCGAGATCCTCCCGAACACCTGATGCTGATCGGTCATCACTATCCCCATGTTTATCATCGCGGCCCGGTCCAGCAGCGGAGCGAACTCAAGCTCTAGCCTATCGTCGTTGGAAGTCATGTGCCATCTGTCCATCAAGCGCATCGCACCCTTCCGATCGGTTGGGATGCCGAAGTCGACTCGATCGAGCTTGTGGCACACACCGTCGACGAAGAGCATGTTCTCACTGGCGGCCCCGGTGTCTCCGAATCCGTACCCGAGGTTCAGCCCTATCAGCCGGCCGTCCTGCCTCCCCTGGGCCACCCCCCAGAACCACCTGTTGTCATAGGTCCAGACTCCGCGGCCCCAGTCGAGGATCCCCAGCGAATCGGCCGCGTCAAAGCGGTGTACCTTATCACCAACCGTGAAGGCGCCGCTCGCCCTCATCCCCACGGTCTTCATGTTGTAGTAGAAGGCCGTCGGCCTGCCTGGGAACGGCGTGGCTATCACCATCGAGTCCCTCGGCATCTCATCCAGCTCGATGTGGGCCATGAAGTCGTCAGGACCCGAGAAGCCCCTCATGATGACGTCGAGCACGCGACGCTCGGGGGAACTCTCGAAGTACATCTGCATCCTCCCGTTGGAGAAGGACGAAATGCCAAAGAGCGGCTTGGTCGGAAGCGAGATGCGGCCGGACGGCAACGGCACCAGTTCGGTCGCGGTGATCTCGAATGGGGCGTCGGCGGCCAGATCCATCACCGAGACGCTGACGAGGCCTATGTAGCCGGCGTCGCACATCGTGAAAGCGACAGCATAGCGGCCGTCGTGGACCATGTAGTAATCCCACTCCTTCATCCTGAAGCGGCTGGCCCTGACCGATTCCTTGTTGTAGACGAGCAGAGGGGAGCGGGCCCATCCCGGCTCCGATAGAGAGCCGTCCGGATCGAGCAGAAGGCCTTGCTCGACTATCTCGTGCTGTCCGGTCGGGAAGGAGGGCTTAGCCATCTCGATCACCGCGCGTTCGCGTCCAGTCGGGGAAGTCGGACTCGGCCATCTCGACCCCTCTCCCGAATCTTGCCGGATCCGCATCCATAATCGACCACGTCTCCGTCTCCGAACAGCAGCTTCCGCTCCTTCGGAGGAAGCTGCAGGCGAGCCTGGTCGCGCAAGGCGTTAACGCCGATGAAGAACTCGCGCATCATCGCCACCATCAGGTAGCGGCCCTTCGCTGTGAGCGTAATCTGCTCGGAATCGTCGATGTCGTAGGCGCCGGCCAGCTTCATGAAGGCGTTCTCGACGGGCAGGCCCTGGGCCACGGTGCAGCCGAAATCGCGCTCCCATCGGCGTTTGTCGAGCCTGGTGCCGAACAGCTGCATCATGAAGCGGTAGCGCATCCTGTCGCGCTTGGAAAAACGATGCTTACCCATAGCGGAGAGCATTCCGGAGGAGATCTTGCCGGAGTACTCCTCAAGGGAGAACGTGTTCACGTATAGGGTGCCGCCCAGGTAGGACATGCCGCCCGACCCGATCGCGGGATACTCCTCGTAATCGACTATGTACTCGTCGATCATGTCGTTTTTCCTGGCGTTGAAGGTCCAGGCGCTGCCATGGACGTAGGCCGGATCGTCCCCGCCGGAGAGAACCTCGTCGATGATGCGGTAGTAGCGCTCCTCGCGAGAGTAATCCACCTCCCCCACCGTGTTCGCAAGGCTCTCTCGCACAGAGGGAGAGGCCATCAGCGGATAGAACGTAACCTGGCTGGCGCCGGACTCAGCGACACGAGCCAGATCGGCGAAGAGCATGTCCTCGGTTTGAGAGGGGAAGTTGAAGATCATGTCGACGTTGAGGCTGTCGAACCTGTCGTTGACCGACTGGATGCGCTCGACGATCTCGGCAGCCGAGCCGTACTTGTCATAGCGGTCCATCTGGCGAAGCAGCCCGTCATCGAAGCTCTGGACTCCCACGCTCAGCCGGCTTATGTGCCCCTCCAGGCGATCGAGGATCTCGGGGATCAGATGGTTGGGGTTGGTCTCGCAGGAGGAGTCGCGAACTCCGAAGAGCTCTTCGGCCAGTTCGAGCGTCTCGACCAGCTCGTCGACCATGATGGTGGGGGTGCCCCCGCCGACATAAACGGTCCTGAAACCGTAGCCCTGGTCGGCCAGCATGCGCATCTCCTCGCGCATGGAGGAGAAATATCTCCTGGCAGTCTCCTCCCTAAACGGGAAGCGGTTGAAAGAGCAGTAGGGGCACAGCCGCTCACAGAACGGGACATGCATATAGAGCATGTAACGGCGATCCCTCTCGGGAGGCGGCAAGAACCTCAGCTCAATCGGTTCGAAACTCAGTCGGCGGGCGTTCATACGGCCCACGATCGCGGAGAGAAGCCTCTCCTCCAGCATCCAGCCCCCTTCCGCCGACGTCGCCCAAAGGCTCGGGACCTGCGGGGACATAGCGACAACGGACCGATTATACAGCGCTTTCAGCCGGCGCGCGGGCCGCTCCCGCATCATCGCGCACCACCGGAAGCCGAACGTCGAACGGACGGGCGAAGGGAATAACCCATCCGAAAGAGAGCAAGAATATACTTGAATAGATCAGTCTCTCCTCCAAAGGATGCCGTGATGTAGATGAGAAGCCAGCTGCCCGGCCTCGATTCCGACGAGGCGCTAGAGGTTCTTTCCCATATCGAGACGATATACACGGATCTCGACGGCACGTTGCTTGCCCCAGGCGGCAAGCTGCTATGCGATTACGACGGAAGGCCCTCGTTTGCCGTGGCGGAGGCGCTGGTCAGGCTTCGCAACGCCGGCATGAGGATCGTCGTGGTCACCGGACGCAGCCGCCTCCAGGGCAATGAATTCATCCGGATTCTCGATGTAGACGAGTTCATAGGCGAGATGGGGACCACCATCGAGCAGCGCAACTCCTACGGGATCGGGATCTCCTACGACACCGGCAGCTTCGAATGGGACAGGGAGCGCTATACCACCCCGCACGAGGCGATCGCCGCGAGCGGGGCGATAGAGGCGCTGCTCGAACGCTACGCCGGCGCTCTGGAATACAACCACCCGAGGTGCCTCAACCGGGACGTCACCCACGCGATGAGGGGAAACGTCGATGTGGAGGATGTGAGACGGTTCCTGATGGAGGGCGGATGGGAGCTCTCGCTGGAAGACAACGGGATGCTCTTCAGGGTGAGGAACACGACGCTGAAGGACCTGGGCGAGATACACGGCTACCACGTGGTGCCGGCCAACACCTCCAAGGCGATAGCGATCCGCAAGGACATGGAGCGCGAGGGGATCGACCCCAGTACCGCAGTCGCGATCGGAGACTCCACCGGAGACATCGAGATGGGGCATTCCGCCGGGGCGCTCGTGGTTATGGCCAACTGCATCGAGGGTCCCAACAACATCGAGAAGATCGCCGAGATCTCCAGTCCGACGTTCAAGACGCGCCGTAGATGCTGCGATGGCTGGGTGGAGTTCGCCCAGACGCTGATGCGCGCGAAGGGCATCTGAGCAAGGCGGATGAGGATCAGATAAGAGGCAGGCGCTCGATGGGCTCTCTCAGCTCGACCTCCGCTTCGGAACCTGCCTCGTAGACCTCGCCGCCCGGTATGCGCAAGGTGGCGTTGGCGACGATCCCGTCTCCCGTGAAACGAGGGCCGCGTCCCGATCCTCCGAGTGGCCTGGCGACATGGGAGCCATCCTCGAGACGATAAACGACGACCCCCATGAAAAAGTCGATGTCCACTGGGGACGAAGCCCTCTCCAGAAGCGTAACCTTCAGGGTGTCGGGAGCGGGCGTGGGTCGGCGGAGGCATTTGTCCACCAACGGCCTCACGTACCATTCGGCTCCAAGCTCGGCTCCTCCCGACGGACCCACGAGACCGACAATCGGAGTTCCGTCGAACGCGATGGTGAAGCTGGTGTGCTTGCCGGGTTCATGCGCAACCTCGTGGACCAACACCTCTCCCAAACCCTCAAGGACCTCGATCGCATGGTCTTTTCTGCCCTTGGAGGATCCCGCGTTCAAAATGACGATATCGCAGGCTTCCACGGCCTGCCTCACCACGCTGGACAGATAATCGACGTCATCGGGGATGATCGGCCAGATCACGGGCTCGGCCCCCCACTGCTCGATCATCGCCCCAAATAGCACGCTGTTGCTCTCAACGTTCCTGCCATCCTGCAGGGGAACCATCGCGGGCACCAGCTCGTCCCCGGTCGGAACGACCCCCACGAGAGGTCGCCTGAAAACGTCTACCGATCTCACTCCGGCGGCTGCCATGAGTCCCAGATGGGTTGGACAGAGCACCGTGCCGGCGGCTATCAGGAGCTGTCCGGCCCGCATGCTGCTGCCAGACGGGACGACATGATCGCCGATCGAACTAGGCGGCCGCAGGATGCGAAGCCGTCCCTTCCCGTCGAACGAGACATCTTCCATGAGCGTGACGGTGTCGAACCCCGAGGGAATGGCCACGCCGGCGCTGCTGAAGCAAAAGTCCCAGCCCTCTATCCATCGCGAGCAATCGCCACCGCTCCTTCGGTAGTTCTCGAATCGATAGGCGATCCCGTCCATGCTGCTCGAATCTCGGTTCGGCAATGTGTTGACGGCGTGCACGTCCCGCAGGAGCACCCTTCCCACCGCATGGAAAGCGTCCACGGTCTCGCAGGCTCCCGGAAGCTCAGAGCGTTCCAGGACAAACCTGACCATCTCCTCTCTCGTCGGTTCGTGGGAATGCCCCATCTTCGGTCCTACTCGATCAACCCGGCGCCGCCGCCGGGCATCATCTTCTGCCGGACCTTATCCACAAGGATCGTCTCTAGGGCCGTCGTCCAGTCGGATCCTCCCACGAGGATACACCCGGAACCTACGGCCACCGTCTTCTCCATGCTGATCTCACATCCCCACCTTCGACGAGATCGATGGCTGAGTTGTTGACTGTGCAAATGCCCATCCTGGCCTGGGCGATACAGTCGGAACCGCAGATGGTATAGGGATTCGCGCTATGCCGCAAGAAATTATAGTAGAGGCCGGCGCGATCCTCGTCGGTTAAGGCCGATGTCGCCTCGGCGACGGTTACAACCATCTCGTCAAAACACACAGAGATTGCGAAAGGGGCCGGGAAACTCTTCCCCGGCCCCCTACTATACGCCTTTCGAGCCTTAGCCGATCGGCCAAACGAGGCTCCGGGCAGACAACGAACCCGGAGCCTTGTATGAAGCGCCTACAGCCTACAGGCCGAAGACCTCCTTGTTGTAGCGCCTGATCTCGTCGCACACGATCTCGTCGGTGCGGGGGAATATCGCGCCGTTCTTCAGCCCTGGCGTCAGGCTGCAGATCCAGTGGCCGCCCGGGCCGTACTCGGCCATCGCACGGCGCACCTCCGCGCGGATCTCCTCCTCGGGCGCATCGGCGCGGTCGACGACGGAGTCGAGACCGCCCATGAGGACCATATCGCCCGCGAGTTCCTTCTGCATCTTGGGGATATCGTTGGAGGGAAGCACGCCCTGCCAGATATCGGCGCCGATCTCGGCGAGGTCGCACACGATGGGCTCGAGATAGCTGTCGGCGTGATGCACCACGATAATGCCGGCATCGTGCAGCATAGAGTACATCTTGCGATAGTTCTCCTTGAAGAAGCTGCGCCACACATCGGGCGGGAAGAACAGGTTCCTGGCGGTACCCCAATCGTCATGGGAGTTGATGGCATCCGGACGCAGATACTCGACGAGCAGCTCGGCATAACGGTAGCGCCATGCAGCTATCGCATCGATCAGCTCATGCATGGCCTCCTCCAGGTCCTCGTCCACCAGATTGACCAGCGTGTCCTCCATGCCCATGAGGAAGTGGGTCTGCTCGAACGTGCCAGTGCCGAAGTGAACGATGGACAGGTAGCCGCGCTCGCGAATCTCATCCTGGAGCTTGCGCGCCTCATCCCAGGCACCCGGCTCGGCCGCCGCCGCTTCGATGTCGGGGAACTTCACGTACTCCTTCCAGCGCAGCACGTCGGGGCATACGCAGTCATCCGGAGTAATGATCGGCATCGCACCTGGCTCGCTCTCAGGCCAGTCGATTCGGGTGCCCCAGCGGTCACGCGTGTTGATGCCGCCGCGATGGCGGTTGCCGCGCAAATAGATGATGAGCGGTTCCACCATATTGAACTCGAACGGCTCCCACTCCACGAGCATGCGGTCCGGCTTGCCGTCTTTCTTCATAAGCTCGTACAGGTTCTCAACTGCCGTAAGTGCCATGGTGCAATCCTTTCGATCGATGGTACGCTGTACTTGCAGAACTGAACAGAATGATAATCCGGGCGATTTTCCCTACTTCGCTTCGGCCGCCTTGCGCTCCTGGATCTCCTTCTCCATCTCCATGATCCCCTTGTCAGTGAGCTTGAATCCGATGAGAGGAATGAGAGACACCGCGAAGCATATGATGGGCATCCAGGTGTAACCCATGCGTATGCCCTCGGCGTAGATGGTCGGATCCGATGCGGTGGCAACATAGCCGATGCTGGCAAGCACGGCGGGGATGATCACGCCGCGGATGGCGACACCGATCTTGATGGCCAGAGCGCAAAACGCCATGGCCACGCCGCGCGCCGAGGAACCCGTCTTCCATTCGCCGTAGATGCCGCACATCGAGTACAGGTTCGAGGTCAGGCCGTAGGCGATTCCGAAGAAGATCTGCGAGACGAACAGCACCGCGCTGATAGCGAACATATTCGCGGGTATAAAGAGCACGAGCACCATCACCACCAGGCAGCCGACGGTACCGAACAACGTCGTCATCTTGGTGCCGAGCTTGACCACGACGCGCGAGGTGAGCATGGATCCGAGGATGCATCCCAGGTAGAAGAAGACGAGGATGATCGACGAGCTCTCGGAATCGCCAAGGACGCAGCGGGCGTAGTACGCAGTGAACGTCGCAAGACCGTAGTACGAGATGAGGCGGATTGCGTCGTGCGCAAGAACGACGATGAGCTGCCCGTTGGTGCCGATCGCCTTACCCATATCCTTGAACGTTACAGCCTTGGCGGCAGAGGTCTGCGTGTCGCACCCTTTGGTGATGGCGTAGTGGATGTAGTAGGTCACCAGGAAGCACAGCGCCATGACGAGCGCGGCGACCGTGTACGCCGGAACGGGAGCGGTCGTGGCATCGCCTACGATGAAGATGGCGAACAGCGCGCTCGTGATGATCGGGACGAGATACGAACCCGCGAGCTTGCCGAGGTTCGAGCCGAGGGCGATGCGGGCGGAAGCCCAATTGCGCTCGGACTGCTCGCTGGAGAGCATGGGGATCAGATTGCGATTGGCCGTCCAGCAGATGTTCCACACGAAGTGACTCACGATGTAGCCGATGCTGCAGATGATGCCTGCGGTCAGATCACCGCCGATCTTCGTGAACATGAACACGAAGAAAACGACGACGATCGGAGGGCAGATCAAAAGCCACGGACGATACTTCCCCTTCTTGAACGACACCTTGTCGATCACGACACCGGCGATGACCGCCGAGATCGCGTCGACGATAGCCGAGGACGCCGCGATAATGCCGGTAATGTAGAGCGGCAGCAGCGCGACGTCCGTCAGAAAGACGATGAAGAACACGGTCTCCATCGTGGACATCATCGAAAATCCGATTTCT
>CAZPAN010000030.1:0-13513 GCA_964584585.1 uncultured Coriobacteriaceae bacterium | reverse complement strand
TCGTAGGCATCTTACGATCCGATGAGGACACATCCTCCTTTTCCTACGATCGAGAGTATTTAGACAGCCCAGATGCTGCTGCAATCTCGCTATCCCTTCCCCTTTCGGATGCGCCTTTCTCAGATGCAAGCTGTGCGGCTTTCTTTGCAGGACTGACACCAGAGGGAGATCTGCGCAAACTGGTCTGCGCCGCAGTGCACTCTGATTCTTTTGGTACCAGATGAACGTTTATGTTCAGTCTGTTGAACATTATACAGACCGGCCATGACGATCCAACAAGGTTCGTCTCATCTACGTTTCGGACCCATCGCCACTGCAGCAGGCGACGTAGTCCATGTACTCGTAGCCCCATATCTCGATGGCCTTGAGCACCGGGCGGAACCTCTCCCCCATCGGACTGAGCGAGTACTCCACCTTCGGTGGAAGCTGCGGATATTCCTTGCGGACGATCAGCCCGTTGGCCTCAAGCCTCTTGAGCTGCTTGGAGAGCGTGGCATTGGTCATGTCGGGCAAGTTGCGCAGAAGCTCGTTGAATCTCACCGGACCGTCCTCCAGAAGATGCATTATCAGAATCGACCACTTCCCCGAAATAGCCTTCTGCGCTGTCGCGTACGGGCACTTCCCATACAGATCGACTCCCATTTTCTCCCTCCCTCGATGCTTTTCAGATGAAACCTTCTTCATCATGGTATCTGAAAAGATCGTACTACCGCTCGCCGTCGTTAGTATAGATAATCGAACTTGCAGGTGCCCGGCGTTCCCGGGCAGCACACCCAACGCTTCAGTCCGGACGGATCGCGGCACGCGCGCTGCAGGACATGGCGAGATAGGAGCAGACATGGCGGATATGAAAGAGATCCACGACTTCCTGGAGGAGTGCAACGCTGCAAGCGGAGCTTTCTACTTGGTGACCATCAACGGGGACAAGCCGGCTTGCCGTCCCGTAGGGCTGCATATGCTCGTCGAGGGGATCGAGTACTTCGGCGTCGGGACCTTCAAGGACGTGTACAGGCAGATCAAGGCCAACCAGAACATCCAGATCGTCGGCACCAAGGGAGCCGATTGGATCCGCATCTCCGGAACCGCCGTTATCGACGACGATCAGTCGCTCGTCGATCAGGCGCTCGAGGAGAATCCCTTCCTCAAGAACATCTACAACAAGGAGACGGGCAACGAGCTGGGCATCTTCCACATCGAGAACGGGACCGCCCAGTTCTACGAGCAGCTGATGACCCTCAGCAAGACCGAGGAGTTCTAGCCACCGCGATCACATCCGCGATAGATCGAATGTCAGCGACGCCCGGCTCCACGCACAAGAGGAGCCGGGCGTTTCGCACCCATACGTGCGAAGGCCCGCGCCCGCAATTCGCGAGTCCGAACAGATGTTCCTTTTTCGACCATCGGCGTCTATACTTTCCACCGATGGTCGGTTGTCGTCGCGGGAGGAGACGGATGGATGGAAAGCGCACGCGAGATCATCGACCGCCTTCTTTCGGATCCGGAGTTCAGAAGAAGCAGGGTTCTGTCCTCTGGGGTGTACCAGGACGAACCTCTGCTGAAGACCGGTGCGGATCTCCTTCGGGAGAGGCGTGGAACCGAAAGGAAGAGTCCTGCGACCAATCGCAGAACCGCGCCGCTCCCCTCTCCGCTCGACAACCTTAGAGCCATGGAGAGGGACCCGGAGGCGCTTCGCCAGCCCAGGAGCTGGCTGTTCGTGAAGCAGGCCGAGCTCGCCTGGGACTACGAGGACGGCAAGTTATTCGACGGCTGGTTCAACCAGACCTACCCCACCTACATGGACATGACCGATGAGCAGCTGATTGGTTACTTCCGTTGGAGGTCACGGGTCAGGCGCGGCGAGATCAAACCGGGACTGACTTCGTTCGCGTACGTCCATCTCTACGAGCTGATAAACGGGATCGGTTCTAACGACCCCGAGAAACGGTTCAGGGAGATCCTCGCCTTCTGGCGGCTATGTCAGAAGGCGAGGCTGTTCATCGACAGGAACGTCCGCAGATGGGCACGCGACTTCGTGATCTTCCACGGACTCGACGCCAAGCTGCTCGACGAGGTCGAAAGCTTCGAGGGAGCCGATCGGAATCAGAAACCTCGCAGGATCCGGATTCTGGACAGCGAGACCCTCTGGGGACAGATCGAGACCCACGACGAAAAACGCATCGGGAAGCTCCGTCCCGAGGACGCGCTCGGAGATCTGCTGCATCACGACTCCGAACGCGTATCGGGCCGCAGACTGGCCACGATGTCGCTCGAGAGGCGAGAGAAGGCGGAGGAGACCCTCTTCGAGGCTATAGCATCCCTCTCCAAACACCGAATAGCGAACTCCCCTGCCTACGAGAAAGACCCGGAGGCATTCAGGATCGCGATCTGCCATGCGTGGGACCTGCTTAGCGAGCATTACGACCGGAGGCGCAAGATCGGGCTGGTCGAAAGCCTGTTCGGCACGCTCGCCCGGGTCCCCCATCCGATGTTCGGCTCTGCGGTCTTCTATGGCGGCACCCATCCTGACACGGTCTACCGTGTCAGCAAGACCGCCTCGTACATATGCGAGGGCGGGAGATGGACCCACGAGTCGTTCCCCTCCCTCAAGGGTCCCAGCTCTACGCTCGGAGAGATCATGAGGAGCGCCGACCGTGCGATCATGGCTGAGATGGGGCTGCATCCGCACATATCGAAGGGGAAGGACACCCCCAAGTACCTCAAACGCATAATGGCAGAGTCGGCAACGTTCGGGATCGCCGAGGCAAAGGCGCGGCGGGACAGGAGGGTCAGCATCGACTTCTCGCTGCTCGACGGGATCAGGTCGGCGGCGAGCGCCACATGCGAGTCGCTGCTCATCGACGAGGAGCGAGACCTGGACGACCCCAGCATGATGCTCGGCGACTCTGCTGACGAGACGGTCGGGACGATCGATGCCGACCGCGTGCCCGATGCCGACCGCATACTCGATGCCGAGCGCGTGCCCGATGCTGTCGAATCCGCAGCGCTGGCATCCCTCGGACTCGACGAGATAGAGTCCGCGTACCTCGCAAGCTTGCTCGCCGGGGAACCTCCCGCCGCTAGAAGCTTGATGCTTACGGAGACGGGCACCTACGAGTCGATTCTCGTCGACTCCATCAACGAGAGGCTGATCGACGAGATCGGAGACGTCGTGGTGGAGGAGTCGGACGACGGGTTCGCGCTGGTCGAAGACTACATAGACGATCTGAAAGGTCTACTGGAGACATGAGCGACAAGCCGAAGGTTCCGAAGAGAGTCGCTTCCGTGATAGTCAACTCCCTCAAGGGAGGTGTGGTCCCTCGCATCGGGCTGCCCTACATCACCGTGGGGAGGCAGCGCGAGGTCGAGGCTCTGCTACATGATCTCGATCTCATAGCGGATGGCGGGGCGTCGTTCCGCTTCCTGGTGGGGCGCTACGGCAGCGGTAAGAGCTTCCTCCTCCAGACCATCCGCACTCACGCGATGGGCAACGGCTTTGCGGTATGCGACGCAGACCTCTCCCCTGAGCGAAGGCTGCATGGGACCCAAGGTCAGGGGCTGGCCACCTACCGCGAGCTGATCCGCAACCTCTCCACGAAGACCAGGCCCGAGGGCGGGGCGCTCGGCCTCGTGCTCGACAGGTGGATAAACGGCATCCGCATGCAGGTGTCCGACTCCACCGGGCTGGACGAGTCGGACCCGGCCTTCTTAGAGAAGATGGGCCGCCGGATCGATGACGAGATCAGATCGCTAGAGGAGCTGGTGCACGGCTACGATTTCGCGCGGCTGCTGCAACTCTACTACCAATCGCAAAGAGATGGCGACGAGGAGCTGACCTCGAAGGTGCTCAGGTGGTTCCGAGGCGAGTACCGCAACAGGACGGAGGCCAAACAGGACCTCGGCGTCTCCACGGTGGTGACCGACGACGACTGGTACGACTACCTGAAGGTGCTCGCGGCGTTCCTGAAGGGGGCGGGATACTCTGGCCTCATCATCCTGATCGACGAGCTGGTGAACCTATCGAAGATCCCCAACTCCATCTCGAGGCAATACAACTACGAGAAGATCCTCGCTATGTACAACGACACCCGCCAGGGGAAGGCCCGCTACATCGGCATAATCATGGGCGGCACCCCGCAGGCGATCGAGGACCGCCGACGCGGACTCTACAGCTACGAGGCGCTGCGATCGAGACTCGCGCACGGCCGGTTCGCAGGCGACGGACTCGTCGACATGCTGGCGCCGGTGATCAGCCTGCATCCTCTCACGTACGAGGAGCTGCTGGTTCTCTCGGAGAAGCTGGCGGACATCCACGCCGGACTCTTCGGATACGAACGCAAGCTCGTCGACGAGGACCTGATCGCTTTCCTGCAAGTGGAGTTCGGCAGGGTGGGCGCCGAGACTCACCTGACCCCCCGAGAGGTCATCAGGGACTTCATCGAGCTGCTCGACATCCTCTACCAGAACCCCGATTCCGACGTCTCCACGGTGCTTGCCTCCGGAGGATTCGAGTTCACGTCGCCGGAGGAGCCTGGAGCCAGCGCCTGGAGAATCGACAGGACTGCTGCCAACGCGGCCGGCGGGACGGTCGAATCTGGGGGCGCAGGAGAGTACGGCGTGGCCGTCGATGCAGGTGGCGCAGGAGGGTACGGCGGAGCCGGCAGCAAGAACGCTGGCGGATCCGACGGTCAGAACCCCTACGCCGAGTTCACGATATGACCTGCGAACTCCCCGACCCTCGAGCGATCAGGAGCGGGTCCCTCATTTCAATTCCCATGCCCCAGCCCCCGAGCGATCGGGAGCAAAACGTCAGTTTGGAGTTGCTTTAGAGAATGGGCGTCTTCGACAGGTACGCGCCTTTCGTGCAGGACTTCATATACAGCCACGGATGGGAGTCGCTGAGAGCGATACAGGTGGCTGCAGGCGAGGCGATCCTCGACACCGACGAGAACGTCCTGCTCACCGCCTCCACCGCCTCCGGCAAGACAGAGGCGGCCTTCTTCCCGATAATCACCGAGTTCTACCACGACCCGCCCAACTCGGTGGGAGCGCTCTACATCGGCCCGCTGAAGGCGCTGATAAACGACCAGTTCTACCGACTAGTCGACCTCTGCGAGGAAGGCGGCATCCCCGTGTGGCACTGGCACGGCGACGTCTCGCAGTCGCACAAGGCCAAGCTGCTGAAGAACCCTTCGGGGATCCTCCAGATAACCCCCGAGTCGCTCGAAGCCCTGCTGCTACGGAAGCACTCCGCGATAACGAGATTATTCGGCGACCTACGCTATGTCGTTATCGACGAGGTCCACTCGCTTCTGAGAGGCGATCGCGGAGGGCAGACGCTATGCCTCATCGAGAGGCTTTCCCGAATGTCGGGGACAAACCCGCGCCGCATAGGCCTCTCCGCCACGATCGGCGACCCGGAGGCGACCGGGGCCTTCCTGGCAGCCGGCACCGGCAGGCGCACGATCATCCCCAAGGTCGACGAGGCCGGGCGCACCTGGCGCATCTCGATGGAGCATTTCTTCGTCACGGGTCCGCAGGCGGGGGGCGCGGGCGGTCCGCAGACACCAGGTGCCACGGGTCCACAGGCGGGGGACGCCACCGGCTCACGCACCCGCTCCTCCGCCAACTCCGACCATGCCGAGACGGAGCTCGCCGCAGTGATCGAGGTTCCTTCGGAGACCACTCGGGCCAGGCTCGCCGAGCTCGAACCCGTCGAGGAACCCACCGATACCGCCCCTGCCGCAGCCGACCCGGGCATCGGCTACATTTTCGAGCACACGCACGGTAGGAAGTGCCTGGTCTTCGCCAACTCCCGCGAGGAATCGGAGGCGGTCTGCACGACGCTTCGCCAGTACTGCGAGGCCAACCGCGAACCCGACAGGTTCCTGATACACCACGGCAACCTCTCCGCGTCGATCAGGGAGAGCGCTGAGGACGCCATGCGCGACGAGGCCCTCTCGCCGACCACCGTCACCACCGCAACGCTGGAGCTGGGCATCGACATCGGCAGGCTCGAGCGGGCCTTCCAGATAGACGCGCCATTCACGGTCTCAGCCTTCCTCCAAAGGATGGGACGTACAGGCAGGCGCGGCCATCCGCCCGAGATGTGGTTCGTCATGAGGGAGGATCGGCCTGAGCCCAGGGCGATGCTCCCCGAGACCCTCCCCTGGAAGCTCCTGCAAGGAATCGCCCTTGTCCAGCTCTACCTTGAGGAGAGATGGGTGGAGCCGCCTCGGCTCGACCGGCTCCCCTACAGCCTGCTTCTGCACCAGACCCTGGCCGTGCTCGCCTCCGAGGGCGAGATGTCGCCGGCGCAGCTCGCGGGGCGCATCCTCACGCTGACCTTCTTCCACAGGGTCTCCGAGGACGATCTCAGAACGCTGCTGCGCCACCTGATCGAGACCGACATCATCGAGGTCACCGAATGCGGTGGCCTCATCGTGGGCATCGCCGGCGAGAGGATGGTCAACTCCTTCAGGTTCTACGCGGTGTTCCAGGAGAACGAGGAGTACACGGTGCGTTCCGAATCGCAGGAGATCGGCACGCTCGTGGCTCCCCCTCCCCCTGGCGAGAAGATCGCGATAGCCGGGCACGTCTGGATCGTCGAGGAAATCGACCACAAGCGCCGCCTCGTCTACTGCACCCAGGTGAAGGGGAAGGTCCCGGCCTACTTCGGGGAATGCCCCGGCGATATCAGCACCCGCGTGCTGGAGAGGATGCTGGGCGTGCTGCAGGAGGACGGCGTCTATCCGTACCTGATGGGCAACGCGGTGCAGAGACTCGTCGAGGCCAGGCACGCCGCGCGAAACGCCAAGGTGGACCGCCTGCCGTTGGTGAACCTCGGCGGCGACACCTGGTGTCTGTTTCCCTGGGTGGGCACCTACGCTTTCATGGCGTTCGAGAGGATCTTCAAGATAGTGCTCCCCAAGAGGCTGGGCATAAAGGGAATCGACTCCTCTAAGCCCTATTTCATTCAGTTCCGAATGTCGGCCAGCCCCCAGGAGCTGATGGAAGCCCTGGTGGAGGTGGCCCAGGACCCACCCGACCCGATGCGGCTGATGCACCCGGGAGAGCTGCCGATCTTCGAGAAGTACGACTCGCTGCTGCCGGCCAAGCTGGTCAGACGCGGTTTCGCCTACAGCGTGCTCGACCTGCAGGGCGCATGCGAGAGAATCAGAGGCTGGGCCGGCATCAAAGATCGCAGCCTCCCGGAGAAAGGACGCCCGTGACGTTCAGCCAGCTGCTCGATCTTCTTGGTGTCGAGGAAACACCGATAAAATCATGGGAAACGCCAATCGATTCAACACGCTGACCTTGAGGACGTGAGGCGGAAATGCTCGTTTCCATAGTCGTGCCATGCTACAACGAGGAGAACACGATCGGCGCTTTCGTAGATGCGCTGGACGAAGTCGTCAAGGATCGAGAAACATGGACGGGTGACGAATCGGGATCGGTCGACACACCCGAGTTCGAGCTGATCCTCGTAAACGACGGATCGACCGACTCCACCTTAGTCAAAATCAAGGACTTAGCTGAGAGCTGCCCTGTCGGGAGATGCCGTTGGATATCGTTCTCGCGAAACTTCGGCAAGGAAGCCGCGATGCTGGCCGGACTGCAAGCATCGCAGGGCGACCTCGTGGCCATCATGGACGCAGATCTCCAGGATCCTCCGACGCTGCTCCCCGAGATGTACGCAAGGATTACGAGCGGCGAATGCAGCGTCGTCGCGACCAAGCGCTCCAACCGCGCAGGCGAACCTCTAATGCGATCGTTCTTCGCCCGGCAGTTCTACAAGCTCATCAACAAGATCTCCGATGTCGAGATCGTCGACGGCGCCCGTGACTTCCGTCTTATGAGCAGGCAGGTCGTCGACGCAGTGCTCGAGCTATCCGAAAGAAATCGCTTCAGCAAGGGACTTTTCAGCTGGGTCGGATTCAAGACGGAATGGATATCCTACCCGAACATCGAACGCTCCTCCGACAAGTCATCGTGGAACTTCTCCTCCCTCATGAGATACGCGATGAATGGGATCACGGCGTTCTCCTCTGCACCCCTTATCTTCGCATCCGGCACGGGGCTTGTTCTGTGCCTGATCGCGCTGATCGCCGTGGTCTTCATAGTGATAAGGGCCATCCTGATCGGCGACCCTGTCAGCGGCTGGCCCTCCCTGGCCTGCATCGTCATCTTCCTAGGTGGAATGCAGTTGTTCTTCCTTGGGGTCGTCGGGCAGTACCTGGCCAAGGTATACGACGAAACAAAACAGCGCCCTCATTACATAATCAGCGAAAGCAACCTGCCCGTCGAGGAGCCGAAGGCTGAATCCGATTAGGCATCGATCTTTGTGAGGCTGAATCAAAGCGAGAGGCGCAATAGAAGGCACGGGGAAGCGTCACGAACAAGAACAGCCCGTCCCTCGGACAAAAACGCTCACTCGCCTTCTGGAAGCTCGTAGATCGCGATATCTGGACCCGAAAGGCATTCGTCGGCGGGAGTCAGGAGGTAGGCGACCTTGGCGAAAGCGTTCAGCAGCGCCAGACCCGACTGGTCGATCCGCGTGGCCTCCCATGACCCGACCTTCGTGCAACGCTCCTCCAGAGCCGTGTAGTATGCCTCATTCTCCTCGTACTCCTCATCCCCTTCCGAATACCGATCGCTCATGTAGCTGCTGGTCACCACGTATCGAACGCCCTCCCCATCCTCGAGGATGAGAGACGCGGGATCCGAGAAAGACTCGATAGAGTAAAGCGGGCCAGCGAGGTACAAGGGGCTGTAGCCGTCGTAAACACTGTTCTCAGCGGTTATCCCGTTCTCCTCGCAGAACTCAAGGGCCGCGACCCTGGTCTGTTGGACAAGCGCGCTCTTGGACAGCGCCAGCGAGGACACGAAGGCGTTGAAGCCGATCGATACCGCCACGAGGATCGCAGCGTAGGCGCATATCTGAATGGGCAGGGCACTCCGACTCCTGTTCACGATGGAGTGCCGAGCCAGAGCCGCCATCGCATACAGGCCGATTCCGGCGACGATAAGCGGCGCGATGTACATCGCTAGCGCCCATCTGGTCCAGTGCAGGCCGAAGAACGAGAGAAAGATCCAAAGAATCGCGCTTAGGGAAAACGGCAGGAGCATCCAGGCCCTCTTCGCCACGATCACGGCCGCACCGATGACGATCGGGATCATGATTTCCCAGCACATGTAGGGGGTGTCATTCGTGATGGAGCGCGGAACGTCGAAGAACGTTACCAGGTAGTACCAGAGATTCCCGAAGAACCCGAGGCCGTCGGAGCCTGCATGGGTGGTCCTGGCTTCGTTTCGCACGGTCGCGAGGACATTGGAAAAATCAGTCAGAAGGTTCGGGGCTATCGCTATGACCATAACGGCGGCGACAGCTGCAGCTACCAATATCCTGATGACGGAGCGCTTGACGTCCTTGCCCCGCACTCCGACGAACAGGCAGACTATGATCACGAACACGCTCCCGATGGCCGCCGGATATTTCGTGACCATCCCAACGCCGACCATTACCCCCATGCCAACGGCCAACGCCATACTGTCCTTCTGGATGTACCGCAACGCCATGTAGATCAGTATCGCGAATATCAGAGTCAGCGGAACGTCCGGCGCCGCATAGCTGGAATGGGTGATGTAGAGCGGGAAGAACGCGACGATAAAGGCTACGAACACCCCAGACGCCTTGAACACTCTCTCCCCGATGCAATGGACGACGGGAATGGTCGCCACTCCGCAGATGGCCGTGGTCATCCTCGCGATCACGTAGAAAGACGCAGCCGACCCGAGTTCTGTGGCCGACACGCCGTATCTGATGTTGGAGTACAACTCGAAGAGAACCGCGCATATCTTTATCTGCAGCTGGTCGGGATGGTAGTAGACGTAAGCGAGATAGGTTTCGTTGCGGATCAGATCCAGCGCCGGCTCGACAACGTTTTTCTCATCGGAATGAAGGAGGTGAGGGTATCCGATGAAGCACATCGATATCCTGAGCGCGGCGCCGATGAGGACGATCGTTATCAGGATCAGTCTGCGTTTCCTCGCGTCCAGAAAGGGGCTTTGCCAATCCGTCACGATGTTTTTGGCCTTTGATATCGCCTCGTTCAAGCTGACCCCATTTCCTCGAAGCATCTACCGCCCTGCCCTAGTAAGGAAGCGATGATGATTCGTTTAGTCTAATGCACGACTAATGCACGATCGATGAAGGCTTTCATGCTGGACGGCGATGGGCAAAGACGGGTCGGGGCGAATCGCTCAGCGTCTGCCTGGGCCACCGTTGGCCTCCATGATGTCTGCCAGCGAGACATGCTCGTTGAGGAAACGCGCGTCGGGATTGGCCTCCGGGAACGGAAAGGAGATCGCCTTGTCCCGACAGGCGTGTATGCAGGCGAGGCATGCGTTGCAGCCCAGGCCCGCAAGCGAATCGCGAACCGCATGTCTGCTCTCCATCGAGATGCATCCAGACGGACAGACCCTCGTGCAGATGCCGCAACCGACGCATTTGGAGGCATCGAACTGGAGGAAGTCTCCTAGGGCGTCGGGTTCGAAGCGAACCCCTCTAGCAAGAAATTGCTCGTGCATCGCACGATCCTCGTCGGTGACGGGATCCATCCAGCGCCGACGAGCCGACACATCCTCCTTGATGCGGGCGAGAGCGGCGTCGATCCCCTTCTCGGGGATGAGCGCCTTCTGCTCCTCGATGTCGTATCCAGGAAGCCAGTTGTCCACCATCAGGATCTTCGCGACGTAAGCCGGGTCGAGGCCGGCCGAGCGCGCCTCGGCAGCGGCGAGTTCAGTGGCGCCCCCGTGCCTGTTGCCGTAGGTGGCGATAATGTAGAGATACGGGGTATCGAGACATGCCCTGTGAACAAAGTCCCTCACCATCACGGGCATCAGATGCCCGTAGATCGGGTAGACGATCCCGATCCCTTCGGCCTCATGGCGCATCTCCTCTCCACCTCGCATCTGTGCAGGGATGCTGAAAGCCTCCCCACCCGTGGCCTCGGCAAGCTCGCGGGCCACATACAGGCAGTTTCCGGTGGCGGTGAAGTAAAAGACCTTGTCCGACATCCGATGCTCCGTTCCCCGTCATCATCACAAGCTCGCTCAACAGCGATAGCAGGTGGGTTTGTATCCGATCAGCTTGTGGGCCAGCTCCGGCTCGTCGCGAAGCATCACGAGCATGTCGTAGACAGCTGCGGCGTCGATGGAGTTCTGCCTCCAGTTGTTGGCGATCATCTGCTGGTAGATGTCGGCTGCCGTGTACCCATCGACCACCACTGGGTCAGGCACGGTATCGAAGTACCTGGGCTTGGGCTGGTCGAACCACCGGCAGAAATCCCGATAGATGTCGTCGTTGCTCTCCGCGAGCAGGGTGTCGGTGTAGTCGGGCCTATGGGCCTCCATGCCTTCCGGAACGTAGACGTCACATTCGGCGAAGTAGTCGCGCAGCGCCTTGCCCCTGGTCTCCTTGCCGGCCTCTACCAAAGCCTTCTCGTCCTCGTAGCATCCCATGGACAACCTCCTCATGATCTCCGCAGCACGCTTCGACTATTCTACCGCGTCGCTTCGGCGACTCGCGGTTGACGATGCCGCAGTTCGCCCGCACTTGGCTAGAGCGGTGCGGCAAGCACCGGCTTCAGATCATGGAAGCTACTACTCGTCGATTACGGAATATGCTAGTTGCAGATTATGGTGGACACTACTTACTGATCGTGGCAATCTCTACTTGCTGATCTCGGAGCTTTCCGGTTCGACTTCTTGGAGGGGATCCTCTTTTGGGCGACTTCATCGACAGAACTCTCAGAGCGCATCTCATCGACATGACAAAGTGGTTCCCGGCCGTCTCGCTGACAGGACCCAGGCAGAGCGGCAAATCAACCCTTGTCAGAAACGCCTTTCCCCACTACTCCTATGTTTCTCTAGAAGATCCGCAGACGAGGGCGGCGGCGCTGGAAGACCCGGTGAGCTTCATTCGCAACAGGGACTCTCGCCTGATAATCGACGAGGCCCAATATGCGCCTGATATCTTCTCGATGATCCAGGTGGTTTCAGACGAGCGCGGGGAATCCGGACAGTACGTGCTCACCGGATCCCAGAACTTTCTTATGCTGAAGAGCATCGGCCAATCGCTTGCTGGACGCATTGGGATCCTAAAGCTCCTCCCGCTGTCCTTTCGAGAGCTTCAGGATTCGAGCGAGCAGACGCTCGATGTGGACAGGTTCGCTTTGAAAGGCGGCTATCCTAGGATGCACGACCTCGACATACCGCCTTCGATCTACTTCCCCAGCTACCTGGACACCTATGTGACGCGAGACGTCGCGGGATTGCTCGATGTCCGCGACAAGACATCTTTCACGGCGCTGCTCGGCATGTGCGCCCAAACCACAGGAAATCTTCTGAACGTAGCCTCGCTGTCCAGAAACGTTGGCGTGGCCGTCCAGACCATAAGGAGCTGGCTGTCGATCCTGGAGTCGAGCTACATCGTGTTCATGCTTCAACCCTATCATGCGAATATGGGGAAGCGCCTTTCAAAGACCCCCAAGCTCTATTTCTACGACACGGGGCTGCTCTGCCATCTCCTGAAGATCGAAAACGTCACCCAGATGATCGACAGCCCTCTGTTCGGGGCGATCTTCGAGAACCTGATCATCGCAGAGATCGTGAAGGGGCATCTCGGTGCAGGAAGGCAACCGGAACTCTATTATTACCGCGATGAGTCCAAGCGCGAGATCGATCTGCTCGACTTCACCTATCCGAATGACCGTCGAGCAATGGAGATCAAGTCATCTCGGACCTATCACGACAGATATGCGAGGCACCTGAACGCCATCGGCGACGACCTGTCCATAGACCGGGAGAGCAGATACGTCATCGCGCGCGTGGACTCAAGCTACAGGACCGGAGACTGCCGGGTGCTCTGCGCACGGGATTTCCTTAGCCTAGGCTATGACTTTTTCTGAAGATCATTTACTATCCTTACAGGTTCACAGCGAGCGAGGGGATCACGATGTTTTGCTCCAAGTGCGGTGTCCAAAATCCAGATGACGCGATGTTTTGCACCCAATGCGGCTCTCCGCTGAACTCCACGGAGAGGCTTCGGTCAGAACCGAATGGCGATTCACAGACCGCCGCAGAGCCGTCCCAGCCCGAGCCTGGCATCCAGCCCCAGTCGGCCCAGCTGCCCCATGACAGACCGGCTCGGACCGCACCACAAAGCGCCACCAGCCTGCCACATCAACCCTACTGGTCCCAGCAACCCCAGACAGACAGCGATCCACAGCCAGGCCCGCAAGGCACTGCCGAACAGCAAGAACATTCCTACGGCGAGAACCAGCAGCCTCGGGAGGATAACTTGGAAGCACAGGCTGTCCCCCAAGGCTCGACCGCCCCGAAGCCCAAGCATCCCTATGGCTACCCGATGCCTCCGGAGTACGGCGAAAAGAAGACCAAGAACGGGCTTGTCATCGGGATCTTCGTTGCGGCGATAGCGATCGTCGCCGTAGTC
>CAZPAN010000029.1:0-13547 GCA_964584585.1 uncultured Coriobacteriaceae bacterium | reverse complement strand
AGCACATGTTCCTGGGCGATCGCAAGTCGATCATCCAGTCGTTCATCCTCACCGAGGACCCGGCCGTAAAAGAAAAGGCACTCTCTGACCTCCTCGCCGCCCAGACCGAGGACTTCCTCGGCATGTTCCGCGCGATGGACGGGCTGCCCGTGGTCGTCAGGCTCCTCGATCCGCCGCTGCACGAGTTCCTCGACGACCCCCGCGCCCTTGAGGTGGAGATCACCAGGCTCGAGTGCACTGGAGGCGACAAGGACGAGATCGCTGTCAAGCGCGAGCTGCTCGAGCAGATCGACTCGATGACCGAGGCCAACCCGATGCTCGGTCTGCGCGGATGCCGTCTGGCCATCCTCTATCCGGAGCTTCCGGCCATGCAGACCAGGGCCATCGCCACCGCCATGGCGCAGCTAAAGAAGGAGGGACTCGATCCCGAGCCCGAGATCATGATCCCGCTGGTCTCCGTCGTCGAGGAGCTCGCTATCCTGCGCGACGAGGTCGAGGCCGTCGTGGCCCAGGTGGCCGAGGAGCATGGCGTGGAGCTGGACATCCCGATCGGGACGATGATCGAGCTGCCTCGTGCCGCTGTCACCGCCGATGAGATCGGGAAGAAGGCCGACTTCTTCAGCTTCGGCACCAACGACCTCACACAGACCACCTTCGGGTTCTCTCGCGACGACGTGGAATCCAAGTTCGTCCCGCGTTACCTGTCGCGCAAGATCATCCCTGTCAACCCGTTCGAGACTGTAGACCCCGGCGTGGCCAAGCTGGTAGCGATGGGTGTCGAGCTGGGCAGGAAAGCCAATCCGGATATCGACCTCGGCGTCTGCGGCGAGCATGGCGGCGATCCCGATTCCGTGAAGGCGTTCCACAAGATCGGCCTGAGCTACGTTTCCTGCTCGCCCTACAGGGTGCCGCTGGCCAGGCTCTCAGCCGCACAGGCGGCCTTGGCAGACACGGCTCAGGCCTCCGACAACCGATAGGTAAAGCCGGCCTATCGCCGACGTCGGGATCCTCGCCGTCGCGTTGCGTGAGCGTGCAGCGCCTCGGACAGGTGGAGTCAATATAGCTGAGAAGGGGGGTGGCTCAGAATATGGGCCGCCCCCTGATCGTGACAGGAGCGTGCATATATGTGCGGTATCGCTGGATTCGTCGCCGAGACTCCGGGTGCCCGGGAGGTTCTGGAGGAGATGACCGAGGCCATCGCCCATCGCGGACCCGATGACGAGGGCAGCTTCTTCGACGGACCGGCGGCGCTGGGCTTCAGGCGTCTCTCGATCATCGACCTGGATCGCGGCGCCCAGCCGATGGCCAACGAGACCGGCGATATGGTCGTCACGTTCAACGGTGAGATCTACAACTACCGCCAGCTTCGGGAAGAGCTGATCGCCAAGGGGCATGTCTTCGCCAACGATTCCGACACTGAGTGCCTGATTCATGCCTATGAGG
This sequence comes from uncultured Coriobacteriaceae bacterium, assembly GCA_964584585.1. GTDB lineage: Bacteria > Actinomycetota > Coriobacteriia > Coriobacteriales > CADBOM01 > CAZPAN01. The sequence goes on along the minus strand of CAZPAN010000029.1, from coordinate 12,104 downwards.
AATACGGGTGCGAGATGCTCGATCATCTGAGAGGCATGTTCGCGTTCGTGATATGGGATTCGGTCAAGCAGAGCCTCTTCGGGGCCAGGGACTTCTTCGGCATCAAGCCGCTCTACTACGCGCAGATCCCCAACGGGCTGGTCTACTCCTCCGAAATCAAGGCGATCCTGAAGCATCCCGCAGTGAAAAGGGAGTTCAACGAGGAGGCGCTCGACCAGTACCTTAGCTTCCAGTACTCGGTTCTGCCAGAGACCATGTTCAAGGGGATCTTCCGGCTCGAACCCGGGCGCTACTTCATCTACGAGAACGGCGAGCTCGAGATCGTCAGGTACTTCGACCCGCTTCCCGAGCCTAGCAGGGGCGAGGACCGCAGCTTCGACGAGGCCGTCGAGGCGATCAAGGAGACGATGCACGAGTCTGTGCAAGCTCACATGATCGCGGACGTGGAGGTGGGTTCCCTGCTCTCCAGCGGCATCGACTCCAGCTACATCGCCGCGCTCTATCCTGGCGACAAGACCTACACAGTGGGCTTCAAGACCGACGACAACCTGTACAACGAGATCGACTACGCTGCCGACACCGCCTCCATTCTGGGCAAGAGCAATACCAGCCGGATCATCTCCCCCGAGGACTACTGGGATTCTATCCCGCTGGTCATGTACTACATGGACGAGCCTTTGGCAGATCCCTCTGCGGTCGCGCTCTTCTTCCTCGACAAGATGGTCGCCGATGACGTGAAGGTGGTGCTGTCGGGCGAGGGCGCCGACGAGTTCTTCGGCGGATACAACATCTACCATGAGCCGCTCTCGCTGGCGGGCTATCAGCGCCTCCCGCGCTTTCTCCGTAAGGCCGCAGCCGCCGTCGCCAAGGCGCTGCCGGGCAATTTCAAGGGGAGGGGCTTCCTGATAAGGGGTTCGAAAGATCTCGAGGAGAGGTTCATCGGCAACGCGAACATCTTCTCCGTGGAGGAGAGACGCCGCATCCTCAAGCGCCCGGCTGCAACGCAGAGTCCGCAGGACCTCACCGCGCCGCACTACGCGCAGGTGAGAGGAGTCGACGACATCTCTCGCATGCAGTACATCGACTGCAACTTCTGGCTGCCGGGAGACATCCTCCTCAAGGCCGACAAGATGTCGATGGCACATTCGTTGGAGAGCCGCGTGCCCTTCCTCGACCTGAACGTCTTCGGTCTCTCACGCACGTTGCCTCCCGACCAGAGGGTCAGCGGCACCTCCACCAAGCATGCACTTCGCACCGCCGCCCATGAGGTTCTGCCCGACAAGGTGGCCAACAAGAAGAAGCTCGGCTTCCCGGTGCCGATGAGGGTCTGGCTCAAGCAGGACGTCTGGGGTTCGCGAGTGAGGGAGGTCTTCGAGTCGCAGGCGGCCAGGAGGTTCTTCGACACCGCCGCGCTCCTCTCGCTGCTCGACGATCACAGGGAGGGAAAGGCCGACAACAGCCGCAAGATATGGACGGTATACGTCTTCTTGATCTGGTATGGCGTCTTCTTCGAGGGGACGCTCTCCGAAAGCGACATACCCAAGGCCAGGAAGCTCTCGGATAAGAAGGCCGCATCGCAGGCGGCATAAGCTGCGGCCGGGCCGGCCGCCGACTCGACGGGAGGGAGCCGATGATCAGCCGCGAGGAGCTGGAGAGGCGCGAGGAGCAGGCTCTCTCCGGCTATGCCGCCCTCTCGTCGGCCACAAGGGGACGTCTGCGAGAGGAAGATCCCGATCCGATACGCACCGCCTTTCAGCGTGACCGCGACCGCATCCTGCACTGCAAGTCGTTTCGCCGTCTCTCCCACAAGACGCAGGTCTTCATCGGGGCGCAGGGCGACCACTATCGCACCAGGCTCACCCATACCCTGGAGGTCCAGCAGATATCGCGGACGATAGCGCGTGCGCTGGGTTTGAACGAGGATCTCGCCGAAGCGATAGCGCTCGGGCATGACCTGGGCCACACTCCATTCGGCCACACCGGCGAGAACGCGCTCAACGCAGTGCTCCGCGATTTCGGGGCGAGCCACCCCTCGCATCCAGAGATGGAGTTCCACCACAACATGCAGTCGCTTAGGGTGGTCGACGTGATCGAGAAAGACGGCACCGGACTTAACCTCACGGAGGAGGTGCGTGACGGCATCATCCACCACACCGGCGACGGCAAGGCGTTCACGCTGGAGGGCCAGATCGTGGCGACGGCCGATCGCATCGCCTACGTCAACCATGACATCGACGACTCGATACGCGCAGGCATCATCTCGTTCGACGACCTCCCCAAAGGTGCCTGCGAGGTGCTGGGCCACACACACTCCGAACGGATAACGACGCTCGTGAATGCGATGGTCTCAGCATCCGACGGCAAGCCCGAGATCTCGATGGAGAGCGGCCCATATGAGGCGATGATGGAGCTGAGGGGGTTCCTCTTCGACAACGTCTACGTGCATTCGGCGGCCAAGGAGGAGGACCCCAAGGCCATGACGATGATCAGGCTCCTCTTCGAGCACTACCTGGATCATATGGAGGAGGTTCCGCAGGAGTACTCACGTATCTCCGGAGGAGACGAGGTTGTGGCCGTCGTGGATTACATAGCCGGGATGACCGATCGGTTCGCGGCCACCAAGTTCGAGGAGATATTTATCCCGCGCAGCTGGCGTGATTGATCTGCGCAGGATGCGCCGGACGGGTTGCTGCCGGTTGGCGCGTCGGCGACGGTGATGTCTTTGCCGACCGGCTCCCCTCGGCTCTCTCCGTACGATCTCGAACCTCCCGCCCGTCACGTAGTTCTTTGTCCTGTGGGATATGGCCGGACAGTGGGACCATCTCCAGTTGGGAAAGTGTATCCAAGATGAGGCCGGTAATCTTGCGGGCGGAATGAATTGTCAGCGTTTCAATTGTCAGCGTTTCCCTAGAACTCGTAGTCGTACGTCATAAGCGACTCCGACTGCTCCGCCAGCTTGAGCATCTGCTCGATGCGGTTCATGTCGAGGTCGTACTCCCTGAGAGCCTCCCTGCTCTCGAAATCGATCAGCAGCAGAAGGTCGGCATCCATCGGATCCATCGAGGTGCAGGTGTCGATCTTGTAGGAGGCGACGCCGGAGAGTCTAGAGACCATCTCCTCGAGCATTGTGGAGATCTCAACGAGCTGTTCGGCTTTCGACTTTCCATCGTAGATCTCGACGATCTTCACGAGTTCGATATGCCTCATCATGTTCGACGCCTCCGTTCATCGTTGACTTCGCTGGAAAGATATCCTATCAGCTCTTACTGCATCTTTTACGATTGTATCCGCGCTCGTAGCCGCTGTATGTCTGCGTCACGGTGTTTGCGATCGGGCTCGGTTACCTCTTTGAGCCGCTTGTGGCAATGTTTGGCGTGAATACTGAACTTTCCATGGCGAAACGGATATACTGATCGACTGCTTCTCGAATTATGCATTCCAAATGCTTGGAAGAACAGGAATGATGAAGATGGATATTATCCGTGCTATAGAACAGCAGCAGATGCGAGAGGATCTGCCGGAGGTTCAGGTCGGCGACAACGTCAAGGTGCACTACAGGATCACCGAGGGCAACCGAGAGAGGATCCAGGTCTTTCAGGGCGATGTCATCCGCATGTCGGGTGGCATGAACCGCGAGACCTTCACCGTGAGGAAGATCTCCTTCTCGGTGGGAGTCGAGAGGACCTTCCCCCTGCATTCTCCCAAGATCGACAAGATCGAGGTCATGCGTCACGGCCGCGTCCGCCGCGCCAAGCTCTACTATCTGCGCAACAGGGTCGGCAAGGCTACCCGACTGCGTGAGAAGGGATTCTAGGAAACACCGATTGATCCATTCGCCCGCTTCTGGCCCTCCGCAGCCCTGCATGTTCAGCCTCATCGGCGCAGGTCGCTGCCTCTCGTGCTGGAAGCGGGCGGAAGCACTAGAATCTCGACGTTTTCCCGGTTTGCCGAGTCAATGCTTAAATCCTGCAGCCCAGCTTTCATGTGGAGAAGCCGGGCTGTCTCTTTCTCTCCCATTGATCTGAGACTGCAGACATGGATCCGATCCTTCGGTTTGGCTCGTGACGTGACGCTGCATTCTCGCTCGAACCGTCAGCTTGGACCTAAACCCACTTCCGAACCGCAGGCGCACAACCTGCTCTCTCGGCTCCGCAAACTCCCCCCTGTCCCGTCTCCATCTCTGACGGGCAAGCGCTATCCTGATCGAAGTGTTCTGGAACGCGCGCAGTCGACTGGAGTCCGGATATGGCCTACACCAGGAACGTCAGGGAGATAATCGAGCAGCTTAAGCTTGCCAGCAGGGAGCAGCTCGCCGAGATGGAGCGCGAGTACGCTGACGACCCCAGGGTGAGCCTGGCGAAGGCTTTCGAGGCTGCGCGGAAACGCCTCGACGCCCATGATGTCGAAATGGCCAGGGTGGAGGCGATGTACGAGATCATGCGCGAAGCCGGCGATGACGCGATAGTCGTGGGGGTCGACGAGGTCGGCAGGGGACCTGTCGCCGGGCCGCTTACGGTTGCCGCTGTGGTGCTTCCGAACGAGCCGGTTATCGCGGGCCTCGACGATTCCAAGAAGCTGACTCCGGCAAGGCGCGAGGAGCTGGCCCGCACCATCGAGGCCCGTTCGATCGCCGTAGGCATCCACGACGTCCCTCCTTCGGAGATCGACTCCAGGGGAATCTCCGATTCGCTAAGGACCGCGATGGCGCGGGCCATAGATAATCTGGGCATGGAGGCCGACCTGGTGCTGATTGACGGCAATCCGGTGCATGTCCATCCGGCGGAGAGATGCATCGTGAAGGGCGACTCCAAGGTCGCGTGCATCTCGGCCGCTTCTATCGTGGCGAAGGTTCACAGGGACGCGCTAATGGTGAAGGCCGACTCCGAATATCCCGGATACGGTTTCTCCGAGAACAAGGGATACGGCTCGAAAGGACACATAGAGGCGATCAGGCGCCTAGGACTCAGCGACTTCCACCGGAAGACCTTCTGCACGGGATTCATGCAGGAGTCTCTGTTCGACCGATAGCCAGCCAGGACGCGCCGCATACACCGCGTCCGTCATCCCTCATCGATCGCTCTGAGCGAGCATCTGTCTTCGGCCAACCGTACGCCCACGCCTTCTCGCACCCCTCCTCGACCTCGGCCGTTTGGCTTGCAGCCTGACTCGCGTTCAGTTCTTGCCGCTGTTCGGGTTCAGCTCGCGCATATCTATCTGTTCGGATCTCGGTTGGCTGGGCTTTAGGATTCTCAGGCAATCTGTTTAGACCGGCCTGTCAAGCTATCGGGTGTGGTTGTTTGCTTCGACAGGAGGACGGTATGGAAGGATGCGCCTGCCGCAAGTATCGCGGGGACCGCGGAGAGGAAGCCGCCGCCAGATATCTGAAAAGCCAGGGCTACGAAATCATCGAACGCAACTGGAGATGCAAGGAGGGCGAGGCCGACATCATCGCGGTAGACGAGGACGAGATCGTCTTCGTCGAGGTCAAGACGCGCTCCAACGATGGATCGGGGCTGCCGGAGGAAGCGGTCACTCGGAACAAGCGCAGACGGTACGAGGGGGTCGCTCTCAGCTACATTTCCGAGAACTCATGGATAAGAGCGGCTGCGGTCAGGTTCGATGTGGTCTCGATAACGCTGATAGGCGAGGATCGCGCGTTCCTTAGGCACCATCGCAACGCTTTTGGCAGAGGTGACTGAGTTGGCGGGCCAATGCTTCGTCGAAAGCGCGACGATACGAGGGGCAGAGGCCCTTCCGATTCGAGTGGAGGTCAGCGTCGGTCCCGGTCTTCCGGGTATATCGGTGGTCGGCCTGCCAGACTCGACCGTCCAGGAGGCTCGCATGCGCGTAAGAGCTGCTCTTCGGGCATCGGGCTTCACGGTGCCGCCCAGCGCGATAATCGTCAATCTGTCGCCCAGTTCCATCAAGAAGACTGGATCGGGTCTCGATCTGCCTATAGCGGCGGGGATACTCGCTTGCACCGGGCAGCTGAGCGCCTCCAAAATCGAAGGGGTCACGTTCGTCGGCGAGCTTTCGCTTGACGGGAGCATCCACGGGGTGCGGGGGATGTACGCGGTCGCGATGATGGTCTCGCGCTCCGGAGGAACGCTCGTGACGGGTCCGATCGACGAGAATCTATCGTCGCTTCTCGGGGAGGCTCACGGCGTCGTCCGCAACCTGGAAGACCTCGCCGACAAAGGGCCGATACCGGCTTCGCTTGCCCGCCGTCAGAGGCGTGAGTCCGGTGGCATGCACGATGCCGCCGACCATGCGCCGAGCGATGACGCGCAAGGGCCTAGGCCGGAGGATTTCTCAGACATCGCCTCGCAGGACATGGCGAAGAGGGCGCTGCAGATATCGGCGGCGGGAGGTCACGCGCTTCTGATGATCGGCCCGCCCGGGTCGGGCAAGACCATGCTTGCGCGGAGGCTCGTTTCGATCATGCCGCCGCTGGAAGATGAAGAGAGGGTCGAGAGCGCTTTGCTGCATTCGGTCGCCGGGCTCGACATCGATCCGATCCTCGCGGGCGCAAGGCCCTTTCGTGCGCCGCATCACAGTGCGACGCCGGCCGGGATGCTGGGCGGGGGCAACCCGATGACGCCGGGCGAGGTCTCGTTGGCGCACAACGGGGTTCTCTTCCTGGACGAGCTGCCGGAGTTCGGGAGCAGGAAGCTCCAGCTTCTCAGGCAGCCGATGGAGGATCGACGCGTGATCCTCGCGCGTGCCGAAGGCACCTATGCATTCCCGTCCGATTTCCTCCTGGTCGGAGCGGCTAACCCGTGTCCATGTGGATATCTCGGCGACCCCGATAGGCAATGCCGGTGCACCCCCGCGATCATCGATAGCTACAGGTCGCGCATGGGAGGTCCGATCATGGACAGGTTCGACATGATGATCTCGGTCCGCAGGGTCGACCCGGGCAGCGTGATGGACACGGGTGCCGGCGTCTCGTCGGCCATGCTCCGCAACGGAGTGATGACTGCGAGGGAGTTCGCGACCGGGAGGCGCGCCGAGGATGCTCCCGGCCTGTCCGAGGGGAGAGAGGCGCGGATCGTGAGGGAATGCCGGATGGACGCCTCCGCGCGCCGGCACATGGAGTTGATTGCACGCCGGAGGCATATGAGCGGGAGGGGAGTGATGAAGGTGCTCTCGGTGGCCAGGACCATAGCGGACATAGAACGCAGGGACTGCGTCGGCTGCGACGACATAGACGAGGCGATCATGTACAGGGGGCAGGACTCATGAATCCGAAGAATCTTCATTTGGAGGAGATGGCGGACTTCGGCTCGGGGACGTCTCCGGCCGCCAACAGTCGCGACCCGGAGATCGAGAGCGATTATCCCAGGCATGTCATCGAGAAGGGGGATAGCGGGTATCCGATGCATCTCGTTGAGTTTCCAGACTCCCCCTCGCGTCTCTACGTGCTGGGAAACCCCGAGGCGCTCGCCGTTCCAGGTCTTGCCGTGATCGGCGCCAGGAAGGCGACTCCTTACGGGGAGGCGTGCGCCGAGAGATTCTCGATACTTGCCTCGGCTCTCGGCATAACGGTCATATCCGGTGGAGCGATAGGCTGCGATCAGGCAGCGCATAGGGGAGCGCTGGCAGGAGGAGGACCCACCGTCGTCGTGCTCGGGAGCGGTGCTAACATCGCGTACCCGAGGCGCGGCAAGCCGGTTTTCGAGGAGGTCCTCGCCAAGGGCGGCGCGATGGTCTCCGAGCTGCCCTGGGGATCCTCGCCTCAGCGATGGGCGTTCAAGAAGCGAAACCGCATCATCGCCGGCCTCGCAGAGGCCGTGCTGATAGTGGAGGCTGGCATCCCAAGCGGCACGTTCTCTACCGCAGACTTCGCGCTCGGCGCGGGGCGGGATGTGCTGGTGGTGCCCGGGTCGATCTTCTCAAAATCGTCAGATGGCTCCAACAAGCTGCTTCGCGAAGGCGCCTTCCCGATAGTGGACGACGACAGCTTCCTAGACGAGATGGCAAGGGTCTTCGCGCTCGGCCCTGCCGAAGCCCCAGACGGCCTTTGCGGCGACCCGAGAAGCATCGCGCGGACAGGACAGCTTGATGCCGCCTCGACTCGGATCCTCGAGATGATAGCAGCCTCGCCGTGTACGCCCGATGAGCTTTCCGCATCGTGTGGCATGGGGATAACGCAGGTAATCAAGGTGCTATCATCTCTGGAGACCCTTGGCATCGCCAGCAGATATCCAGATGGGAGATTCGGATTCGATCCGCGAGGATCCAGATGAACGGAGGTCCAGGTTTGCCCAAGGTTACCGTTGTCGGCGGGGGTCTGGCCGGATCGGAGGCAGCTCTTCAGCTCGCCGCGAGGGGCGTTCGGGTCGAGCTCATCGAGATGAGGCCGGAGGCCACCACCCCCGCTCATTCGACATCTGAGCTGGCGGAGCTGGTCTGCTCCAACTCACTCAAGAGCCTCGATGGATCCTCGGCCGCAGGCGCGCTCAAGTACGAGCTCGCTGTGCTGGGGTCCTTTCTGATCAGGGAGGCGATCGCCTCGAGCGTCCCGGCGGGCAAGGCGCTTGCGGTCGATCGCGAGGTCTTCTCCGCCAGAGTCACCGACCTCATCTCCTCCAACCCGTTGATAGAGATCGTCACCGACGAGGTCAGGCAGATGCCGGCCGCCCCGGCGATCATCGCCACGGGTCCGCTCACCTCCGATGTCTTCGCCCGTGCCATCCAGACGACTCTGGGGATCGAGTTCCTCTCGTTCTTCGACGCAGCAGCGCCCATCGTCTCTGCCGACTCGATCGACCGCGACCGCGTCTTCTCGCAGTCCAGGTATGACAAGGGAGGAGGGGACGACTACCTCAACGCTCCGATGGACAAGGAGGTCTACGAGAGGTTCGTACAGGAGCTGATGGGAGCCGAGAGGGCGATCGCCCGGGACTTCGAGAGAAGAGAGCTCTTCTCCGCCTGTCAGCCAGTCGAGGAGATCGCCCGCAGCGGTCCGGACGCGTTGAGGTTCGGACCACTCAAGCCGGTCGGTCTCACGGACCCCGCCACGGGTAGGAGACCCTGGGCCGTCGTGCAGCTCAGGGCGGAGAACGCCTCGCTTGGCGCCTACAACCTCGTGGGATTCCAGACCAACCTGCGCTTCTCCGAGCAGGATCGGGTTTTCAGGATGATCCCGGGTCTTGAGAATGCCGAGTTCCTGCGCTACGGGGTGATGCACCGCAACACGTTCATCGACTCCCCGCGCATCCTCGGTCCGACCTTCGATATCCCAGGGCGCCCGGGCGTTCGCTTCGCCGGACAGATCACGGGGACGGAAGGGTACTGTGAGGCGATCGCATCGGGCCTTCTTGCAGCGCTCTGCTCCTATTCCGAGATCATCGGAGCGAAGACGCCGCTCCCGCCGCGCGAGACCCTCTTCGGGTCGCTCGTGGCCTATGCCACCGATCCCGCTACCTCCGACTACCAGCCGATGCACGTGAACTATGGGATAGTACCGCCTCTCGAGAACCCCCCGAAGGGCAAGCGAGACAGATACAAGTCCTACGCACGTCGGGCAAGGGAAGCGGTATGGTCGTTTCGCGAGGAGCTAGAGGCTTTAGGGGTTATTCCCGCATGCACCGAGGGATCTGTCGGCAGGGTTTCCATCGACCCTTGCGGAGACTCCCCAAACGGTGAGGGTTCCGTCGGAGCCGACGGCGCCTGCTTAGAGATCAGCCGCGAGATCCCTGCGGTCATCCTTGAGAACCTGCCCGAAGAGGACCGGGCGCGCAGTTACGGGGGCTGGTCTGGATGATCCGAACGGCGGACAGCTCCTCCCTCGAACCTGCGGAGAGCGGCCTTGGCTGCAAAGAGATGATAGAGGCGTTTCTTGACTCCCTGCTCTCGCAGCGTGGATGCTCTGCCCGCACGGTTGACTCCTACAGGAGCGATCTCGAGGACTTCTCGGCCTGGCTCTCCTCCTGCGAAACGTCCATCGAAGATGTCGATCACAGGTCCGTCAGATCATACTTGGGGGATATGGCCGAAAGAGGCTACGCCCGTACGAGCATCAACCGCAGGCTCTCAGCGATCAGGTCGATGTACAACTGGCTGGTGACGATCGGCGAGATGGAGAGCAATCCCATCAGTGCTACGCATGGCCCGAAGACCCCCCGCAGCCTCCCGAGGAGGATGACACGGGAACAGGTCGACGCGTTGCTTGGATGTTGGGAGGATGACGACCCTCCCGCGATCCGCAACGCTGCGGTCCTCGAACTCATGTATGCATCGGGTGCCAGGGTCTCGGAACTCGTCGGGCTGACGCTTGGCGATATGGATCTCCGTCAGGGCCAGATTAGGGTCATGGGGAAGGGATCCAAGGAGAGGGTCATCCCGATCCACGATATGGCTTGCGTCAAGATGAAGAACTATCTGGAGAGGTCGAGGCCGCTTCTGGCCGCGAGGTCTGGCAAGCTCGAGCGCGTTTCGAGCCTCGCCGAGCATATGGCGCCCGACGCGCCGCTCTTCCTCTCCAATAAAGGGAACCCGATGAGCGCAGATACGATGCGCAGGGTGTTCAAGCAGTCCTTGCTTCGGGCCGGACTCGACCTCGATCTCCATCCCCATGATCTACGCCATACGTTCGCGACAGATCTCGTTGAGGCCGGCGCCGATCTCAGGACCGTCCAGGAACTCCTCGGGCATTCGAGCCTATCGACCACTCAGATCTACACGCACATGTCGGCGGCGCACCTTAAGGAGACGCACTCCAGAGCGCACCCCCGAGGATAACCTGCGCATCGGCATCGATTCTGCCGATATCAGGCTCGCGGCCATGCGGGCGTCTCGCCGTCGACCTGCCAGGTTCGGTGCCTGCGCCGATCCTGGGATCGTTCGGCATCGGCATCGGGAAGCGATTGTCGGCCCCTGCATGTTCGGGGGGTTCGGGACGTCGAGTCCGGCACGGGTTCTGTCCCGTAGCGGTTACAGGACGATCTCTTCCCCGGGTCGAACCACCAACGCGCCGGGAACATCGAAGGACATCGCCTTCTTCTCGTCGAATCTAGGTTTCTCTCCGGGGCTGACCGGGCAGGTATGGATCGGGACGGTATGAGCAGCGGATATCTTGCGCGCACACTCCATCGCCTCATCCAGGTCCATGTTGAATTTCCCGTCGCAGGGCAAGAACGCATAGTCGATGCGCATCTGCGGCATTTCCTCTGACATGAAGGGCGTTGTGGATGTGTCGCCCGCGAAGTAGAGCCGCCTGCCGTCGATGTCCACGATGTACCCGACGCACTCGTCGAGCGGATGGTGGCTGTTGTGCGCCGGAACCGCCAGCACATCGATGTCGTCGATCGTGAAGAGCTGATACTCGCCGTCGAGGAGGGTGACTGCCGGACGCAGGATCGTGCACTGCGGTTTCATAGCGAGGACGTCGAGCTGGTTGTGGTCGAAGTGCTCGTGCGTTACCAGAACCAAGTCTGCCGGCTCCGAGCAGTTCTCGTTCACATATGGATCTATGTATATCGTAAACCCAGAATCCGAGATGAGGCGGAAAGAAGCGTGTCCTTCGTAGAGAAGCCTTGCCATGATATAGCCCCCAATCGAGAGTCAGGATGCATCCGGCCCTAATGCCGGGCATCGCCATCAGGAATTCGAACGATCCTTGATGGATGACAAGATGATATCGCGAACCGTCCGTCCCTTTGGCCATGCAAGCAGGAATCCCATATCAGAAAGCCATCGCCAGAAGACAAGCCGAACGAAACAGCCTCGGACGGTTCTGCCACCGAAGCCCCACTGACAACCACCGCCGATCGGTCCTAGCTCCTGTCGCGCTCCTGCGCCCTCGGATCTTGCGGCACGGACCAACGCGCTCCCCCCCGTTCGGATGGTCGCGGGGACCAGCGGTGTCGGAGGCGGACAAAAGCGATAAATCATCGTTTCCTTAGAAAAAAATCGTGACAATCGTTTGTCGAACGACTAATATAACTAATTCCAGCGCTGAGGCATTGAGAAGTAACGATCGATGCCGATCGAGTCGCGAGGCTCCGCTGGAATGTTTTCCGAAGGTCATTCTGAAGAAAACATTGACGCGGCGACGCGCGCAGGCGCCGCTCGCCGGCCGGTGGCCGGCGGGGGCGTTG
>CAZPAN010000028.1:0-13953 GCA_964584585.1 uncultured Coriobacteriaceae bacterium | reverse complement strand
GTGGAGGTCGACAGCCTGTCTACGTTCGCGGTGGCGGCCGACTCCGATGGCACTGACGGCAGCGGAACTACCACCGGATCGGATGATGGGACCGATGCCGATAAGACATCGAGCGATCTTTCCAAGACTGGTGACGGTTCCATGTATGTCTTGTGGGCCGCGTTCGGGACCCTTGTTGCACTTGCGTTCGTGACCGTAGGGTTCGCCAGACAGCTGCGTTGTACCCAATTGGCGATCATCCGTTCAGATCATGATGGAGATGACGCATAAGCAGAAAGGATGTGGGACAAGTGATCGCAACACAAGTTTCTATGAGAGTCGCAAAAGGCATGCTCGCCACTCTGCTGACGGCTTCGCTTGTCGTAGGGAGCACGCTGACGGCCCTGGCGGACGAATCGGAGGACAGCACCGTTCTTGATCCGTTCTGGGTGACTCCAAGTGCCGTGGAGAGTAACGACCAGAACCTGCTGAAAACCTACGGTGTCCGCGCGGGGAGCGCCGGCCCGGACTTCCTCGGGATTACCAACACCAATTTCGACTTCACGGGTGGTTCGGCTTCTTCCGATGAACAGTACACCGGCTATCTTGACAATAAGGGCCACGACATCGAATACACCGTCACCGGCGCAGGCCTAGGGATCTGGGCGACTTCGGTGAACGATTATCCCAACCCCTATTACCAGAATCTTTTCTACAATGCTGTCATTGGCCAGACCACCGGGCAGACCTACACCCAGGCGACAACCTGGATGAGCAATCCGAGCACAAGCTCTTGGGGTGATTCCAATAATTCGAAGAGCCACGTCGGAAACGTCTCGACCGGAGCTGAGACCATAGCGGGACTCGAGTTCAGCCCCGACATCATCTTCGGGGCCAACAAGTATGTCAACTGGGATCTGGCATCCGACGGCTCGAACTCCGGAACGAACATGTATGCGAAGATCTCCACGATGACGGGATACGATCCGGAGTTTGTCAACAACGACGCGACCAACATCTGGACGCAGATCTACACGATGGGCCAACTTGCCGAGACGGCTGACACTATTACGAGGTCCTCCACCAGTAAGACCACCCGTTACAACGATAGCGACGCCACGCAGTCGGCGGTCGACTACGAGAGGGCCACGAAGGGCCAGATGCTATACATCGCGTCTCTGATCGACTCCGATCTTCTTGATAAGAAGACGGTCGCCTATCTCTATGCGGTGGATAGCACCGGCAAAGGATACTTCTTCGTTCCGAATGCCGATGATCTGCTGTTCGGCGACGACACGGGCGTTGGGCTCGTGGAGTCCTCGGCGGCGACGGCCGACGACAACTACGCCGCTAACAACTCCACGATCAACATGGGGTATATGGCCACTCTCCCCTTCATCACGGAGACGTTCGACTCGGGAGAAGAGTTCTACGACTATATCAACGACAAGCCGGGCATCGTGATGTGCGTCGAGGACATCTACAAGGTTAATCCCGCCTGCGTCGTCTACGACGAGGATACTGATGCTCTGGAGGGCGTCGACGTCATCATCGGTAACAGCACTTTGCTGAGCAACCTAGATGGCACCTCCGGCGGCAGGAACAGCTCGGGCGTCAACAATGGTTACATCGCCACCGGAGACACCTTGGAGAAGTGGGCTAGAGAACACGGCTTCAAAGGTACGTTCATCAACGGCGACGACTTCGGAACCTCGACCAACCAGGGTTATGGGACCTCAGATGCCAAGGAGGACATGGCTCCGCTGCTGTACTGCCAGCGCAACTACACCGTCGACAAGAACGCTAGGGCGGCCTGGGCCTTCGCCAAGGTCTACCCCGAGCTCTACGGTAACAACGACGATGCCACCTACGGCTACTGGGTGGACAAGGTCTATCACATTAAAACCGAAAGCGTTGCGACCGTGGTGGCCTACATGACCAACCAAAGTAGCGTGGTCGTCTACGATCAGTCGGTTGCCAACAGCGTGGAGGCGAAGGCCGACGCGGGTTATGAGTGGTGGGTCACCACCGGATGTGAGGATCCCGATTGGAGCGACTTCTCCTACTACAACGGCTCCAGCCGCGCTTCGTACTACTCGGGGCTGTGGACCTCCGAGGAGGAATGGGACACGATCGGCATATTTGAGCCCTCCGAGTTTTGGACTGCTGTGATATCGGCGAAGTCTGAGAGCGAGTAGTGCTGTCGGTTTTGGCGGGGAATCATGATTGTCAGGCCGGCGTTCTGAACGGGCGCCGGCCTTAGATAGAGAACCCGATAGAGGGGCGGCCGCCAGTTTTAAGCGGCCGTCTCTCTGCGACCGGGACTTTTCCAAGAAAAGGGTTGACAACATGCGACTATCGGATTGGGATATCGCGAAAGTCGGAGTAGGTCGCAGTGCGGCGGGGCGTATGATGTCTGTGTTTCTGGTGGCTCTCCTTATTTTGAATACCAACTCCGTTTTGGCTCCCAGTACGGCACTGGCTGACAATGCGGAGGATGGGTCGTTTACTGCCTCCGCTGTTGTTCTGTCACAAGATTTTTTTGCTGGCGGCGACGGTACTGAAGAGAACCCCTTCCAGATCGGGACGCTCGAACAGCTTGAGGAATTCGCGGTTTCGGTCAGCATGGGCTTCACCTACGAAGGCGAGTATGTAGAGCTTATCGATGATATTGATATGTCCGCGTCCTATGGCGAGGGCAAGGGTAGCTGGACTCCAATCGGCACATACAGGAGTTCCAGCAGTAACTTTCCCTTTCAAGGTGCTTTCGATGGCGGAGGCCACACCATTAGCGGCCTATATATCTACACCGAAGCTTCCTATCAGGGTCTTTTTGGATATGTCGAAGGCGCCACGATCGAGAACCTGGTCGTCGAAGGGGAGGTCACTGCATCTGGTTATGTTGCCGGAATCGTCGGTTACGTGAGTTCGGGAGCGACTATAAGAAACGTCGGTAACGATGTCGATGTCATTGCAAGCTCTCGGTACGTTGGTGGGATCGTAGGTTGTATTAATTATTCCAGTAATGCAGGTGTAGTTCACGTTATCGGCTGCTACAACAAGGGAGATATCACCGGTCTGAGTTATGTTGGCGGGATCGGCGGATATACGTACAGCGTCGATCTGGGTGATTTCACGTCATGCTATAACCTAGGGGCTGTCACGATCACCAGCACGAATGACACCTGCGGCGGGATAGCGGGATATCAGGCATCAGTCTCCAATTGCTACAACTTCGGGACTGTCTCAAGCAGTTCCGACAACTCCCTACGTTACGCCTTAGTCGGAGGCAACAGGGCAGACGTCAACGAGAATGCGCCAAGCTATTGGCTGGATACCTCTGCGATCGCTTCCGACAATACGGGTTCAGAGATCTCCGGTTTCGTAAAGATGACGCAGTCTGAGATGGAGGCTGACAGCTTTATCTCTCTGCTTAACGTTGGGTCTTCTGATGGAGCCACCTGGGTCTCCGTTGCTACTTCGGGTCTTTCTGACATTCAGACGACTCCTGCGCTCCTGTGGGAGATTGCGGACAGCGACGAGCTGTATGTGCTATCCATTTCAGTCTCCGGCGAGTACAGAACCGAGTATTTCGTGGGTGACGATCTCGATACGGCCGGCCTTGTCGTAACTGCCGCCTTGAGTGATGGAACGACGACGGTGGTGAGTATAGAGGACGTCGAGATTACGGGATTCGAATCCTCTTCTGCAGGAGAGGTAACGGTAACGTTGACCTACGGCGGAGCTTCTGCCAGCATCGTTCTATTTTTCAAGGTGAAGGCAGGGGGGATGGATGGATCGGGAACGGAGGAGGATCCATACCGGATATCGAATCTAGATGAACTGGAAGCGTTCCGCAACTCGGTAAACGAGGGCGAGACCTATTACGGCGAGTACGTCGTGCTGACATCTGACATCGATATGGCTGGCTCTTACGGCGCTGATATCGGTGACGGGACCAGCTGGACGCCGATAGGGGTCTCTTCCTCGTTTCATTTTGCGGGAACCTTCGATGGGAGAGGACACACCATAAGCGGTCTTTACATCGACTCGATCGACGATTATCAAGGGCTGTTCGGTTACATCTACGGAGCCAAGATCTCGAACCTCGTTGTCGAAGGCACCGTGACCGGCTCTAATTATGTGGGTGGAGTCGTAGGGTGCGCGAATTTCAACGTGACCTCAGATGGAATTGCCATCACCAACGTTGGCAGCGAGGTCGAGGTGACTGCAAGTGGCGTAAACGTCGGGGGCATCGTAGGGTACCTGGCTACTTCATCCTATTATCCGGGATATGTCGTCGCCTGTTTCAACAAGGGTAGCGTCATCGGAGCAAGCCGCGTGGGCGGGATAGCGGGATACTCATCCAACGTCGATTACACGCTCTTCACATCGTGCTACAACCTAGGGGATGTGACGGCGACCGATTCAATGGCAAATTCCGTCTTCGCCGGTGGGATCTCCGGCTACAGCGCCACCGTCTCCAACTGCTACAACTTCGGAGTGGTCTCTGCTCCCTCGGTCGAAGGCGATGCTGTCTTCGCGAACGCTATCGTCGGATATGCCTCGCTTCCCAGCGACGAGTCTCCCAGCTATTGGCTGGAGGCTTCCGGATACTCCGCTACCTACTCGGACTCTGATGTTCCAGACGGCTTCGTGATGCTCACGCAGGAGGAGATGGAAAAAGACGGTTTCCTCGAGACGCTGAACATGGGATCTTCCGACCAGGCGACTTGGATCTCCGCCGATACGGCTGGTCTGATGGAAACGCAGTCTACTCCGGCGCTTTACTGGGAGGATGCCGAGTATGTGTCGGAAGATGGCTCCATTGCGATTTCTGACGATCAGCTGGGCAGCGACAACGGTTCCGACGCCGACGACAGCACAGACGACGGTTCGGGAAGCGCATCCGAGAACGATGACGCTCAATTGATGGAAGACGATTCTGCTGACGAGGATTCTGCAGATGACGATTCCAATACCGGGTCCGATGCCGATAAAACTTCGACTGACCTGTCCAAGACCGGAGACAACTCCGTTCAAGTCATGTGGGTGGCTCTTGGGACCCTCGTCGCCTCTGCGCTTTTGGCTGCGGGCTTCACGAGAGGCTTGCGTCGAAGCTGCATGGCGACTGTCGGATCAGATCGCGACGAGGCCGCTTCTTGTTCTGAAAACCAGGTCTGACGGCTTAAGCCGGAGCTATTTCGGACGGGATAGGCTCATATGAAATCTTCCTTAGGGGGAATGGAGAGTGGAGAAGCAGATTTCTGCAGGTGAGGAAACCGTTGACGTTCCCTCCGTAGGCGAGGGTGAGAGGCTGGCGTCCGATGCTGCAGTCCCGGGCGTTAAATCTGATTCGCATTCGGGTAAGGCTGCGGACCGAAAGCCTTTTTCCAAGCGTGAGAAGTTTCTTTTTGCAGCCGCGGTCGTTGCCGTCGTCGTAGCGATATGCGGTTTTACGCTCTATGGGTTGTCCATCCCTCCCGCCGGTGCCGCTGCCAAGGTGGACGACACCTATATCATGGAGGAAGAGGTTGCCGCCATGATCTATCAGCTTCGAGTGGCGGAAAGTCTCGAGGACGACTCCGATTTCGCTTCCTATCTGCTCTCTCAGAGCTTGAATGTGGGCACATACAGGCAAAACGTCATCAACGAGCTTGCCATCTCGGTCGTAATCAACGAGCGCGCCAGAGAACTGGGCGTGACGCCCACCGACGAAGAGGCGCAGGAGCAGGTCGATGCCGCGAAGAGCAGCTATGCCTTCGAAGACGATGACATCTGGCAGCAGATGCTAGATGAATACGGCATATCCGACGATGACATCCTAGAGCAATACAGGACAAACCTCGCACAGAGGGCCATATGCGAGATAGATGTCGAGTGGCGAGATGCCACCGACGACGAGCTTCTCTCCTACATTCAGCTCTATCTGGCTGAAACGACCCAAAAGCACGCCTATAGGATCGTTTTCTCGGGAGACGATGCAACCGAGCGTGCTCGTGAATGCAGTTCGGAGCTTTCCCGGATGGCAGAGGAAGGCGCTTTGAACACCGAGTCTTTCTCTGCGCTGGCGATCGAGCTTTCGGACGAGGAGGACGTCGAGGTTACGGGCGGGGACTATGCCTGGAGCGGCGTCTATATGGCCGATGAGGCGAAGGAGGCGCTCGAATACAAGTCGGTGGGCTCGTGCAGCGATCCACAGTATGTGGAGGCCGACGATGCGGTGGAGATCTTCTATGTGGATACGGAATACACGTTCGCCTCCGCAGAAGATATGGGATCTCTGCCAGAGGACGTACCCGAAGAGCTGATGTACGAAGTTCGCGAGGCGGCGGCGGAGTACGTGTGGGAGCTGAACTGCAATTCCTATCTGGCCGCGCTGCTCGGGCGGGCAGATATCACCTACTACCCGATGCCCGAAGACGCGATCTACAACGTGGATCTGCTGTCCTCCTCCGATGACGAGGGGTCTGAGGAACAGGAGTAATCGGATGTTGGAAGCGAAGATGATTTCAAACGAATCGGAGAGCGCCATGATGCACGGAGATGGGAAGACGAGCACGATGACGACCTATGCTTCGAGATTCGAGCTTCCGAAGGCGTTGGCGCTGACTGCCACCATGATGGCAGTGCTGATGACGCTCATGGCGGTTCTTCTCTTTCTTCCTGGTAGCGCGCGTGCCGCAGAGAACTCCGTCGGGTCGACGTTTACCATCGATGGTGTAACCTACAGCATCACCACGGCGGCCTCGAACGAAGAGAACGGAGAAGTTTCCATCTCCAGCGGGTCGGAAGCTTCGGGTGATCTGATCTTCGGCACGGTGGGGCAGGAGGTCGACGGCACCTGGTTCTATTACGATGTAACGAAGGTGGCATCAAGTGCGTTTAGGGGCAACGAGGCCATAAGCAGCGTGACCTTCACGGTCAACATGAACGTGTCAGACGCGATAGGATCCTACGCATTCCAGAATTGCACCGGGCTTGAGTCGGTCACCTTTCCTCAGAAGCTCGCTGGGATCGGCTCCCGTGCCTTCTCGGGCTGCACATCCTTGGTCTCTGTGGTATTTCCCGATGGCGCCGAGATCTTCTATAGCGGTAGTTATAGAAGTGCCGCCATCGGTTCCTATGCCTTCTCGGGCTGCACTGCGCTTGAATCCATCTCCATCCCCGCCATACCCTCCGCGACGAGGTTCGGTGACTACTACTACTCATGGGACTACTACACCCCGGGAGTTGAATGCATTACAGCCAATTCCAGCACTCTTTACGTAAGTGGTTTCAGTGGCTACTGGGGTGACGGCGGCGGTCCGATGGCAAGGAGTGGGATCAGTGACTACGCCTTCGCCGACTGCACCTCGCTGAAAACCATCGTCTTCGAAGCCGGTGCCGACATGGGATCGTTCGCTTACTTCTATAACGGATCCACTGCGCTTAGCGGCTGCACCTCGCTTGAGGCGCTGGTGTTCAAGTCGGAGCAGGCTTACGTCGTAAACGTCAACACCGCTATGAACAACGCGCAGTACAAGAACATCCTCGCCAGCTTCGAGCAGGAGGTGTCTGTCTACCTCGCCGTGGACTACTACGCAACGGACAGCCTGGCTGATGTAGAGGCCGATGATGCCCGCGCGTCGGGGCGGCTGGCTCGCGTGGAGGTGCTGAGGGGCACCTCGGTCGGGCTTCTGCAGGCAGGAGATGCAGAGGGCTTGGTCGACTATCTATATCCGGAAGCCTCTGCCTACGCCGAGTTCGAGGCGGACGGGAAGGTGCCCGATCCGAACGAGGTTGCCGAGGAGCTGGGGTATGACACGACCATCGACTGGGCCTGGAAGCTGACCGGGTCCCAGTCTCAGCGTTCGGGGCTGACCGAGTCCTGCAGCGCCTACCTCGTGCCGGCCAACGACATCTCGGCAGGGAGGATCGCCTCCGACGTGCTGACCGCGTTCCAGAGGCGTTGTGACGAGAACTACAGCCGCTGTATAGTCGACGGCGTCGAGCAGGACTCCACATTCGACGCCGAGCGCTACTACAGCGAGACGTCATCCGCGTATAACTTCACTTCAGATGTGGCTGCCAGCAGCGGCGGGGTGATCTATTATGCCGACGATCATTGGTTAGATCTGACCAGCGCTGGCGAGGCCGGCTTGCTGAGCTCGATCGAGGTTCAGGCCGCCGACGGGACCGCCCTTGACGCAGAAGATTTTTCGATTAGCTACCGTATCTACGACCAAGATTCAGGTGGCCTCTCCGAGGCGCTAACCTTCGAGCGTGCCTACTCTATCCTGGGTTCGAGCGGCGGCCCGTTGCTGCTCACGATCGAGCCGGCTGAGGACAGCGACTACAGCGGGACTCTAGAGGTGTGGATTCTGGTCAGAGGCAACGCGGGGTCCGTCAAAGAGATGTTCACCGCGAGTTCCTCTGGTAGTGGTGCGACATGGCGCTCCGCTACGAATGAAGCAGAGAGCATCGTCAGCTCGGGTCAGTACTCATCGGCACCCTATGCCGTGCTGGTTGGAAGCGGCGACCTGGCCTCGGCCCTGGTGGGGGTGGGCTTCGCTGGGCTGGTTGACGGTCCGCTGAACGTCGATTCCTCCGATTCGGAGGCCTACGGCTTCTCCCTCTATACTAGTTTTGGTAGTGGTAGTGCGGCTGTGAGCGGAGAGGCCGCCTCGACTTTCGCTTCCGATGGCGACGCGGCGAGCTTCTCGGCCAAGTCGTACCTGGCCTTCGAGAGCGGCGATGCCTCGGGCGCGCGTTTCCAAGTCGGTGCGCCGGCAGATAAGTTTCCGTGGGGGAGCGTGGCGCTTCTGCTCGATCAGGGCGCGCTGGAGGAGATAGCCGCTTCTGCTGCGGCATACGCTTACGCGGCTTCGGCACCGGTCTTCTACCTTGATGAGGATGGCACAGTCACCGATGAGGTGCTCGGGTGTCTGACAGACTTCGACACGGTCGTCCTTATGGGGTACTCCGAGACCTTCGGAGATGAGCTAGTCTCCGAGCTGGAAGAAGCCCTCTCTGGCGCTCAGGTCGACACGAGCCTTCTGGCCTCCGAGATCAACGCCTCCGAGTACTCGCGCGATGTCGCCGATGCGCTGATGAGCGCAGGCCTGGCCGATCCCTCGGTCGTGACGATTTCGGATGCGACGGACCCATTCGATGCGATAGGGGCCCTTAATCGCTCCGGCTACTATGGTGGCCTCACGCTCGTGAGTTCCTCCAGCGCAGATTCCAAGCTGATAAGTCTATATCTGAGGGACATGCGTGACGACGTGGTGACCGTGAGGCTGTATGGCCGCGAGGTCGGAAACGCCCTCACCGAGGGTTTCGACCTGTACGGCTCGCTCGTCAATCTCTGGGACGAGCTGGGCGCCTACGAGGAGCCGGCCGTCGCCGCTGGCGACACTCTTGAGATAAACGGGTACCTGTTCGACGTGGGGGACGGTGGCGGAACCGAGGACGATCCGTTCTCGATCACGTTTTCCGTGACCCTGTGGGGTAGCGGTTCCGTGGAGGCTGGGGTCCACGAGTTTTCCGGCCTGTATTACGAACTCGCTGAGAGCGTCGTGGCTCAGGAGGGCGATGACGCCAATGACGATGGTTCGAGCGATGACGGATCCGTAGACGAGGGTTCGAGCGATGACGGATCTGGGGACGGGGCTTCGAGCGATGATGGATCCGGGGATGGTTCCTCTCTAGACGAAGGTAGTGCCGGAATCAACTTGGGAAGCATCGGGACCGAGGGCAATGGCTCGGATTCTAGCACCGATTGGTCCACTGTCTTGAAAGATGCCTGGGAATCCGCCGAGCAGGTTGTCAAGAGCGCAGTCAGCTCTTCGGCAGGTGCTGCCACCACATCGGGCTCTGGCGGGAATTCTTCTGAGGCCCAGTCGTCGTCGGGCGACAGCGGCTCAGACGCAGGCAACAGTGCCTATGACGATACGACTGCGCTAGCGTCCGCATCGACGAGCGGGGGGAGTTCCAGCGCTGCATCCTCGAGAACAGGGAGCAGGGCCTCCACCGTTTCGAGCAGCACCTCGTCTGGTTCAGATGACTCTTCCAGCTCCCTCGAAGGAGGCTCGGTGGTAGACGTCGGCAACATCACCGATTACGAGGAGACCGACGACACCGACAACGCTGGTGTCGACGAGAGTCTTCTCGATGATGCGGAGGAGCAATCCTCGGTCGAGATGCCCGCATATCTGGTCGGCATTATCGTGGCTGTGGTAGTGGCGGCCGTCGGGGCGGCGCTGTGGTATCTGCTGCGTCGCCGCAACAGCGATGATCCGCTCGACGACGAAATCGATTCTATCTTCGATGACGGCCCGGGTGATGAAGAGTGATGCTTTTCGGAATCGTGGGGACGCGCGATGCGGCTTGGCGACGTCCAATCGTAGGCTAAGTGGGTATCTATGAGAGGGGATTTCGAGGAAGAAGCCCGCATCGAAGCTGTGACGACTGGAAGCGCCTACGCCGAGGGCGAGCGAAGCCGTCGGGGCATGCGCTTCGAGTCGCGCCGTGTTCTGCTGCTGTTCGTGGTTTTCGTTGTCTGCCTGCTTCTCGCGATGGTGCTGCCGACGTACATGTTTCAGCACTCCATGACGGCTTTCACGCTCTCGGTGTTCCTGGACAACTTTTCTGCCAATCTCGACGGGCTGTTGGGGGTCTTCACCGGCAACGGCGCCGCCTTCGAGAGTCGCTTCATGGTGGTGCTGATATGCGCCGTTAGCGGGGCGGCCCTTGGGATGTGCGGAAGCGCGTATCAGGGTGCCTTCAACAACCCGCTCGCCGCACCGAAGACCCTTGGAGTCATGTCGGGCGGGGCGCTGGGTGCGTTGGTGTACGTCTTGTTCCTTCAGGATTTGGGACCTGAGATTCCGACGGCTTCGACCGGGTGGAGTTTGTCGCAGCAGTTGGGTTGGCTATCGACGCTCAATCCGCTCGAATTGTTTTGGGTCAACTACGGAAGAGCCGTTTGCTCGATGGTCGGATGCTTCATCGTGGTCGGCATCGTCGTCGCTCTGACCGCAGCGCTTGGCCGAGGCAAGATGACCAACGTCATCGTGATCATCTTCGGCCAGGTCTTCTCCTCGGCGGTCACGGCCATCATCGCCTTCGCTCGCTATTACTACACCACAGACGGCGGTATAGATATGGTGGACGATCTGCGCGAGATCGAGAACTATACGATGATCTACAGCTATAGCTACAGCGACCTGCTGATCATAGTTGTGCCCATCGTGATCTGCATGATCATCGTGCTCTCCATGCGCCGACGAATGACGCTGCTGTCCTTCGGAGACGAGGTCGCTTCGACGATGGGCGTCAACGTCAACCGCTCTCGCTATGGGATGATCGCGGTCTGCACGGTCATGACGGCGATCGCGATATCCTTCTGCGGACATGTGGCGTTTCTGGGGTTCATCTCCGCGCATCTAGCCCGCCGCATAGTCGGACCGGACTTCCGATTCCTTCTGCCGGCAAGTCTGCTGACCGGAGGAACCTTGCTGACGGTCATCCAATACATATGCCAGTCCGGGCTGCCCTATACCTCGCCTTATTCCGCAGGCGTCGTATGCTCCATCGTCGGTCCGATCGTCTTCATGGTCATCGTAGTGGCCCAGTGGGGGAAGGGGGGCAGCGGTGGCTGGAGATAAGCTCAAATCCTATGCCGAGAGCATGATCGAGCGTGCCCGGGAGCTGCGAGAGTCCGATGCTTTCGCGCCTCCGGATGCCGCTGAGGCCATACCAGCCTCTGCCGCCGGTGCCAAGCGGATCGCGGTGCGCTCGGTCAGAACCACCAGGCGTTGGATCATCGCATTCGCAGTCATCTGCATCGCCCTCATCGTCTTTTCGCTGCATCTCGGCTACATAAGCTGGAATTCCATGGGTGGAGGCGCGCTCTACTCGACTTCCGATGTGCTCGACACTTACGGACTCTGGTTCCGGATGAATGTGTTGCCTCTGTTCGATACGTCGTTGATCAACAAGACTGCGTTGATGTACTCGGATTTCGTATCCGAACATGACAGTTTCACATATACGCTTCTTATGAACCGCGTCACTGTGACGATCGTCGTCGTCGGTGTCGGAATGCTGCTGGCCGTCTCCGGGCTTCTCTTTCAATCGGCGTTTCGCAATCCGCTGGCTGCCCCCTCGTCGCTCGGCGTCTCCGACGGCGTCACCCTTGGGTGCGTGATCTTCGCGATGTTGGGGTATTCGGGGATAGATCAGAACCAGTCGCTCTATCTTCTTCTTGTTTACGTAATGGGGGCGGCCACCGTGGTCGTCGTGCTGCTGCTCAGTCGCTTCATGTCCGGCGGTGCGCGCTACAACGTGCTTGACATGCTGCTTTTGGGCACGGTCATCTGCCAGCTGGTGGGTGGAATCGGCTCGTTCGTGCAGAACTTCGTCATGGATTATCTGCAATGGAATGACTTTTACATGATTCAGACGGCAGGGTCCGCCGTCGGCGATCCTCTAATACAAACAGTTTTCGCTGTGGTATTCGTCTGCACCTTCGTTCCGGCTCTCATTCTTCGCTTCAGGTTAAACATGATCTCGTTCTCCAACGAAGAGGGCACGATGATGGGCGTCCGCGCAGGTCTCTTGCGCGGAGGGGCGCTGGCGCTCGGCAGCGCCATGCAGCTCACCGCCATCGCGACGATCGGTCAGGTGGCGGTGCTGTCGATGGCGATCCCGTTTCTCGTGCGGTACATGATGCCCGCCGATTTCAAGAGTCAGTTCCTCGGCAACTGCCTCGTGGGCACGGCGGTGCTTCTCGCCTGCATGATCGTCCAGAACTATGCCAGGGTGGGAATCATCACCATGCCCATCGGAACTATCGTCAGCCTATTCATCATCCCGTTCTTCATCTGGATGATGGCCCTCGGGCGGGGAAGGTGGTAGCCGGTGGCGAGACGTCTAGGCAGGGCATCGCTCCTGATCGTGCTGCTTGCGCTACTGGTGCTGCCGATGCTTCTGATCGCACATCCCGTGGCCTATGTTCCCTTCATCGCCGCAGCGTTGATGGTGGCCGCTTCATGGGTCTATCTGCAGATCATGAAGAGCTCTGTGACGGTTAGCGTCGAGGGCATGACGGCCTCGTGCGCTCGCGGTGACAGGACTCCGCTCGCGGTGACGCTCTCCAATAGAGCGCCCATCCCCTGCGCGCGCATCCAGATGGAGTTCTTCGTGACCGACCTCTTCGGCGAGTACGATGAGGTGAAGAGGATTTCCTGGTCGCTCAGAGGGTCCGAGACCTCAACCGTTGACTTCAACGTCCGTTTCGCTCATCTGGGAACCTACCATGCGGGTGTATCGCAGGTGGTGGTGCACGATCTGCTGGGTCTTTTCAGCGCCAAGCTCGGCGACGGCTCCCGTCGTCAGGTGGTCGTGAGGCCCCGCAGGGTCGGGATGGGAGGCGTCAACGCCACGATCGCCGTACCCGACGAGAGCGAGAAGGCCTTCAAGCCGGTGGCAGCCGATGACGTCGACTACTCCAATGTGCGCGAGTACCGCTTCGGCGACCCGATGAAGACGATCCACTGGAACCTCTCTGCCCGCAATCCCTCCGGTGCGCTCTACACGCGCCTCTACGAGTCCTATATCAATCCATCGCTCTCGGTGGTGATCGATCCTTGTGCGGAAGATGCCGGCAAGAATGAGCTTATGTCGCTCTTCGACGGCATGGTCGAGGTCGCCGCAGCGCTCTCGGAGCGGGCGCGCGCCGAGGGGATAGACGCCGAGGTTCTCTACATCGATCGCAGTGGCGCTCCGGCTGTGACGCGCATAGCGTCGGCGGACGATGCCGACGATCTGGTGCACGACATGATGCGGATAGCTCCAAATAACGAGGAGGCCGCATCCACGGCCGAGGAGATGCTCAGGAACGCGGGGCTGCGTTCCCACGGCAGCGGTAACGTCGCGCTGGTCGCGGCCCGACCCGATCCCGCCGAGATCACGGCGCTAACGGAGATC
>CAZPAN010000027.1:0-14520 GCA_964584585.1 uncultured Coriobacteriaceae bacterium | reverse complement strand
TGGCGACAGTGGTCCGACCAGTAGGTGTCGATCATCCTGATCTCCGTGATCGTGGGCTGGTGCCCTTCGGAGGAGAAGTGCTCGCGGCAGAAGCGTATGTCGTCCATGTCCATCGCGAGTCCCCGGTCGGAGATGAACTTCGCTAGTCCCTCGTCGTCGAGATCGGTGAAGCCCTCGAGGATCTCCACCGGCTGCGGGTCTAGGTGGGGGATCTCGAGGGTCACGACTTCGTCGAGGGAGGCCTCTCTGGCCTCGACCGGATTGATGACGTAGTCTTTGATCGAGGCGTTGTCGGATTCTGAGAGCGAGCCTGTGAGGATGTAGACCCTGGCGCTTCTCACAGCGGGGCGCTCGCCTTGGCCGATGAGCTGTATGCACTCGGAGGCGGAGTCGGCTCTCTGGTCGAACTGTCCGGGAAGGTACTCCACCGCGAAGATCGCCTGGGGCCCGGGATCTTTCGAGACCACCTCCTCCAGGGTGGTGTAAACCGTATCCGACTGCGGTTCGCTGAACACGGTGGGGACGCATCTCTCAAACAGCTCGTCCGAGATTCCCTCCACGTCGTATCTGTTGAGGAGGCGCAGTCTCTTCAGCGTCGATATCCCGAGTATCGTCCGCAGCTCCTGGGCGAGCTGGGATGCCTCGATGTCGAAGCCGGGCTTCTTCTCGACGTAGATTCGACGGACCATGTGTCCATGCCTTTCTCGGAAATGTTGCTGGGCTGTGAGCGGAATGAATCGATCAGCGTTGCCATTATAAGCGAGCAGGAAGGGCGATGGCCGTTCCCGAAAGCAGCGTCCAAACGGTAAGGGGCATGAATTGATCAGCGTTTCCTGTAGATGCTAGTATCTTCATAACGCTTACAATTGTTGTCTTACCAGCGCATGTCTGGACGATGTAGACGTCGGGATTCGGCTTGAGGGGGCCGTCTCGCGAGATTGTGAGCGGATTGCGGCAATGGGGAATGGCGGTGATTTTCAGATGTCGAAACCGTTGCTCATCGCGTGTGAGATTCTGCACGATGAGATAGAACATGTTCTGAGACAGCGAGACCTCGGCGATGAGATCGAGGTCAGATGGATGGACTCCTCTCTCCACGGCTCACCGGATGTGCTGCGCGACGGCATCCAGGACGAGATCGACTCGGAGAGCGGACGTCCGGTGATACTTCTCGGCTACGGCAATTGCGGAAACGCGATGGTGGGCATCCGGGCGGGAGGATCACCGGTCGTGATCCCCCGTAAGGACGACTGCATATCGTTGATGCTGCCCGACGACGATTCCGCGACAGTGTCCTCTTCCGACGGGAGCGTTCCGCTCGAGCCCATCGATAGGATGCGCAGGCACACCTACTTCCTCACGCGCGGATGGCTCGAAGGCGATCGCAGTCTGGAGAAGGAGTACTCGGATCTGGTCGAGCGTCGAGGACAGAAGAAGGCGGACAGAGCGATCACGACGATGTATGCCAGCTACGACACCCTGATGATCATCGACACCGGTGCCTACGATGTCTCCGAGCAGATGGAGAACGTGGAGAGGATCTCCTCCATATTCGATATGGCCCCCGTGGTCTGCTCCGGCGACCTTGGGATAGTGGAGAGATTGCTGACGGGCGTCCTCCCCTATGCCGCCGGATCGGCCACGCCTTCGCTAGACGATGCCCGACCCGCCTCCCGTGATCGGGGATCCGACCTCCAAAACATCCGGATCAGAGGATGGGATCCGGAAGAATTCGTCATTATTGCACCAAATTCGACTTCAACATTATCCGACTTCTTCCCCGAGCTATCTTCCAGGTCTGCCTGAAAGCTGCCGTAATTGTAGTTCATTTGTAGTTCGTAAGACTGATCTTTCGCGTTTTTAAGCTTGAAGATGTTTAACTTTTCGTAATGATCCGTCGAAATCCGGACGATCTTGCACATCATGTCCGATATGACTAATTAGTCCGATTTTTGGCAGTGCTATCGGTTCATCTCTATTTCGAAGCGGGCGAATATGGAGCCACCGCGGCGGGACATCGCGGTCGGCGGACCGCATGGGGATTCGATTAGAGAAAGGGGCTAGTACGATGGCTCAAAAACGCGAATTCAAGAAATTGGCAATCGACAACGTGGATGAGTTCATCTTCGGAACGTGCCCGCATCCGGTCACTACCAAGAGCGGTCTCGTGATCGGCGGCGGGGACGTGATTCCGGAGCTTAACTTCACCCTTCCGACCATTGACCTCTCATCGGACACGATCGACAAGGCATACGGTATCTATCGCAACATCGCCCATGACGCTCTCGAGAGGGCCTCGGAGCTGCACCTCCCCGATCATCTCGGAGTGGTTCTTGAGTTCGAGACCACCGTCGAGTTCACGATGTGCCCCGAGTGGGGGATCAAGGCTGCTCGCATCCTGATGGAGGAGATGCAGGAGGCGAAGGATAAGTACGGTCTCAAGTCCGCTCTCAGGATGACCGTCAACGACAACCGCGAGTTCGAGCGTCCTCCGCTGATGCGCTCGGGTAAGAACTGGAACGACATGGTCGAGCTGATCACCCAGTCCGCAGCCGACGGGGCCGATTTCATCTCGATCGAGTCCTGCGGCGGCAAGGAAGTCAGCGACGACGCCCTCGTCCGCGGCGACCTCGAGAAGCTCATCTTCGCCGTAGGCGTCCTCGGTGCTCGCGACATGACCTGGCTATGGGACAACATCGTCGACATGGCCGAAACCAACGGCGCGATGCCGGCTGGCGACTCGTCCTGCGGTTTCGCTAACACCGCGATGGTGCTAGCGGAGAAGGGCCTGCTCTCCAGGATGTTCGGCGCTGTCGCCAGGGTTGCCCTGGTTCCGAGGGCACTCATCGCCTTCGAGCGTGGCGCGGTCGGACCGAGCAAGGACTGCGAGTACGCCGGCACCTATCTCAAGGCCATCACCGGCAGCCCCATCTCGGCGGAGGGCCGCACCGCAGCAGGCGCCCATCTGAGCCAGGTGGGCAACATTACCAACGCGGTCTGCGACCTGTGGTCCAACGAGTCGATTCAGTACATCCGTCTGCTTTCCGAGATGGCACCCACGGTGAGCATGGAGCAGCTGATCTACGACTGCCGCCTCACCAACGTCCGCAAGGATCTCAAAGACAAGCTCATCTATCGCGACATGCTCGTCGATTCCGACTGCTACAACGATCCGCATGCTTGGATCCTGCGTCCCGACGTGGTCCTCAGGATCGCTGCGGGCATCGTCAAGGAGACCGAGCCGCTCAAGCGCACCAAGGTCGCCTGCAAGCTCGCGATCGAAGAGCTGCGCCGCGCCGTAGCGGAGGGCAACCTCAAGGCCGACAAGCGTGACGAGAAGTGGTTCAAGCGCATGGAGAACTCTCTGAGCGACATCCCCGATGATCCGAACGACTTCTGGGAGAAGATCAAGCCCTCCCTCGACCTGGAGAAGTTCCGTCCGGAGGAGTATGAGCTCGAGGTTTAGCTCAAGTATCCAGGATGCATATGTCCGGCTTTTCATGCCGCAGGCGAATGCGTCCAGACCCTGAATCCCGATTGATCTGAAACCGCGATCCGGACGACCGGAACGCAGGATAGGAGCTGGAAATGGCTATTATCGATGACATCAAAGAGGCAGTAGTCGACGGCGAGATCGACGATATAGAAGGACTCGTTCAGCAGGCGATTGATGAGAAGGTCGATCCCGACTCGATCATCAACGACGGTCTGATCGGCGGCATGGATATCGTGTCGCAGTATTTCCGTGACGGCGAGATGTTCGTCCCCGAGGTCATGGAGTCCGCCG
This sequence comes from uncultured Coriobacteriaceae bacterium, assembly GCA_964584585.1. Taxonomy (GTDB): domain Bacteria; phylum Actinomycetota; class Coriobacteriia; order Coriobacteriales; family CADBOM01; genus CAZPAN01. The sequence continues at coordinate 10,733 of CAZPAN010000027.1, read as the reverse complement.
ACTGCATGAAGTTGGGTGTCGCGAAGGTTAAGCCTCTGCTCGGTGAGGGAGACATCGAGACCAAGGGCACGGTCGTGATGGGCACCATCGAGGGCGACCTGCACGACATAGGCAAGAACCTCTGCGTTCTCATGCTCGAGACCAACGGGTACGAGGTCTTCGACCTGGGGATCGACGTGTCCCCCGAGGCCTTCGCTCAGGCAATCGTCGACAAGAAGCCCAGCGTCGTGGGGCTGTCCGCGATGCTCACGACGACGATGATGGCGATTGATTCCACCATCAAGCTCGCTGCGGACAAGGGGCTGCGCGACCAGGTGAAGTTCATCATCGGTGGCGCCCCGATCACCCAGGAGTTCGCCGACGAGATCGGAGCAGATGGCTACTCGAAGGATGCCGCTGGCTGCGTTCTCCTGTGCGACTCGATCATGGCATCGCTGTAGGACAGGCTATTTAGAGAAGGGACTATCATGCTGACCATCGTCGGAGAGCTCATCAACACCAGCCGCGAGGAGGTCAACAAGGCCGTCGAAGAGCGTGATGAGCAGAAGATCAGGGAGCTTGCGCGCACGCAGGCCGAGGCTGGCGCAACCTACATCGACGTGAACTGCGGAAGCCGCATTCACGACGAGATCGAGATCATGGAGTGGCTCGTCAACATCGTCCAGGACGAGGTCGACACACCGATCTGCTTCGACTCTCCCAATCCCGATGCCCTCATACATGGGCTGGAGGTCTACAAGGGGACGAAGTCCCTGGTGAATTCGATTTCAGGCGAGGATGGAAGATACGAGAGCATCTTCCCTGTGGTCGAGAAGTTCGGATGCAGTGTCGTACTGCTTTGCATGGATAGTACGGGGATGCCGGATACATGCGAGGATCGCATGAAGGTCGTCGACGCTCTCTATGCGAAGCTAAAGGCCGACGGGGTTGAGGACGACAGGATGTTCTTCGACGCTCTGGTCAAGCCTGTCAGCTCGATCACCCAGGCCGGCATGGAGGTCCTTGCGACCAACAGGGCCATCAAGGAGAAGTACCCGGAGGTCCATCAGATACTCGGTCTGTCCAATATCTCCTATGGACTTCCGAAGAGGTCCCGCCTGAACAGGGTTTTCACAGTCCAGACGATGACCGAGGGCGTAGACGGCTTCATCATCGATCCGTGCAACAAGGAGCTGATGGCCGATATCATCACGGCCGAGACCCTGCTGGGTCGCGATCCCTACTGCAAGCGCTACATCAAGTCGAATCGAAAGGGGCTCTTCGACTTCTAAAGTAGCTTCTTAAAGCAGGTGGCTCAGACCCGGGACCCCGTAATGGATCATGCGCCTTGCGCACGGGTGTTTCGGACAAGACGATGGCAGAGGCCCGGGACGTGCGAGATTGATTCTTCGTGCGTCCCGGGCCGAGGTGCGAGGCGCAGAGGGAGGCGAAGATGAAGGTGACGTTCCCCCTGCTAGACAGGGTCGTGGAGGTGCAGGAAGGATCCCTGGTGAGTGATGTGTGCACTCTCGTGGGGGCACCGCTCGACATGGTCTGTGGCGGAAACGGCACCTGCGACAAGTGCCGGGTCGATGTGATGGAGAACGGCCGGCGAAGGAACGTGCTTGGCTGCAGGCATGCGGTGAGCGAGGGGATGGAGATACTCGCCGAGGGGGATTCCAAGGGAAGCAAGTACTTGGAGACTGCCGCTGAGGACGGTCTTGATTTTTCCCCGAGGCTGCGTAACGTTCTGATTCCAACAGCCAAGCTGGCTACTCCGATGGGGTCCTACGACTTCTCCAGGCTTGCTTCGGTGCTGAAAGAGGATGGCGGAATAACCGTCGACGTTCCTGATTACTCTGTCATTCTTCTCCTAGAGGAAGTGTATCGGGCCGAGGGAGGCAAGTTCCTCAACGTTGTGATGTCGGGTCGGAGGATAATCGATCTGGTGAGGTCCGAATCCCGTATCCCGCTATATGCGGTAGCGGTCGACGTGGGAACTACCTCTGTGGTTGCGTTCCTCTACAACATGGCGACTGGACGTCTGTTGGGCCATTGTTCTGACCTCAATTCACAGAGCGTCTTCGGCGCCGACGTCATCAGCCGTATCGAGCACGCTTCCTCCTCGACTGACAGCCTACGGGCCGAGCAGGAAGCGATCGCCGCCACGGTGGACGGGCTCGTTCGTCAGCTCTGCTCCAGATACGACGTCGACACGAGTTCGATCTACGAGATCGTCTACTGCGGTAACTCGACGATGCAGCATCTCTTCTTGGGACTGAATCCCGGACCGCTCGGCAGGATACCCTTCACGGGCGTGGTCTCGCAGGAGGTCAGCGTGCCGGCGACGGAGCTTCCGATAAGCATGAACCCCCGGGGTCTGCACGTCTTCATGCCGCTTCTCGGAGGATACGTGGGCGCCGACACGACGGCCTGTCTGCTAGAGCTGCCGATGGACAGCAGAATGCGCATGATGATAGACATGGGCACCAATTGCGAGGTGACGCTCGGGATCGACGCAAGGGTGATGGTCGCCTCCACCGCCTGTGGACCTGCGCTCGAAGGTGCAGGGATCTCGATGGGGATGCGGGCCGACGCAGGAGCGGTCGAGAGCGTCTCCTGGCAAGATGGCGCCTTTTCGATAGGCACCGTGGGCGATGCCCCGCCTGTGGGCTTCTGCGGCTCGGGCATCATCGACATGGTGGCGGTGCTAGTCCAAGAAGGCGCGCTCAACTCCAAGGGCGCCTTCCTGAAGGGTTCGAAGCTCGAGGCCCATCCTTGGAAAGACCGCATCCTGCAAGGAGAGGACGGCAAGCGCTTCGTGCTACTTTCTGCCGAGGAGAACCCTGCGGGAATCGAGATCTCGATAAGTCAGAAAGACATCAGGGCGGTTCAGCTGGCGAAATCTGCGATCTGCACCGGTTGTGAGATCCTCACCAGCTCCTACGGCATCTCGATGGAAGACATCGAGGAGATCTGTCTGGCCGGCGCGTTCGGCAACTACATGGATATCCCCAACGCTCAGGACATAGGCATCATCCCGAGAATCGATGGAGTGCCTGTCAAGTCGATCGGAAACGGTGCTGGGCTGGGGGTGCAGCGCTATCTGCTCTCCGAGCGCGAGAGGCGTAGAGCGGAGGAGATTCGCAAGAGCGCATCGCATGTCGAGCTTGCCGACGACCCAGCATTCGCCGATGCTTACGTGAGGCATATGAAGTTCGGCGAAACTTCGAGGAAGCAATGATGCACGTGTCTTGCCGGCCGTAGATGGCCGGGATCGCGTCTGACGATGCACGGTATCTGGCAGTACCTAGCGTGAAGTTGGAGGTAATCATGCCGGAGAAGGATTGGCGCCTCTTCTTGAAGGAGCATCCCAGCGAGCTGCTGAAGACCGTGGATCCCGATCTTCTCAGGAACCTGCTGAAGGACTTCACGGTGGCCACGGGACTCACCGCTAACATCATTACCACCGAGGGAAAGTCCATCTTCAACCGCAAGGACGCGCAAAACAACTGCAACTTTTGCAAGATCGTCCGAGAGTTGGAGCGCAAGAAGGGCATGAACAGGTGCGTGGGCGCCTACCGCAGGGCTGGCATACAGGCCGCCAGGTACGGCGAGCCGAGCATATTCCGATGCCCTGCGGGGCTTGTGGAATGGGTCAGCCCGATCGTATTGGAGGGAATCCACATAGGATCGCTGGTATGCGGTCAGGTTCTCATGTGGGAGCCGGAGGAGTTTTTCTGGATCGAGCTGAATAACCTGAACAGCTGCCTCACCGACGATCTTGAGCCGTTGATGGCCGCTGCCAGGGAGCTGCAGGTGGTTCCGGCCGACAAGGTCCAGGCCGCCTCGCGTCTCATGTCGATCCTAGCCAACAGCATCATGGGGCTTGTCTGGGAGGAGATCAGGCGCAAGAGCGAGGCCAGGTACCAGAAGGAGCTGCTCGAGAAGGAGAAGGGGATGCGTCTCGAGCTCGAGAAGCAGCTCAACGTCTACAGCATGTCGTACTATCGCGATCAGACGCGCAGTCTCATCGCCGCGACATCGTCGAGGAACTTCGAAAAGGCCCGTTCCATCGTCACGGTCATCATTGCCGACATCATCAATCGCAACGATGAGTTCGACTACGCCCATACCCAGATGTATGACATGATGTTTATGCTCTCGCGCGTCGCGATAGACTCCGGTGCCGAGTCGGAGGAATGCATGAGGATCATGACAGACCATTGCTCCGTCGCAAGATATGTTTCAAGCTTGGAGGGACTGGGGCATGCGGCGGGGGAGACCGCCGAGAGACTTATTTCCGAAATGGAGACGGCTGCGGGGACCCACAAGCCTGCTGTCGAGGCGATGTGCGGATACATCAAGGCTCACCTCTCCGTGACCTTCTCGGTCAAGGACGTGGCCGATACGGTAGACCTCTCCCCATATTATGCGAGCAGGATCTTCAAAGAGGATACCGGGATCACGATCATGGAATACGCTACCAAGGCCAGGATCAACGAGGCCAAGTATCTTCTCACCAACCCCAAGTTCAGGGTGGAGGAGGTCGCTGCTCAGGTCGGGTACACTGATCCGAGCTACTTCGGAAGAGTGTTCAAGAAGCAGGTGGGGATGAGTCCGAGGCAGTACAGGATGTGCCATTAGGAAATGGCCGGGAGGAATCCGTAGAAGTACAGGATGTGCCACGAGAAGCATCTGTGAGGAGGTCGGCAATGTACATGCAAGGGGATGGCATGGACGGCAGGGTCCTCGATATGCGAGGAACAGAGACCCCTACCTGCAAAGAGCTGATCGAGGCCGTTGGTTACAGCATCCTGGAAGGAGAGGCCGAGGACACGATGCGCCTGGTCGAGCAGGCGGTTCGAGCCGGCATAGATGTAGAGGAGCTGATCGTCCGGGCCTTGGTTGGAAGCATGAGCAGGGTCGGCCGCGATTTCAAGAACGGGGAGTTCTACATCCCCGATGTGCTGCTTTCATCAAGGGCGGCCCAAGCTGCGGTCTTCAAGCTGCGAAGTCTTGGCCTGGTCGCTGACGAGTCCGATCAGGATGACGAGCGGGGGACGGTGGTCGTGGGTACCGTAGCCGGCGACCTCCACGACATCGGCAAGAACATCACCGTATTGATGCTTCAGGTCAACGACTTTAACGTCATCGATCTAGGCATCGACGTGGTTCCCGAGGTGTTCGTGGAGGCCGTTCGGAAGCACCGGCCGATGCTGCTCGGTGTCTCCTCGCTGCTCACGACGACGATCAGCGAGATGGGCCATATCGTCGAAGCGCTCGTGAAGGCGGGTCTCAGGGACGAGGTCAAGATCTACGTCAGCGGGGCTCCGGTGACTCAGGAGTTCGCCGACATGATCGGTGCCGACCACTACAGTCCAGACGTTCGTGACTCGATCGAATACGCGAAAGCCGTCTTCTCGGAGACGGTGTGCGTGCAGCAGTGACGACGAGAACCTGATCGATCCCGGATCCCGGCGATCAGAGGCGGGTCTGCCGCGCGGGTTTCGGTCCGTCATCGTATCCCCTATACTTGATTCGACTTAAATTAGGCGCGAGGGTCCAGTCGGCTCTTCGCGCCGATCTATGCGATATGGGTCCATCTTGGGGGAACGTGATGCTTGGTGCGATATTGGGCGACATCGTCGGCAGCCCATACGAGTTCGATCCGATCGACAGCGAGGAGTTTCCGCTGTTCTGCACGGTCTCCAGGTTTACCGACGATACTGTGATGACGGTCGCCGTGGCAGACGGGTTGATGACCGCCGTGCAGGAGGGGCGTTCCGTGGGGGAGTGCGTGGCGAGGTCGATGAGGGCCATCGGGCGACGTTACTTGGATTCCGGGTATGGCGGGAGGTTCATAGGCTGGATCTCCGAAGGCGAAACCGAGGAGATTCCCCCGCCCTACGGAAGCTGGGGCAATGGATCGGCCATGCGCACCTCCCCGGTGGCCTGGCTCTACGGACGCCTCGAAGACGTCGAGACTCACGCCAAGGTCGTCGCTGCGATCACACATGACCATCCCGAGGGAATCAAGGGCGCTCAAGCTGTGGCCTCGGCGATCTTCCTCGCGAGGATGGGCGATTCCAGATATCGCATAAAGAAGCACATCGAGGAGCGCTACGGATACGATCTCTCCAAAGACTTTGAGGAGGTTCGTGCCAGATGCCGGTTCGATGAAAGCTGTCAGACTAGCGTCCCCGAGGCGATCATGGCCTTTCTGGCGAGCCGGGGGTTCGAGGACGCCATCCGCAAGGCCGTTTCTCTCGGAGGAGATGCCGACACTCAGGCCGCGATAGCCGGCTCGATTGCAGAAGCCTACTTCGGGATTCCCGAGGAATTGAAGAGGGAAGCCAAGCGCATGCTCTCAGACGACCTTCTCGCAGTGGTCGAGAGATGGCACGAATCGATCCGGAGACTGAGAGGCATCGTCGATGCGACCTCCGGTGACTCGTACGGCTATGCGGCCGGCGGCAGCGATGGCGTCCAGCATGAGGACGGTTTCGTCGGAGTCTTCGATTCCGGGGTCGGCGGGATCAGCGTTTTACGCGAGATGGTTCGGATCCTTCCTGAAGAGAACTTCGTCTTCTTCGGCGACTCGGCCAACGCGCCTTACGGGGATAGGGATCCCGCCGAGGTGCTGGCGCTTTCCTCGCGCATCGCCGAAGGATTTATAGACGAGGGCGCGAAGGCGATCGTGATCGCCTGCAACACCGCCACATCGGTGGCGGCCGCGTCTCTCAGACAGCGTTATCCCGACACCCCGATCGTGGGGATCGAACCTGCGCTTCGTCCAGCCGCGCTCCACCCGGATTCGCGCAGGATACTGGTTATGGCCACCGAGCGCACGATCGAGCTGGACAAGTTCAACGCTCTGCTGAACGAGCATTTGGGTGATGGGGCGAACGTCGAATGCGTCGCCTGGCCGGGGCTGGTGGAGGTCATAGAGAAGGGCGATGTGAACGGGGAGGAGACTCGCTGTCTTCTGGAGCGTCTGGTCGGACGCTATCGCGGGTGGGCCGACTCGGTGGTGCTCGGATGCACCCACTACCCGTTCGCGAAGGACGCGATTCGAGACGTCCTCGGCGACGTGAGGTTCTTCGATGGGGGCGAGGGCACCGCCTGCCAGCTCGCCCGAGTGCTCTCGGAATCGGGATTAGCCGCCCCATCGGGCGCGATCGGGTCGGTGGAGCTGAGGTCGAGCATAGACACGCCTGCCGAACTCGACCTTTACGGGAGATTCCTCTCCATCACGGAGATATGAACCGATCATGAGGCGGACCCGCCATCGGCGGATCCGCTCCGCGTGGGCTGCGCCGTCCCGGAGACCCGCAGCTCTTCCGCGCAGCCCACGGGCCGACATCACGCGGGTTTCACGATCTTGGCGAAATCGTCCATGACCTCGGAGATGTGGATCTGCTGGGGGCAGACATTCTCACAGCGACGGCAGCCTATGCAGGCGCTAGGCCGTTTGTCCTCGGGAAGCCCGCCGATGGCCATCGGCGCTATGAAGCCATTTTCGGTGTATCGGTGCTCGTTGTAGAGGTCTATCAAATAGGGGATGTCGAGTCCTTTCGGGCAATGGCTCGTGCAGTAACGGCAGTCGGTGCATGGCACGGAGCCAGCCGAGGTCATCTCGCGGCCGATCTCCAGCAGGGCTGCCCGACCCGCCGCAGGTATGGAGGCACCGTTCTCGAATATCTTCACGTTGTGCATCAGCTGTTCCATGTTCGACATTCCGGAAAGGGTGCAGAGCACGCCCGGCACCTCGTCGCAGAACCCGAATGACCATTCCACGATGTCGAGCGAGGGGTCGATCGCTGCGAGCTTGGCCTTGGCCCAGTCGGGAACGTTCAGGATCCTACCGCCACGCAGCGGCTCCATGATGATCAGCGGGAGGTCTAGATCGTTCAGGATCTCGACCATCTTGGATGCCTTCTGGAAATCCCAGTCGATCCAGTTGACCTGGAGCTGGCAGAAATCGAACACGCCCGCGTACCTCTCGAGGATCCTTCTCAAAGACTCGATCCTGCCGTGTGACGACAATCCGATATGGTCGATCTGTCCGGCCTCCTTGCGCCTCACTAGCTGCGAGACCGTTCCGAATCTGTCGTCGTCGAGATATCGCTCGATGTTGGGCTCGCATACATTGTGGAGCAGGTAGAAGTCGAAGCGGTCCAGGCCGGTGCGCTCCAGCTGGGCTTCGAAGATCTCGTCGGTCTTGCCGAAGTTGCTCACGTTGTATCCTGGGAACTTCGTGGCGAACATATAGCTGTCACGCGGGTAGTCCGCCAGCGCTCTTGCGAGCACTCCCTCTGACCTTCCGTCATGGTATCCCCAGGCTGTATCGTAGTAGTTGACCCCATGCTTCATCGCGTAGGCCACCATCTCGTTCACCTGACCGACGTCGATGTCGCTGTCCCTCTCGCCGCTCTTCGGCAGCCTCATGGCCCCGAATCCCAACGCGGAAACCTTCCTTCCGAAGAAATCCCTGTACCTCATCTCGTCCTCTCTCTGACGATCCTGCATCGCATTCAGGCAGCTCCGACCAGCTCCAACGTCTCAACGACGCCGCTGCCGCTCGGGCATTCGTCCAAGCGCCCTCCGACGGCCAGATGAACGTGCTTCGGAGGTCGCTCGATCGTTCGTCGCTTTTTGGCCTCCCTTCGGCCGGCCCGTTATCCATCCCCGCCGGCCAGGCCGGGCACATCTACTTGAAAAGCTTGGCACCACCGTCGCGATATCGCGGCCAGCAGACCGAATCCGGCTCGTTTGGGTTCCCGGATCTCAGGAAGGCCAGGATAGCCGGCCTGAACTCGGCCATCATCCTTCTTGTCGCTTCCGCGTCCATCCCACTCGTAATCGGGTCCCCCTTCCAGCTTCGCAGGTCGCCGAACATGAAGGGCAAATCGATACAGTGAGCCGCGCCGAGATCGCCGTTGTCGCCATGGAAGTCGAACTCGTAGAGCCATGACCTCGAGAAAGCCGAGACCAGCTTTCTCGTCATGTTCGCGAACAGCGCCTCGGTGTGGACGCGCACTGCGATCCAGTAAGCGTCGCCTTCCCGCAGGGCGCCGTCAAGTCCGGCTGTCGCCGCCGCTGCCGTAGCCCGAGGATCCAAGCCGAGGCTTTCGGAGCAGAAGCCATCGAGCAGCACCGACAGCTCTTCTTCGGACATATCGCGGATCTCGTCCGCCATCCCTTTGATGAAGAAGGAGGACTCGTCGGCGGTGAGGCCCGCCATCAGCGGGACACGGTCGCCGCAAAGCTCCATAGCCTTGGAGAAGATGTCGCCTGCGATCAGAGAGCCGTCCTCGTAGGGGATGAAGCCTAGGCCAGACTTGCCGACCTCCTTGGTGGCCTCTCGTTGGGCGGCGACGATCTTTCTCGGGTCGGCCTTCGCCACGTCTGGTGGGCCGGCCGCTCCCAGCCGGTGCCGAAACGCTGCAGATAGCCGTTCGATCTCATCTATCGAGATGGGTTGCATCCCCGGACAGCTCATGATGAGCATTCTGGAGAAGAGTCCGTCGATGCAGCCGGTGGAGGCGAGAGCCACGACGAACCATGCGCCCGCCGACTGTCCGGCCAGCACTATGTCATCGGGGTCGCCGCCGAACGAAGCGGCGTTGGCTCTGAGCCATCCGAAGGCGGCCAGCAGGTCGCGGAGCGCGAGGTTGTCGGGCGAACCGGGAAAGGGCATGTTTCCCATCGCTCCCAGTCTGTAGTTGACCCCCGCGAACACGACGTCGGCATCCCTCGCCACCAGGCTGCCGTCGTAGTGGGGCATAGAGCATCCTCCGGAGGAGAATCCACCGCCATGGATCCACATCACCACCGGTCTCTTGCCGGTGCGCGAGGGGGTCCAGATCGACATCCTGAAGGCGTCGACGTTCTGCTCTATCAAAACGGTAGGGCCGCCCTCACCCTCGGACCGAGCCTCTATCCTGTGGACTGTCTGCGGAAACACCGGCGCGCGCATCGAGCAATCCCTGCTTCCCTCCCACGGGGCAGGCGCAGCGCATTCCCTAAACATTCCCGCGTAGGCGCCGTACGGAACGTCGAGGTAGGCCTCGACCCCGTTTTCTGCAATCCCCTCCAGATCGCCCTGCTCGCAATGGGCGACGGGCCTCTTGCGGCTCTCGGACGTCTTTTGCGCTTCGGTCTTTTGGCTCATGGTTCTCCTAACGCTCGTCAGGGGCAGGCGTGCTTTGCCGATGCGGGATCCCCGGTCCTTCGATATGGGATTATGATCTGCCTTAGACGGATAGGGAAATCGGTTCGGCCGGGTTCGCTCTATTCGGAAGGACCCGGCCCGGTCGGATCCGCCTCGTGCGGAGAGGATCGGAAGCGGGCGAGATGAACCGATCATCGTTTTCCAAGGTTCGGAGATCTTAAGGTAACGAGGAGACATGATAGAGATCCGGGGAATCGGGAAATCCTACAAGACGGGATCGTTCGTTCAGAAGGCTCTCGAGAAGGTGACGATAACTTTCAGGGACAACGAGTTCGTCGCCGTTCTCGGCCCCAGCGGATCGGGGAAGACCACACTGCTCAACATCCTGGGCGGACTCGACCGCGCCGAGGAGGGAGAGCTGGTCATCAACGGGATCCCGACCCGCGACTACAGCAGCTCCGACTGGGATACCTACCGAAATCACCGCATCGGGTTCGTCTTACAGAGCTACAACCTCATTCCACATCAGAGCGTTCTATCCAACGTGGAGCTGGCGCTGACGCTCTCCGGCGCTTCG
>CAZPAN010000026.1:0-15171 GCA_964584585.1 uncultured Coriobacteriaceae bacterium | reverse complement strand
AATTAGTGCGCTCGATGAGAGCGGGGAAGAGGAACAGGGGTAGGACATATTGAGAGGCATGTGGTGGGCATGGATGATAAAAAGACCATCAAGAGCTGGATTACTGACTTCGTCTCCAATTATCAAACTACTCATAAGACAGAAACGCGATGGAGGGATCCCCTGGTTGGCTTCGCTGATGCAAAAGACCCCATGTATCTCGAGCTTAAGGAAATCATCGGGCCGAGCCATGCTCTTCCTGACGAACTGGTTCCAGATGCTCGTAGCGTCATCGTCTACTTCATCCCATTCGCAGAGTCGATTTCCAAGAGCAACATTCCCGATGAGGAGAGTTCTAGGGAGTGGGACTACGCCTATATTGAAACGAACAACATGCTTTCGGAGCTGGCTGCTTTTCTCCACGGCAAGATAACCGAGGCCGGATTCGCATCATCCAATCTTCCACCTACCTACAACTATGACAAAGAGTCGCTGCTAAGCGATTGGTCGCACAGAAGCTCCGCTTACATAGCGGGACTCGGCACTTTCGGCATCCACAACATGATCATCACCGAGTCTGGATGCTGCGGCAGGTTTGGAACCGTGATCACAGACTGGCGATTGGAGCCAGATCCCAGGTCTGAAAAAGAGATGTGCTTATGGAAGTCAGAGGGTACTTGCGGAAAATGCATGTCCAGGTGCGTGAACAATGCTTTCAGTCTGAGCGACTCGCGAGAGGTTCTGTTCGATAAATACAGATGCAACGAGCAGATATATGAAAAGATAATTCCACAATGGCCAATTGGCCCAGGAGATACATGTGGGAAATGCATGTGTGGAGTTCCATGCTCGAATAGCAATCCCAGTCGACAGTAGACAGTGGTTGCGTGAGGCGCCGTCCTGATACCCTCGCGTTCAATCGCCATCCTCGCTCTCGAGGTGCGTCTCGACGGAAGGAATCGATGTCCAGCGCGGAGTCCGGTCTCCCGCTCCTCTCAAGAGCGAGATTTCCCGCTCCAGCCTCCCGATCATGTTCAGGCAGAGAAACGTCGCGAAGGGATGCCTCCACCCGAGAGGAAATGCGTCTCTCTCACCCGCTGCGCTATATTCGTTTCGGGGAAGAAGATGCGCAGGGTCGCTTGTACGGATCGGAGGGCCAGTGGTTTCAGCTAAGGATCATGTGACGGAAAGGACAGGCTCTCGTATGGCGATGGCCTCCTCGGCGCCTTGCGGCGAAAGCCGCCTCACTCCGGCGCTCGCCCTCCAGCTCGCCGCCCCTCATACGTGGCCGGCTGCGATAATGCCGACAATCGTCGCGTTCTGCCTGGCGACCACCGCCTCTGGAACGATCCGCGTGCTGCTCTCGATCACTCTTCTGTCGATCTGCATTCTGATGCAGTCCGCCGTCAACGCCTTCAACGACTATTTCGATTTCGTGAAGGGTGCCGACACCGCCGCCGACGACGTCGAGGTCACCGACGCCGTTCTCGTCTACAACAATATCCGGCCCTTTTCGGTTCTGATCCTCGCCTCCGGCTTCTTGGCGGCGGCGTTTTTGGTGGGCATCTTCGTCGTCGTGGCGTGCGGATGGATTCCGTTTTTCATCGGGGTCGCCGGGGCGCTCGTCACCGTGCTCTATTCCGCCGGCCCCGCGTCGATCTCTCACCTGCCGATAGGCGAGCTAGTCAGTGGAGTCGTCATGGGCGGGCTTATCCCCATCGCATGCTTCATCGCACTTGCGGGTTGGCTCGATCTCAGGGTCATCGCCTGCGCGACCCCCACCATTATCGGAGTGGGGATGATAATGCTCACGAACAACACCTGCGACATCGAGAAGGACATCGAGGCGGGCAGAAAGACCCTGCCGGTTCTGGCGGGCAGGAAGGCGATGCTCATTCTGTACCGCGTCCTTCTCGTGCTATGGGTTGCTGCGATCGTGGCAGTGGTGGCCCTGTGGTTCAGGGGAGGGCTGCCGATCCTTGTCTTCATGGCGCTCGCCTCCATCCCGGTCTTTCGCGCTCTGCTCGCGAATCCGCTCGCGCCTGGCGCCCGTGTGCAGGCGATGTCGCAGATCGCCATCGCCAACGTCGTGCTGGGGGCGTTCTATTCCTCTGCGATCCTCGCCGGCGGGTTCGTCCTGGAGCTGATTTAGATGACGGCCGACCGAGAGCGCGGGTTAGAACAGGGGAGCCACTCCTCGTCTGGGGATGCGGGAGCCGTCGTCGACGTCGACCACGCCGATTTCGGCTCCAGCCCGACTGACGCTGCCAATTATGCAGGGACCGCCAGCTCGGCCGGCGCCCACCTTGCTGCCGGTATCCCCGACAGCGTCGACACCGCCACCGGAGAGATCGCTCCTTCGGAGATCTCCACCGAGCGCGTCTACGAGGTGTTCTCCTCTATAGCCTCCAGTTACGAGAGGTTCAACGTGCTATCCAGTTTGGGCATGTGCCGAAAGTGGCTGAACACGATGGTGTCGATGGCGCCGATCGACCCGACCTCCGAGGTCCTCGACGTCGCCGGTGGCACTGGCGACGTCAGCTTCGCGATCGCTAGGCGAAAGCCGCCGGCGAGGATTCTCTGCACCGACCTCGTTCCAGAGATGCTCGATATCGCCCGATCCCACGTGGAGCGCGATAGCGCGAACTGCGGGGTTCTGATCGAGTTTCAGGTGGTCGATGCCCAGGACATGCCAATTCCCGACGCCAGCTTCGATGTCGTCACGATGGCCTACGGCATACGCAACATGCCCAAGCGCCGCCTTGCGCTTGCCGAGATCCTGCGGGTCCTGCGCCCGGGAGGCAGTCTCGTCTGTCTCGAGTTCTCAACTCCCTCCAACTCGATATGGCGGGGGCTTTACACCTTCTATCTCAACCACATGATTCCGCTGTGGGGCAAGATCATCACCGGCAACCGTGAGGGTTTCGTCTACCTCGGCGACTCGATCCGCGCCTTCCCCGACCAGCAGGGCTTCGCTGGTCTTCTGACGGACGTGGGCTTCGAGGCCGTCGTCTGGAAGAACTGCAGCGGCGGCATAGCCGCCGTGCACGTGGCGAGGCGCCCCCTTTAATCAGTGTTTCCCTGGGCCGAAGACGTGCCAAGAAGATCGTGCGATCCGCCACATTCCCCGGACGCATCCTCCGTCGAGCGCTCTTCCGTCATCTCCTGCAGGAACCGCCTGGCTGCACTCGACATGACCTGGTCGTGCTTCCAGGCGAAGTCGATTACCGACGTCACCGGCGGGTCAAGCAACTTGAATTCCAGGCCCGTTCCCTCACCGACCTGAACGAGCTTGTCGAAGGTCAGCACGTATCCCACGCGTTCCTTCGCGAGGATCGCCGCGTTGAAGGCCAGGTTGTAGGTGGCCGCCACGTCGATGGCGTCCAGCAAGTCCCCGAACCATTCCGACAGATGCCCCTCCACCACCGACTGCTCCGATGCCACCAGCGGCTTGCCCAGTAGATCGCCCGGTGCGATCGTCTCCTTCTCGGCCAAAGGGTCGTCGGCGGGCATGATGACTCCCCATGTGTCGGTGGGGGAGAGACGGATGTGGTCGAACCGCGTGATGTCGGGATAGGACATCAGCACCGCGAAGTCCACCACTCCGGTCTCCAGCCACTCCACCACGTTGAGGCTGTTGCCGCTTCTGATGCGGAACCTGACATGTGGATAGCGCTGGCGAAACGTTCTGATTCGCGAGGCGACCACGCGCATCCCCTCGCTTTCTCCCGCGCCGATCAGGACATCGCCCTCCACCAGCTTGCTGTCGCGAGAGAGCTCGAAAGCGGTCTGGTCGGCCATCTCGATGATCTCCTCGGCGCGTCGTCGCAGGTAGAGTCCCTTTTCGGTGAGGGTCACCGAGCGGCCGCCGCGCATCAGCAGCGTGCACCCCAGCTCGGTCTCGAGCTGGGAGATCTGACGGGAGAGCGTGGGCTGCGTGAGATGCAGCGCCTTCGCCGCACGCGACATGTTGCCTTCCCTGCATATCACCAGGAAGTTCCTGAGCACTCTGATGTCCATGTGCGCGCCTCCGTTCTGGAAGGGTGGCTTGCGGGGTAGAGTCATGAGCCGCAGCTGTGGCGCAGGCCGGCGGCCGGCTGCTAATTCATCTTCAGGCTATACGAAAATCACATACTTACCTATCGAACATGGGTAATTGTACATAGATCGAATCTAAATGAAAATCAAGGAAGCGCTGATAAATTGCTTTCATCCGGATCTGGTACGTGGCGCAGCCCGTGCACGCGAAGGCGAAGAGGGCGCGCTGACCTGTGCCGATGAGCCTGGGCGTGCGCGGGCGCGGGTGTAGGCCGGAGGCGGGCGGAGCGAATCGATCGGCGTTTCCTCAAATCGGAATACATCACGATCCATCGGAAAGGAGATCAGCTCCCATGCAAGATCAGAAGCTCGAACTCGCTCACGAATGGGACAAGACTTTCGAGAAAAGCGACGCGGTCGATCACTCCAAGGTAACTTTCCACAACAGGTACGGCATCACGCTGGCGGCCGACCTCTACAAGCCTGCTGGCTTGGATACTTCCTCCAGGCTCGCCGCGATCGCGGTCAGCGGGCCGTTCGGTGCGGTCAAGGAGCAGTCCAGCGGCCTCTACGCGCAGCAGATGGCCGAGCGGGGCTTCCTCGCCATCGCCTTTGATCCGTCCTACACCGGGGAGTCTGGCGGCGAACCTCGTTACATGGCATCTCCCGACATCAATACCGATGATTTCATGGCCGCCGTAGACTATCTTTCGTGCCGCGACGACGTCGACCCCGAGCGTATCGGGATCCTTGGCATCTGCGGTTGGGGAGGACTAGCGATCAACGCCGCCGCCCTTGACCCGAGGATCAAGGCGACGGTTGCATCCACGATGTATGACATGAGCCGTATCTCCACCAAGGGCTACGACGACGCAGACGACGACCCGGCCAAGCGCATGCAGCAGCGCCGCAACCTTGCGGCCCAGCGCATCGCCGACTACAGGAGCGGCGAATATGCTAGGGGCGGCGGGGTGGTCGACCCCGTGCCGGACGACGCGCCGCAGTTCGTCAAGGACTACAACGCCTATTACAAGACGGAGCGCGGCTATCATCCCCGGTCGCTCAACTCCAACGACGGCTGGAATGTCATCGGCACCATGAGCTTTCTCAATCAGCCGCTTCTCGCATACGCATCCGAGATCGAGAGCGCGGTGATGGTGCTGCATGGCGACGCCGCGCACTCCTGCTACATGGGCAGGGATGCCTTCGCGCTGCTGAACGGCGAGAACAAGGAGCTCGTGCTCGTTCCGGGAGCCTCGCATACCGATCTCTACGATCGGCTCGACGTGATCCCGTTCGATGACATCAAGGTGTTTTTCGAGAAGAATTTCGCTTAGTCAGTCGGGGCAACAGACAAGGTGGATCGCGTATCCCAGCGAAACTCCGAACGATTCATTCCGTCCGCCTCCGGTGCGTGCCGTGCGTCTGCGCGCCCAGGCTCATCGGCGCAGGTCAGCGCGCCCTTTTCGCCTTCGTGCGCATGGGGGCGCGAAGGGCTGCGCCACGTGCCGGATTCGGACGGAAGCAATTAATCAGCGCTTCCCTAGAGGATCTTTCCCTGGGCGACCTTCTGGTCGTAGGTGATGAAGCCCCATATGTCAGCTACCAGGGGGATCACGCCGGTTGCTATCAAGATCCCCGAGAGCACCGGGTTCAGCCCGCCTGAAGGAGCGGTGACGCTCCAGATCAGGAATGCGAGCACTACCGCTGCGCAGCACGCGAGGAAGAGGAGTATTGCGAACGCGAGATTCTTGATCCTTATGTAGAAATAGGTGAACACGGAGGCGATCCCGTAAACGCAGCACCCGATCGCAACATCTCCGACCAAGAGCATCGGGGCCAGCGGGTCGTCGAGCGATTGACCGTCGTCCAGGCCCGCTGAGTGCATGATCAGGTACGCGGTAATCACGAGGATCATGGCGAGCTTGGTCCAGATGCAGCCCAGCAGCGAGGCTCTGCCCGGAAAACGCAGGTCTCGCTCCCTGATCGGGTATTTCTTGTCGAGCTTGTGCTTGTACCTGGTGATCGCGGTGTCGTCGATTCGCTGGGTGATCCTGCCGAGTTTCTCGTCCATCTGCGGCTCCCGAGGCGTTGCTCTTCCGTTTTCGAATCCGGCTTTCAGCCCATGCTAGCACACGGAAGTGGCCGATGTGTCTCGCAGGCGGTGCGCTCGCCGTTGCGTCAGCGACGATCCGACGCGTTTGTGCCACGCTTGTCCAACCGGCGAATCTCTCGAAAGGCTGGATGATCGGCATGAACGACCTCAAGGATTTTCGGATAGAGGACAGGAAGGGCTTCAAGCTCTCTGATATGCCCACTACCCTCGGTCTCGACAAGTCGCTGCGCGCGGAGATCGAGGAAGCCACGTTGAAGGTACAGTTCGAGACCTCGGAACTGCAGAGCCGCCTATACGCCGAGGGTCGCGAGGGGATCGTGGTTCTCCTCCAGGCGATGGACGCCGGCGGCAAGGATAGCACCATCAAGCATGTGATGTCGGGCCTCAACCCGCAGGGCGTCAAGGTCGTGCCGTTCAAGCAGCCCACGGAGATCGAGCTCTCGCATGATTATCTCTGGCGCGCCTCGGCGGCTCTGCCCGCCCGCGGCATGATCGCGGTGTTCAACCGTTCCTATTACGAAGATGTGCTGATTGTCGACGTTCATAGCCTTCACCGTGGCTACAAGCTGCCCGAACGCTGCCTCGACATGAGCGACCGCGAGTTCTTCGAGCGCAGGTACGCTCAGATACGCTGGTTCGAGGACCACTTGTACTGGAACGGATATCGCCTGCTCAAGATATTCCTGAACCTTTCCTACGAGAAGCAGCGCAAGCGTTTCTTGGAGCGCATAGAGGAGCCGGATAAGAACTGGAAGTTCTCGGCTGCCGACATAGCCGAACGAGACTACTGGGACGACTACCAGAAGGCCTATCAGCGCGTGATCCGGGCGACCTCCACCAAGGAGAACCCCTGGCATGTCATTCCCGCCGACCAGAAGTGGGTGGCGAGGCACTATGTGTCGCTTGCGCTCAAGGACGTTTTGAAGAAGTGCGACTCGCGGTATCCGGTGCTTTCCGATGAGGAGATGGCCCATCTTGCCGTCGCCAAGGAGCAGCTGATGGCGGAGATGGACGGCCGGCCTAAGGAGGGGTAGCCTCCAGACGAGCGTCGCTCCATCCCGTGTCGGCGCGAGAATCCCCCTGCGCCTGCGCCTCCTACTCGATTCAGTGGCGCGCCTCGTAGAACATCAGCAGCTGCATGAACCCGGAGTATCCGGGGTATTTCTCCTTCGGGAATCCGCCGGGGTAGTGCTCGTCGAGCGTCCGCTTGATCCACACGTCTATCGGGAAAAGGTCGAGCCGATGGAATCCGTAGAGCGCGGTGCAGCTCGCCACCTTGATCCCCACGCCCTTCACCTGCATCAGCGCGTCGAGCAGATGCTGATCGCTCGCCTGCCGAAGTGCCTCCAGGTCGAGGTTCCCGCTCGCTACGCGCCGGGCGGCATCGATGACGTATTCGTCCCGGTATCCCATCGAGCAGCCGCAGAGATCCGTCTTGGAAAGCCCCGCCAGCCGCTCTGGTCTCGGGAACGAGAATAATTCCATCTCCTCGTCTCCGATAGGGTCGCCAAACTTGTGGCAGAGCTTCGTCACGCATCCTGTTATCGATGGGACCGACTTGCGTTGCGAGATGATGAAGCTCACGAGAGTCTCCCATGGATCCTGGTTCACGACCCGAAGCCCCTTTCCCACTGCGGCGGCGCGCATGAGGTAGGCATCGTCGGGGTCCACCGAGCCGAACCATTCGGAGTAGTCGCGGCCGAGATCGAAGTACTCCCCCCAGAATCCGTCGAGATCCTCTTGCGAGCAGTCCAGCTCCCACGCGCCGTCCTCGGTTTTCGATGCTCTCACGAACCGGTCTCCCGAGAGCGCGACGATAGAGCCGTCGCGGTCGGGGAGTATACGGAAGCACTGTCCCGAGTCCATTATCTTGTTCAGGTCGAACCATTCCGGATCTATTCGGATCATGTTCACGCCTCCCGATTTCCGTGACTTCCGCTTCTCGTTCATGGGGTATTATCGCTAATGCCCTTCAACGCATGCTCGATGCGATCTTCTGACTGTCTGTCCGGCCGATACCGCTCCAAGCGGATGATGGCGGATCTGACGGGATACGTGGAGAGTCGGCCGTCCCCGCCGCTTCCGCCCTAGGCAGGTGGCGGCCGTGTCGCATGTGCCTATTGAGAGCAAGACGCAGGCCGCGCCCGACAGCGGCCAGGCTGAGTCAGACCGAACAGGAGAGAGGATGATCGCGATCATTCCGGCGGCGGGCCTGGGGACCAGGTTCCTGCCCATCACCAAGTCGCAGCCCAAGGAGATGCTCCCCGTGCTGCGCAAGCCCGTCATACAGTAAGTCGTGGAGGAGGCGCTGCACTCCGGCGCGGACAGGGTGGTCATCGTCAACAGCCGCGACAAGGCATCTATCGAGAATCACTTCCTGCCCAGTCCCGAGCTTTCCGGCCATCTTCGCGAGAAGGGCAAGGACGAGTTCGCCGACGCCGTCGACGAGGCGGGAGAGATGCCGGTCGGCTACGTCTACCAGGACGAGCAGCTGGGCCTCGGCCACGCGGTGCTCTGCGCCGACGAGGAGTCGGGCGGCGAGCCGTTCTACATCCTGCTCGGCGACGTGATCGTCCCGGAGTGCTCTATTCTCGGGCGTATGCGCGAGATTCACGACGAGCACGGCGGCGCTAACGTGATCGCGGTCTTCCCGGTTCCCCATGAGCAGACGAGTCGCTTCGGAATCATCTCTGGGCAGGAGGTCTCCGATGGGGTCTGGAAGATCGACGGCCTGGTGGAGAAGCCCCCGGCCGACGAGGCACCTTCCAACCTTGCGATATTCGGCCGCTACCTGCTCTCCTCAAGGGTGATGGAGCTGCTGCACGATGTGAAGCCCGGCGCGGGCGGGGAGATTCAGCTCACCGACGCGCTCGACGCGGTGCTGGCGGAGGAGGAGATGTACGCGCTGGTGATCGACCCGGCCGACGGCTTCGACACCGGCACGATATCCACCTGGTTGGAGACTAACATCAAGATGGCCCTTCGCGACCCAGTGCTGGCCGAGGTCGTCCGCTCCGCTATGTCTTCCGACGAGAGCCGTCAGAGCTAGGGGGCGGATGACGTGAGGATAGCGGTTGCGGGCGCTGGGTACGTGGGGCTGTCTGTGGCGGTCTTGCTTGCCGCGCATGATGACGTGACGATCGTGGACGTCGTCCAGGAGAAGGTCGATGCGATCTCGGCGGGCAGGTCTCCGATAGCCGACACGATGCTCGAGGAGGTTCTCGCCGACGGGGTCGACCGCCTCAAGGCAACGACCGACGGGACGAGGGCCTACTCCCAGGCCGAGCTGGTAGTGATCGCCACGCCCACCGACTACGACTCCGACCGCGACTTCTTCGATATCTCGCATGTGATCGAGGTTCTGGAGGAGGTCGCGAAGGTCAACCCCCAGGCGATCGTCGTGATAAAGTCGACCGTCCCCGTGGGGTGCACCGAGCGCCTCTCCGCCGAGCATCCGGGTGTCCGTCTCGTGTTTTCCCCCGAGTTTTTGAGGGAGGGCAGGGCGCTGGAGGACAACCTGCGTCCCTCGCGCATCATAGTGGGGGTCCCCGACGAGACGCTCGAGCCGGATGCGAGGCGTTTTGCGGAGCTTATGGGGCAGGGTGCCGAGAACGATCCGCCTATCATCGTCATGCGCTCCTCCGAGGCTGAGGCGGTCAAGCTTTTCGCCAATACATATCTGGCGCTGAGGGTCGCGTACTTCAACGAGCTCGATACCTACGCTGAGATCGCCGGACTCGATTCCCGCAAGATCATCGAGGGCGTGGGCCTGGACCCCCGGATAGGGACCCATTACAACAACCCATCGTTCGGGTATGGGGGGTACTGCCTTCCCAAGGACACCAAGCAGTTGCTGGCCAACTATCGCGACGTGCCGCAGGATCTGATCGGCGCCACCGTGGCGGCCAACCGCACGCGCAAGGACCACATCGCCGATGAGGTGATGGCTCTCGTCGGGTCCGGGCGCAATGCCGACGAGGCGGTCTCCCGTCCTGCCGTCGAGCGCCCCGTAGTTGGCATCTACCGTCTCACGATGAAGAGCGGGTCGGACAACTTCAGGTCGTCCTCTGTGATCGGGGTGATGAGGAGGCTTGACGAGCGCGGTGCCGAGATCCTGGTCTACGAGCCCACGCTCGATGCCGGCGAGTTCTACGGCCACGAGGTTGTGGGACTCGACGAGCTGAAGAGCCGCAGCGAAATAGTGATTGCCAACAGGTGGAGTTCCGACCTCGACGATATCTCCGACAAGGTCTACACCCGCGATCTCTTCGGGAGGGACTGAGATTGGCGAATCCGACCAGCGGACAGCTCTCGTCGCAGCCCGGCCCGATCGCAGCCCGGCCCGATGTGACGGTGCTCGTGCCCATCTACAACGTCGAGAGGCACCTCGACGAGTCGATGGCCTCGCTCGAAAGCCAGACGCTCTCGGATCTCGACATCCTCTGCATCAACGACGGCTCGACCGACGGATCACGCGAGATAATCGAGCGGCACATGGCGGCCGACCCTCGTATCCGCGTGCTCGACAAGCCCAATTCCGGATACGGCGACTCCATCAACCAGGGTATCGATATGTCGGAGGGAAGGTATCTCGCGATCCTCGAACCCGACGACATCATGGTGCCGGATGCCCTCGAGAAGATGGTGGCCGCAGGCGACGAGAGCTCTGCGGACATCGTGAAGGCCGACTACTGGTTCTACTGGTCCGCCGACGATCGGCGAGCCTCCGCAGGGGTCGTGCGTCCCGAGGCGGCCAACCGCGCTTTCAGGCCGATGGACGAGCCGGCAATTTTTCTGGAGAACCCCTCGATATGGTCGGCTATCTACAGGCGCGAGTTCCTGATACGAAGCGGTGTGAGATGCCTTCCTACCCCAGGAGCGAGCTTTCAGGACCTTGGATTTTGCTTCAAGGCGTGGGCGTGCGCGGAAAGGGTCTGGTGTCTTCCCGAAGAGGTGGTTCTCTACCGCCAAGACAACGAGGCATCGTCTGTCAACAGCCCTGGGAAGGTCTTCTGCGTCTGCGACGAGTTTGACTCGATCATGGATTTCATCGCGGCCGACCCCTCGCGCGAGCCGCTCAGGCCCTATGCTTTCAGACTCAGGTACGACAGCTACATGTGGAACTTCGAGCGGCTGTCTTCCGAGATGCGCAGGCTCTTCCTCGACAGGATGGTCGCCGACCTCAAAGCCGGGATCGAGGCCGGGGATTTCGTCGAGTCGTTGTTCCGAGGCTACCAGGCGAAAAACCTGCGTCTGGTGATAGACGACCCCGAGCGCTTCTGGAGAAGCTTTCCCGACAACCCCACCAGGTCGTCCAAGGCGAGGTACTACCTGAAGACGCAGGGTCTCCGAGCGCTTCTCGGAATGATGTCCGACCTCCGGTAGCACGCTGGCCGATCGAGCGTCGGGATGCTCAGCGCGCACATCGCTTCGTGTCCTGCGCTCAGACTACCTCTGTGAGCGCAGCTTCCGGTAGACCCCCGACAGGTGCCTTCTTGCGAAGTGGATCAGGCGGCCTAGTCTGAGCGCCCCGCCGACATCGCCTTTCCTCAAAGGCTTCAGGCAGATATCGAGGATCCGGCTGTCGTCGGCCTCGGCGTACGGAACCAGATCCTGAAACATTGGGTCGGCGAAGGTCTCCTCGCACCACCTGCGGCGGTCATTTCCGCTCATGTTGCTGCGCGGATCGCAGTTGCGCTCCAGCGCCGAGAGCACGTATCGCCCCAATAGGCTCCCCAGCGTGGAGCGGACCCCGTCATCCAGCAGGCCCCAAGCGGCCTGCTGGTCGTAGAGGGCCTCGATGCGCCTGTGGTGAAGCTCGTAATAATCGGACTTGAAGCTGTTGGTGATGTTTCCCCCCTCCTTCTTGCCGTAGAGGTAGAGGGGGTCGGAGATCACATTGAGGCTCTCGGCGTCCTGGAAGAAGGCGATGTTGAAGAGGATGTCCTCGATGAAGACCGTGGAGCCGAATCTCAAACCGATGCGTCGGATGCGGTCGTGGTCGTAGATCTTGTTCCAGGAGTACCCGTAGCACGTCAGTTTCTCGTAGTCGAGGATCCGCTCGCGAAGGGCCTCCTTAGTGGCAAGCACTGCGTCGTCGGGACTCACCTGACGCTCGGCCGTCAGATTGCCATCGGAGTCGATGTAGCGTTCCACGTGCCCGAACATCACCGCATCGGCTGGATGAGCGGTCAGGACCTCCGTGCATCTCTCAAGCAGGTTGGGGAGACATCGATCATCCGCGTCCAGGAACCAGATATAGCGCCCGCAAGCCACATCCATCCCGGTGTTGCGAGCCTCGCCGAGCCAGCGGTTCTCGTTGTGGCATACCACCCGGATCCGCCTGTCCTGCTCGGCGAATCTGCGTGCGATCTCGCCGCTGGCATCCGGGGAGGCGTCATCGACGACGATAAGCTCCCAGTCGTCGATGGTCTGGGCGAGCACCGACTCGATCGCGTCGGAGATGTAATCCTGAACGTTGTAGGCCGGCATCACTATCGAGAACATGGGCCTGGACTTACCGCCGGACTTCTCGCCGCAACTTGGCTGCGGCGCTCTGCCGCCCACAGCCTCGCCCGTTCCGTCGTTCGGTTCGACCACCGTATCGGCTCGCTCTTCACTCCTGTGTTCTGACACGTGTCCCGCCCCCGCCCCGGCTGCTGTGAACCGCCGAATTTCAGATGTGTATTATAGAGCGTGTTCTCATTGCCCGGGCCGCGCCCGAGGCTTGCCCGCCAGGCAAGACGGCCCGCACCGCACCGCGTTGGCTCGATGGAGGATGGATGCAGCCTGCTATCACACTGCTCGTTCCCATATACAATGTCGAGCGTCACCTGCGCGAATGCCTCGACTCCGCAGCGGCGCAAAAGCTCGACGGAGGAGAGGCCATCGAGGTCATCTGCATAAACGACGGCTCGACCGACTCCTCACGATCGATAGTCCAGGAATACATCGACCGCGATTCTAGGTTCAAGGTGATCGACAAGCCCAACTCGGGCTACGGGGCCTCCATGAACATGGGTCTCGGCCTCGCGCGCGGGGAGTTCGTCGGCGTGCTCGAGTCCGACGACATCATGCTGCCCGGCGCGCTGCGGGAGCTGCTGACCCAGGCGCGAGCCAACGGTGCCCAAGTGGCCAGGGGAGACTTCGAGTTCTACTGGTCGGGTCCGCCCGAGCGATTCGAGCCAGGCGGATGGATCGGCCCGGACCTGCTTGGGATGGTGATAGACCCTGCCGACAACCCGAAAGTGTTCTACCGGAAGCCCACGATATGGTCGGCGATATACAGGCGCGATTTCCTCCAAGGCAATTCGGTGAGGTTTCTGGAGACCCCTGGCGCGTCGTATCAGGACGCCGGCTTCAACTTCAAGGTGTGGGCGTCGTGCGACCGGGCGGTCTTCACCACCGTCCCGATCATCAGATATCGGCAGGACAACGAGAAGTCGTCGGTCAACAGCCCCGGAAAGGTCTTCTGTGTCTGCGACGAGTACGCCGGCATGCAGGCCTACCTGGACGAGCGGCCCGAGCTGCGCGAGCGTCTGGAGGGCATCCTTCAGCGCATGAAGTATGACAGCTACATGTGGAATTACGAACGGCTCTCGCCCGAACTCGCCCTGGACTTTCTCAGGAGGGCATCCGAGGAGTTCTCGGCTGCGATCGAGGTCGGGGACGTGGACATGGATCTGTTCGAGAGGTGGGCCCAAGCCGACCTAGGGTTGCTCGTTAGGTCTCCCGAGCTCTTCGACGAATACCATCGCCGGTACTCCACCGATAGCAAGATGGACAATTTCAAGAGGTATTTCAAGCTTGGAGGTCCCTCGCTGGTGCTGGGCATGATGAGGGACAAGTTCAAGAGTGAGTGATGGTATGAACGGTTCCGAAAACGTCGTAGGTTCGAAAGAGGGTCATGCCGGCAGGGTCACCTCCCCTAGGACCGCCGGCCCCGAGAGAGTTCGTCCCGAGGCCGCCGATCCCGTTACCCGGTCGGAGGATGTCGGCGCTGCTCCCGTCATCTCGGTGCTGGTGCCTGTCTACAACGTGGAGGATTACCTCGAAGAATGCCTCGACTCTCTCATCGCTCAGACGTTTTCCGATATCGAGATGGTATGCGTTAACGACGGCTCCACAGATTCGTCGCGTGAGATCCTCGGTCGCAGAGCCGCCCGGGATCCCCGTATCGTGGTTGTTGATAAGCCGAACGGAGGTCTGCCGTCGGCGCGAAATGCTGGCATCCGTGCGGCGAGAGGGAACATCGTCTGCTTCCTCGATTCCGACGACCGGTTCGAGCCATGGGCGTGCGAGCGGATCGTGGAGGTATTCGAGTCGCACGGCGCCGAGGCCGTCGTATACGGTGCGAGATGCGAGCCTCCCTCCGATGACGAATGGCTGACGAGGCACCTCAGCCCACGCGATGCCGTCTACGAGGGGTTCGAGCCGGCGCTCGCGTTCGAGGAGAACTCGATGCCCAACCCGCGCGTGGCATGCCTTCGCCGCCTGTTGTCGGGAGATCCTGGATCTGATCCGCTCGTCGCCGGCGGGATATCGTTCGATGAGACCAAGACTCTCGGCGAGGACGTGGTCTTTCTCTTCGATCTCTACTGCACCTCGGCGAAGACAGTTCTGATCTCCGACAAGCCCTACATCTACCGCGTGCGCCGCGAAGGCTCCATGACAGGTGGGGTCGCCGATGGAAGCGTCTCCCAGATCGAGCGGCACCTGGAGGTCGCCGAAACCGTGATGGGACGCTGGAAGGCGAGATTCGGCGCGAGATGGGGGGCCGAGATCGTCTCCTGGTCGGTGGAGTACGTGCTCCACTCGATATACTGCCTGCCGTCCGATCGGCGGCGTGAGCATCTGGCACGGTATGCGAAGGTCTTCCGAGACGTGTGGGAAGACGTGGATCCATCTAAGCTGGGACTCCCGCCTGCCGACCTCGCGATGCTAGACCATGCCCTGGACGGAAAGCCGGTCTCGGAACTCAAGGCCAAGCTCCTCCGCCTTCGCCGCAAGGTGGCGACGCGATAGACGCGATAGCGCAC
>CAZPAN010000025.1:0-15263 GCA_964584585.1 uncultured Coriobacteriaceae bacterium | reverse complement strand
GCCGTTTCCCCCGGTAGAATAGGGAAAACGGCTCTTTTTTACTGCAAAAGTCGGGGTCTAGCAGGTTTCAGCCCGAAGAAACCCGGTCATGCATCCGCTCCCGACCCACATGACGGACGAGTTGCATCCATGCCGCTATAGGAAACACTGATTGATTTGCCGTCGAGATGGTTCTCCGGCGGTCGGACGAACGCCAGACCGTCCCGTATAATGCTCTTGGTTATACAGGCGATTCGAAGAAACTCCAATGAGTTCTCAGCGTAAAACCAACGTGATGGCACAATGAAAGACAAACACGGCAACGGGCTCGACAAGCTTACGAAAGCCCTTATAATCGCTTGCGCTACGGCTATGACCATCGTCATAATTGTGCTTCTCGGTTTCTTCGCTTTGCTCTTCGGAACTCATGTTTTGTTTCCAAATTACCAACTCCCCCTCTTTATTCAGGATATTGTCCAGGCGTTTGGTTGGGATAATGACGATATTGTCAATATGCTTACGGTCACCATCCCCCTTGTCATCGCTTTATGCGCGCTTTGTGTAACGGCCCATTTGTCTCTGATAAGTGGCCTGACGAAAGACTTCTCAAAATCAAAAGCGGCACACAAGGTCGTTTCACATCTCCAAAGCAAACAACGCAATAGCCTCGTTATGATTCTCATAGCGACATCCACCTGCATCTTGGCTGACTTTTTGTGGGTCATCGTCATCGCAAATGCCAGCTTTAGCAATGCTCCCGCGATTTCCTCCGCCGGTCTATTCCCCCTTCTTCTGTCGGTTGTGCTGTGTATGAGAATGATGCGGTACTGCATGAGCGTGGCTGGCTCCAGAGATACAAAACTTCTCGAGATATCCCAAGGCAATTTTGATTCGGCGATGGATACGTTGGCCTCTATGCTGGGCTATCGAATAGAACATCGCGACGTTCTTGAGATATCGGCGCAAACATCAAAGTGGGATATTGACGATACAAGAGGGACTCGCAAAGCGATTCGCGAAATCGTCGCGAATATCGACGACGACTTGCTACGGCATCCGCCGAGCATGCTGCACGAGTGGGCGTATGTGGAGGAGATCCAAAACGAAACCTGGACTGCCCTGAAAGAGGCCTTCCTGCGATGCGAGGAGGCTTATGCCGTTTACAAAGCCTTTGCTATCTTCAGCAACTCCTCCCATTCAAGCAAGAAACGCCATCACGCAAATAATGAGGGTATGGAGATAGACCTTGATGTCCTTCGCGAGAGGATGTGGGAGCGCGTTCTCGCTTCTCCGAGCGAAATCATCAGGCCTTTGCAATATCAGCGGTTCCACGATCTCGATCTTTCCGGTGTTTGCTTCTCATTCGCTCAATCAAGGGGTACTCGCTTCTCATCGTGCGATCTTGCCGGAGCATCTTTCCAGGATGCAGATTTGAGGTATGGAGAGTTTTCTGACTGCAACCTCATCGGAGCAGACCTCTCAGGAGCGGACTGCCGCTTTCTCGCTTTTCGTGACTGCTTTATTCCCAGAGCTACCTTGCTGTGCGGAGTAAGAAGCGATTTGCCGGATATGAACTCACCCGGCATGCCAGACGGAGAATCGTCCAGCACGCGCGAGAAGCGGTATACGTCTGTGATTTTCTCTATGGACACGAGCGTCAGCTTCGCTTCTTTTGACGGATCTGTTCTCGCCAATGCTGAATTGATCCTTCCAGCTAGGGCAGGAAGCAATAAGCACAACCCGGGCACGAGCTTGAACGATAAGGATCCATCGAAGGGGTTCTCGTTCGACGGTTGCTCACTCCAAAACGTGTCTTTTCGCAACTCTGTAGCCAAGAATCTGGGAATGAAGCAAACCACCTGGGCTGGCTCGATCCTGAACCACTCGACCTTACAAGACTGCGATCTTTCTTCGTCGAGTATGGAACATGCAACCATGTTGGAAGCAGAGTTTCGAACATGCTCAATGACAGGGGCGAAGCTGCACGACGCGTATGCTGGAGACTCGCGATTCGAACGATGCGAATTGGATTGGGCATCTCTTGATCGACTCGTATTAGCAGACAGCTCTATCGACAGGTGCTCTGTTTCCCACACAAGCGCAGAAGGATTACGCATCATAAAATCGAATGTGAAGAACACGTCTTTCAACTATTTGAAAGGCGATGTGGCTCGCTTTGTCGGCACATCGCTGAAAGCTTGTTCCTTTGCATACTGCTCCGGCACGGGATGGTCGTTTCTGGATGCCAAGATGAGAAGATGCCATTTTGATGGAGCGCGTATTCGAGATGCAGATTTTTCCCGCTGCGTTATAAAGGACTGTCGGTTCCGGGCTGCAGAACTCCCCCGGTCTTCGTTTGCCGCCGCGAAGATAATGCAAGAACACCCCTGTGGAAGCCCTCTCTTCGAGGATTGTCTGCTGACAAACACCTCTTTCGTCAGCGCAACAATCGAGCCGGGTGTGCGGATGGATAGCTGCGATGTTTCAGAGGGGCGCTTCGTCAGGGCGACCATCCGAAGGGCGGTGTTCTCACAATGCTGTTTCGCGGGAGCTGCCTTCAACCATGCAGAGATACACGGCTGCATCTTTAGGGGCGCGGAGTTCTCCAATATAACTTTCGACAACGCGATAATCCGTTACACCAACTTTGTCAGCATCGATAAGCCGGATGCGCTCGTGAAGAAACTGAAAAAGGCGCGAGAAGTGCGCGGGGTTTTCGTCAATGGAAAGCGCATAGATCAATGATGAGGTGCATGGACGCAATCTCTCAACGGCGCAACGCGAAGTCGTTTTCGAGAATGATGCAGCGGACGCTGTCGATGCGAACCCATCTTCGGCCACACCATCATCCGAAAGCATCTTGGGGACGAACGGCAGAGAAGTTCGGAAGAGAGGGACGCTGGGAGATACGAGTTATCGCCCGTCGCCTCAACGCTCCATCGGAGAGGTCTTCCAGGGCGGAGACGAAGAGATCGGGGCGCAGGGAACCCTTGCCCTCGGTGAACGTGGTCATACGCATGATCGCATTGCCACCTGGAGCCGAAGCGAGGTCGGAAGCCGCAGGCGCACCACAGAAGATCTCGGGTCTGCCGCATAGCAGACCATTGAACTCGACCTTCTTCTCCTTGCCCTTTCGCACCACCGTTATGTGGCCTTTCATCATCAAGAGATCGAGAGCCTCCTCTGCCTTGCAGGCGATGTTGGACGCGCAGGAGAGGCTGGCGACCGTATGGGTCGAAGCAAGGCCGAGAGTATCGACCGTACCTGCACCGCCGACCGCACGCGAAGCATCGGCCGTACCCGAGCAGCCAACAGAATGCGAAGCATCGGCCGTACCTGCAGCCGCTTCCTCGCGTGCGACGAGCAGCACCTCGTAATCGGCGTAGGGAAACGCCGTCTCCAGCGAATCACCCTTGGGATCCACGTAGGTGGCGGATGTCACTTGAAGACCGTAGGGTACAGCATCCTCGAAAGCGGCGAGCACATCATTTGGACGCACATGCTCTAAGAGCCAGACGTCGGCGTACTCCTCCATGCTCCCGACTCCTACGGGCAGAGCCCAGCCGAAAGCGTGCTTCATATGTGGGGAGAAGCCCTGGGTGACGCCGAAGGGCAGGCCCGCGCGGCGGATGCATCTCTCCAGGCATCTGACCATCTCCAGATGAGAGAGATACCGCAGCCTTCCCAGCTTCGTGTAGGAGAGCCTGAGCCTGAAGCTACCTTCTGCCACGGCCGCCCCCTATCACGTTGGAGACATCGAGGTTTCTGCAAACACCGCATCCGGTGCAGGGACCAAAGGTGCAGTCGGAGGTGGTCGCTCCATCGCAGGCTCGATCCAGCTCCCTGATCAGATACCTCTCGTCGACGCCGGCCGAGATGTGCGACCACGGCAGCGCCTCGCCCACTTCGTAAGGGCGGTTCGCGACTTCCTGGAGGTCCACGCCCACCGATTCGGCGGCCTCCAACCACCTGGAGAGCTCGAACTTCTCACTCCATGCGTCGAAGGTGCAGCCCCTCTTCCAGGCGGCGATCACCACGTCGAGCAGATCGCGGCCTCCCCTGGAAAACGCGCCCTCGACCATCGAGGCCTCGGGGTCGTGCCAGCTGAAGTCGATTCCACGATGCAGGCCGGCCTCGCGGATGATCCCGACCTTGCGCCGAGCCTCCTCCATGGTGCACATGCCGAACCATTGGAAGGGAGTCTGGGCCTTGGGTTCAAAAAGCGAGCAGGAGACCGTCAAGCGTACGTTACCGCCCTGGCTGTCGGGAACCTGATCCTTGGCCATCTCGTAGGTCCTATTGGCCAGATCGGCGATGCCGGCAACGTCGTCGTCGGTCTCGAAGGGAAGGCCGATCATGAAGTAGAGCTTCATCCGTCTCCAGCCCGCGCCGAACGCGGCCCTCACTGCGCTGAAGAGGTCGTCCTCGGTAACGTTTTTGTTGATGATGTCACGCAAGCGTTGAGTGCCGGCCTCCGGCGCGAACGTAAGCCCGCTCTTCTTCCCGCCGCCGAGGGCCAGAAGCGCCATATCCACCCCGAAGCCGTCGAGGCGCTGCGACGGGAGCGAGAGCGAGATTCCCAGCCCATCGACTGCCGCATCGAGCCGGCGCAGAATCTCCTCTATCTGAGAATGATCGGTCGAGGAGAGCGAGGTGAGCGAGACCTCGTCGTATCCGGTGCCGGCGAGTCCCCGCAGCACGCCGGAGACCACGGAGTCGGCCGAGCGTTCGCGCACGGGACGGTAGGTCATCCCCGCCTGGCAGAATCGGCAGCCCCTTGAGCAGCCCCTGAGGATCTCCTCGGCGAGCCTGTCATGCACCAAGTCCGCGTAGGGCACCACCGGTTGAGCATGAGGAGATGAGGAATCGAAGTCGGCCAGCACCCTCTTGGTCACGACGGGAGGCACCCAGCTCTCCAACGGAACCATACGAGCTGGCTCGGCAGGATCGGGTCCGTAGAGCGAGGGAACGTATACCCCGGGTATGCGGGCGAGTCCCCTGACGATCTCCGCGCGCGACAGACCCTCGGAGACCATCCGCATGTGCTCGCGAACGAACTCGCCGCAGAGCTCCTCGCCTTCTCCAATCATGACCGCATCGAAGAGTCCAGCCACCGGCTCGCAGTTGTAGGCGACAGGCCCACCGGCGACGACCAGCGGACAGCCCTCACCACGTTCGGAGGCCAGAACCGGAATCCCCGACAGATCGAGCGCCTCGACGACGTTGGTATAGCAGAGCTCGTGCTGGAGGGTGAACCCCACCACATCCGACTCGAGCAGCGGCTCGAAGGACTCGAGCGAATAGAGAGGGATGTCGTTCTCGCGCATCAGCGCGGCCATGTCGCCCCATGGCACGTAAGCGCGCTCGGCACAGGCGCCCTCGATCGAGTTGATCGTTCGGTAGAGGATGGCGAGACCCTGATTGGAAAGACCCACCTCGTATACGTCGGGATAGACGAGCGTGAAACGATATGGGGCGCTGCATCCTGGCACCGCCTCGAACTCGCCGCCGATGTAGCGGGCGGGCCGCTCGCATGACAGCAGCAGCGGCTCAACCTTATCCCATAGGGATCGGGATGTGCTCTCGGTCATCTGCTCCCCTGGCTATCTGCCGCTCATCTCGACCGCAACAAAACCCCTGCCGGAGTCGCCCACATCACCTGGATCAGTGGCTGCAGCCCTGCTCTGCCTCTCCGGCAGGATAAACGGGCGGCCGCTCTCACAGTACCACCTCATCGCATGACCCATGCCGCAGGTGATTGCGTAACCGGCGATGGTCTTCACGAGCCAGGAGAGCATCGGAGCCGACTTGCAGATCCTGCGAATGGCGGTCCTCGACATGAACGCGGTCAGCACGATCGCGGCGATCTCAAAAATCGTCGACTTGTCCAGCACGTACCCATATTGGCGCTCAAGCTGGATGAGCATCTTGATCTCGTTGGTCGTCATTATGGGCAGATCGGCCCCGGGGATGAAAAAGATCGCTGCAGTCACGGCGTTCTGATAGGAGCAGGTCCTGATGATGTGGCGGATCTTGGCATCCTTTGCAAAGGGGAAGGATCTGGAGAAGACGGTCCTGATGCGCGGCGCGTTCCTCATTACCCAGTCAGCCAGCGCGTCGAGCATGTCGGGATAGCCCGGGGCGTCTTCGACGGAGATCTCCCAGACACGCGCTCCTTTGCCGAGCACCGTGTCGGGTATCGATTTCGCGGCGTCCGCAATCTTGCTCAGGGAGTCGCTCGCCAGCCTTGCGACGTCGCCCATAAGTCCGCCTGCGGGGATCGGCCCTCCGTCGAGGACCTCCCTGGCTATGACATCGGAGAGCTCCAGCGGGAACTGAGTGCGCTGGGCGTTGTCCACGACCTCGACGAGGTTCTGCGCGAGCACCACCGTCGGCACCGATTTCGAGACCGAGATCGCGGAGGTCGCCCCCACCCAGGACGATGCATTGGCGATGATTATCGTGAGGTCGGCACGACCGTCGACTTCCACCGGACCATCGTAGAACGCCTCCACATGCATCCGCACATGATCGTCCACGGGCATCAGCGCGTCCTTCACACAGGAAATAAGATCGACGTCGGCGCTCTCGTCGACGAAGACGGCGAGGTTGATGTCCTCCCGCACATCGGCCGGATCGTCGTCGGTGGTGCTCAAGATGCCGTCAATGAAGGAATCGACGGAAAAGGCCATCTCGCATGCTCCTTGTCGTAGATCATCGGGACTACGGGAACGTGCCGCCTCCCCCCGGTCCCCCGGCTTTGCATGCACGGCTAAACGCATGCTGAAACGAGATTATATCGCCTTGGCAAAGCATGGACAGCGAGGGCTTTCGCAGCAGGAACCGCGCCACCGCGCCTCCTTCGACTTCGGCGCATCCGTTCTGCCACCGCCGGATCCTGACGAAAGCAATCAATCAGCGCTTCCCTAGGAATCCTTGGGGGACTTCACCGCGCTGCTGCGGCCTTGCTCGATCGACCAGATCGAGCAGATAAGCCCAACGCATCCGAGGTTCAGGATCATCGCAGATGAGCCGTAGCTCATGAAGGGCAGCGGGATTCCCGTGATGGGCAGAACCCCAAGACACATCCCGATGTTTTCGAGCACCTGGAAGAGCCACATCCCGCTTACGCCCATGATGATGAGCTTGGCGTAAAGATTCTCCACCCTCAGCGCCATGCGGATGCAGATAGCTATCAGCGCAGCGAACAGCACCAGTAGGACGAGCACACCCAGGAATCCGAGCTGTTCGGCTACGGTGCAGAAGACGAAGTCGGTAGGCGCCTCGGGCAGAAATCCCAGCGCCGACTGGGTGGCGTTGCCCATACCCTTGCCGAACAGGCCGCCGCTGCCTATCGCGATCATCGCCTGCTCCAAGTTGTATCCCACTCCCGTCGGGTCGAGGTCGGGATCGATAAAGACCAGGAGCCTGTTCATCTGGTAGTCCTTGATGAACACGTCGGTGCCGGCGAGGTTGTCTAGCACCGGGTCGATGAGAAGCACGAAGGCCACGAGGCCCGTCATCACCAGTATCGTCGTCCACAGGAAGCGCCGGTTGGCACCCCCGATGAATATGATCGTGGCACCCGTCACAAGGAGCACCAAGCCGCTGCCGAGGTCGGGCTGGGTCATGATGCACGCGAAGGGCACCAGCAGCAGCCCCAGGCACTTCACGTACTCGCGCTGATCGTCTATGCGGCCCTGGTATCTCGAGACCATCGAGGCCATCATCAGTATCGTCACCAGCTTTGCCAGCTCTCCTGGTTGGAAGCGGATGCCGACGTTCACCCACGACTGCGCTCCGCCGCTCGCGTAGCCGATTATCGGGAAATGTGGCGAGACCAGCAGCAACACGTCGATGACGAGCAGCGGTATAAGCAAAGGAGCGAAGATCTGGTAGTCGATCTTCCACAGGACGAGCATCACCGCCACGCCGAGCGCCACACCCAGGATCTGACGGTTCACGGAGTACTCGGTGCTATCGGCGGTGACGAACCAGAGGTTCACGATACCGTAGACCACGAGGCAGGCCACCACGGCCAGCAGCGGCTTGTTGAGCCGGCCGAGAAAGCCGCGCGGACGTGCCTTCTCCTCGCTCTTCGGGTCCTCTACATGGGGAACGACAGGCATCATCGCTCACCCGTTTCAGCAACGGTCACGGTGCCTTCCTCATCGAGGCCGAAGAGCTGGGCCATCACCTTTCTGACCGGAGGACCTGCGGACGAGGTGCCTCCGCCTCCCTGTTCCAAGACGCAGACGCAGACGTACTGCGGGTCGTCGAACGGCCCGTACGCCGCGAACCAGGCGTAGTCGTCGCGCTCGCTGCTTCCGGTCTCTCCGGTTCCCGATTTCGCGGCGACCTCGACCGAGAAGTCCGTGAAGACGCTCGAGACGCCGCCCGAGGTGACGGCAAGCCTGAGCGCATCCCGCATGATCGCGAGATTCTCCTCGGAGACGTCGGGCTTGAAATCGCTTTCTGAGATGTTCTCGCCAATCACGACCTGACCGTTCTTGTTCATGACCTCGTAGAGCACATGGGGCTTGTACATCTTGCCCGTGGCGATGCCCGCATAGCCAACCGCGATCTGAAGGGGGGTGACGAGCACGTCACCCTGACCGATCGACATGTTGGTGAGGTCGCCGGCCAGCCACTGCGCCTCCTCCGGAGTCTCCCAGTAGTATTCGCTCTTCCATTCGCTGTCGGGAACGCGTCCTGACATCTCCCCGCCTATGTCGATGCCGGTGGTGGAGCCGAACCCCCAGCCCTCAAGGTAGTCGGACAAGATGTCTCGGTCGTCCTGATACCAGAAAGAGCTGGCGAGCTCGTAGAAATATACGTCACAGGAATATGCGATAGCGTAGTAGATGTCCATGCTGCCGTGCCCGGTGGTGTCCCAGCAGTTCTGCGAGTACTCCTCTCCGAATCCGGTCCAGGTTCCGGAGCAGTAGGCCGTCGTACCGGCGTCGACCAGGCCGGACATGAGTCCCGCCATACCAGTGAAAGCCTTGTAGGTGGAAGCAGCAGGATACTGGCCGGCGATCGCGCGGTTATTCATCGGGTAATTCGAATCCTCGTTGGTGAGCGAATCCCACAACGACTCGGAGATCCCGTTGACAAACTCGTTGGGATCGTAGGAGGGAGCGGACGCCATCGCGATCACCCCTCCAGTCTTCACGTCGATCACCACCAATGCACCGCAGTAGGCGTTCCCGTACCCCGAGCTTCTAGCCGACGCCAGCCCTTCCGTAAGAGCATCCTCAGCCACCTGCTGCACGTCGACGTCGATCGTGAGCCTGATGTCGTCGCCGGGGTCGGGGTCGGTCTCGTCGACAACGCCGAGCGTGTTCCCGCTGGAATCCACCTGATAGACCTTCACGCCCTTGTTGCCCTGAAGCACGCTCTCGTAGGCGGCCTCCACGCCGGTCTTGCCCACGGTGTCTCCCGACTCGTAGGTAATACCCTCGGTCTCTGCAGCCAACTCCTCCTCCGAAATCGTCCCCACGTACCCCAAGACATGGGCCGCCAGCGTACCGTATGGATAGCTCCTTACGGTGCGGCTCTCCACCGAGACCCCTGGGAAAAGCGAGGAGTTCTCAGCGATGTAGGACACCGCCCGCATCGAGACGTCGCTAGCGACGACCTTGTCGGATGTGGCGCCCGAGGTCTGGTCGTTGAGACGGGCCCGTATCGCCTGCTCGGGAATGCCCAGCACCAGCGAGAGTCTGTGGACCACCTGGCTGTCGTCGACGACGTTGTTGTCGCCGACGACAGTACGCGAGATCCTGTTGGTCACCAGCTCCCGGCCGTTGCGGTCGAGTATGCGCCCGCGCCTGGCGGGAACCGACGACTCCGAGGTCATGTTCGAGGTGGCCTGGCTAGAGTACTGGGAACCGCTGAGCACCTGAAGCGACCATGACCTCACCGCGAGCACGCCGAAGACAGCGGCGGCGAGCATGCCGAAGATGTTGATGCGGCTCTTGTAGGCGGTCCTCTGGGAATCCCCCGCCCTGCTGCCCTGCTTGCTGGGGCGCTGCGGCCCGGACTTCTCTCCCTTGCGTTTGAAGCTGCGCTTGACCTTGAGCGATCCCCTCAGAGCGATCTCATTGCGAGCGAACAGTATGACCGCCGCGACGAGCGCCGTCGCGACTATGAAGACGACTATGGCGAATGCGGTTGCAGACATGCTTGCCCGTCGTTCCTGCCTTTCGAGCCGGCATCTTCTAGAGCCTCGGGGCCGGACCCCTCGGCGTCACAGTGAGATGCGAGATCCCATCGACTTTCCCCTGATGCCCATGAACCTCTTCACCAGGGGATACACGATGGCCGAAACTACCGTCGTGTACAAGGTCCAGGGCAATACCTTGTATAGCAGCGACAGGAAGAACGACTCCTCGTATCCGATGATCGCGACGACGGCATCGTAGACGAAAAACGACGCCAGCGCGGTCAGGGCCATCACGACGATCCACGAGACGAAGCTCTGCGTCGAGATCGATTTCAGGGACATCGGCATCACGAACCCGACGACAGCCATCACGAGCGCCATGGCGCCCACCGGCCCGCTTCCCAGCATGTCGAAGAGAACTCCCAGCAGAAACCCGACGATGACGCTCGTGCGTTGCGACGATACAAGTGCCACCGGCGCGATGGCCACCAGCATGAAGTTCGGGGAGATGCCGTTGATCGAGATGTTGGAGGCGAGCATGGCCTGGAGCAAGAAAGCCGCCGCACAGGAGATGATGATGGGCACCGCATGGAGCTTCTCGTTCCCGACGGAGATGTTGCGTGATCCAGGTCCGCTGTCCAAATGCAAAGGACTCATCAGCCATCGTCTCCCGAATCGGAATCCTCTGTGCTTTCAGAATCAGAGGAGGAATCGGAATCGTCGGAGGTCTCTTCATCAGAAGTCTCGTCGTCATCCTCGTCATCGAGCGAAACCTGAGGCGTCGCCTCCGTCTCATCACCCGTGAGCACGATGACCTCCTCGTTCAGATCGAAGGAGGCCAGCGGGGTCACGACGATGGTCCTGTAGAGGTCGCTGTCTTCCCCGGAAATCCTCGAGATTATGCCGACGGTTATTCCGCTCGGGTAGACCCCGCCCAATCCGGAGGTCACCACGGCCTCTCCCAGCTCAACCTCGGTGTCGGTCGTTATGTACTCGACGTAGAGCAGCCCGTCCGCAGAGCCCGTCAGCACGCCCTCGGCCCGGCTGTTCTGCAAAAACACCGAGACAGCGCCCTGCTCGTCGGTTATCAGCCTCACAGTGGCGGTAGTCGCCGTTACAGACTCAGTCTGCCCAATGAGGCCGGATGTCCCCATAACCGGCATTCCGATCGCGATCCCGTCCGATGATCCCTTGTCTATCGTGATCGTGCGGTTCCACGAGTCGGTGCTCAGGGCGATCACACGGGCACCCGTGGCCTCAAGATTGTAGGAGGTCGACAACTCGAGAAGGGCAGTCAGCCTCTCGTTCTCGAGACGGTACTCCTCGTACTCGGAAAGCTGGGCTCTCAACTCGGCGTTCTCGGCCTCCAACGTGGTGAGGTCCTCGGTGGAAGCGGACGCATTGACGAAGGCGTTGCCTATCGCCTGGAACGGCATCGCGGCGATAGAACCGACGCGCTGGAGAGGCGAGATCACCGTCTGCACGACGTTACGCGCGGTGTGCACCGGGCCGGCATCGCCCTCTATCGACCACACGGTCATGAGAGCGAACGATAGCAAGACCGTTAGGATCAGAACCAGGACGGGACCTATCTCAAAACGCTTCTTGGTTCCTGCCAGAGGAGGCATGAGATACCGGACTCCGCCCTAATTACTGCGTATACGACCTGCGCAGAGCTTCCGGATTCTCGAGGGCTCTAGCACACCCCATTACGACGTTGGAGAACGCCGTGTCGGATACGTACACCGGCACCTCAAGCTCCTGAGCCAGCAGGCTGTCGAGCATCTTGAGGAGTGCCCCTCCGCCCGTGAGCAGGACCCCGTTGCGTATCACGTCGGCCGAGAGGTCGGGATCGGTCTCGTTGAAGGCCTCCTTCACGGATAGGACGATCTCCTGAAGAGGTGCCCTGATGCCCTCGCGGATGTCCTCGGACTGGACGATCTCGGACCGCGGGAGATTGGTGGTCATATCCCTGCCGGAGATCTCCATGTCAAGCTCCCCGGTCGAGATCGGAAGCGCCGACCCGATCGCGATCTTGATGTCCTCGGCGGTGCGGCTTCCAATGTAGAGGCCGTACACGTCTCGGACGTGTCTCATCACGGCATCGTCCAGCTCGTTGCCAGCCACGCGCAGAGATCGGTACGCGACGATGCCCCCGAGGGATATCACCGCGATCTCGGTGGTGCCACCCCCGATGTCGACCACCATCGATCCGGTAGGCTCGTCGACGGGAAGGCCGGCGCCTATGGCTGCGGCCATAGGCTCCTCGAGGAGGAACGCCTGTCTGGCTCCAGCCTCGATCGTTGCCTCGAAGACCGCTCTCTTCTCAACGGAAGTGACTCCGCAGGGGATGCAGATCACGATCCTGGGCTTGGGCTTCCAGAACGACTGGCGAGGACTGGCTTTGTTGATGAAGTAGTTGAGCATGGCTTCGGTGACGTCATAGTCTGCGACGACGCCATCGGCGAGGGGTTTCTCCACGCTGATGTTTCCGGGGTTACGGCCTATCATCTCCCTGGCCTCGTAACCCACGGCCAGAACCCTGTTGCTGTTTGCGTCGATGGCGACGACGGACGGCTCGTTCACTACTATGCCCTCGCCCGGTATCGCGACGAGCGTGTTCGCCGTTCCGAGGTCGATCGCCATGTCCGTTCCCCATCGACTGAAGAACCCATCTAGAAAAGACACGCGGTTTACATCTCCCAAAGACGGATGCTCATATATTCATCAGCGGTCTGTCCCCGGCCATACGGGCACGCACGCTGCCCCTTATCAGATGCCGGGAGACCGGCAAAAAACGTCAATCTCAGGCCCTCAAGTTTAACACACGACAATTTGCGGATCCCCTGCCCCACAAGATCGACACGCGAGCAGCCGGCAGGCGCGTCGGCCCTGCTCGGACGGAAAATCCACACCCTCCCGTCAGCCTGTCGAGGAGCTGGGGGAGCTACCGCTAAAGATAGGCCGAACGGATCCGAAAAGCCCGTCAAGACCTATATTGGAAACGCTGATCGGCTAGGCGTCGTCGGAGGTCTCCATCGCGGTACCGGTGTCGGAACCGGAATCGCCCGCCGCCTGGACCGATGGGAACACGATCTCGATGCCGTTGATCTTCCAGCCGACCCAGCTGATCAGACCGGAGAAGTCCCTGGTGAACGATATCTCGTATCTTACCTCGCCGCCCTCCGACGTCGTCGCAGTGACTATCGCGTTGGAGTCGATCGTACCCCTCTCGAGATAGTCGATCGTGATGTCGCTTGTTGGGACGACGGAGTTCATGATCCTGTTGATGCGGACCCTGTCCTCATCGGAAGATGCGGTGATCCAGCAATCCGAGGCGTCCTCACCGTCGGCGGTTTTGTCGAACAGCGACTGGATGGTCTGCTCCTGAGTGGGCCAGCCATATCCCTGCCAATAGAGCAAGCCTGCTGCGGCGATGACGAGGACGATGAGAAGGACGAAGACGAGAACGATCTTCAGTCCTCTGTTGCTTTTCTTGAGGCTGCCGGATTTCATCAGCTCTTCGAGGCTGCCGGAGCCATCGTCGGGCAACTCGAAAAACCCGGTGTCATCGGCCGACGGAATGCCCGCCCCATAAGTAGCGTTCTCGGAGTAAGGCTCGTCGGCGTCGTCGTAGTAGTAGTAATCGTCTTCGAGCTGGGACCCGGGTATCGCCGAGGCATCTTCGAGCGCGTCTATGCCGCTGTCGTCATGGTGCGCGAGAGCGCTCTTCGCCTTGAAATAGTCGGCCATCGCAGCTGTGGACAACATGTAGCTGCTGTCGCCGGAGGCTTTGTCGAACGCCTTGACCGCCTCGGCCATCTTGCCCTCGGCCACGTAGGCCTGGCCCATATTGGCATAGGTCTTGCTGAGAGTCTCCCGATCGGGGTTGAACTCGAAGATCGCCCTGTAGGTGTCGATCGCGTCGGCAGGTCGGCCGAGCCCCATGAAGCACACGCCGAGATTGAGCAACGCCTTGACCGGCGCGGGATTGCGGTTGTCCACCGCAGCGTTGCGGAAAGCTGTGCCAGCAGCCGCGAAGTCCCCCATCTGCATGTAGGTGTTTCCGAGACCGTTGTAGGCCTTGTATGGGGTGGGATAGCTGGGGTCGCGCAGCACCGCCTCGAACTGCTCGATGGCGCGGGCGGGTTCTCCTAGGGCAGAGAGGGTGAGACCGTAGTTGGAACGCACGGACGTGAGGTTGTCGTATGCGGTGTCTTGGAGCGACTTCTCGTACGCCGAGGCGGCATCCTCGAAGTTGGACATCTTCATCAAGCAGTTGCCCAGCATATGATGGACAAGCCCGGACTCCCCAGGTCCGAAAGAACCGCTCTGCTCCTTAAGGCATGTGTAGTACCCCGTGAGTGCTTCGGCGTAATCTCCGGAATCGTAAGCGCTCTTGGCCCGATCCAGCATCTCCCTGTTAAGCAAGCTGGCGTCCTATCTCTTCTCTCGCATATCTTCGGGCGGCGATCGCAGTGCGTTGCGATGGTGCGGTTCCAGGTTCGCCATGCCCGGGGATCAGCCCTGTCTCAAACTCTCTCTGACGCAGACGGACCACCCCATGCATTGAAAATGGGGCCAGAATCCACGCCCGCTGCCCGATTGAAGGCCGAATCGAATCCCGAACCCATATAAGTGAGATTTTAAAGCCACCGGGGGGGTTGTCAAGAAACGCCCGGCTCGAAAGCGGTCGGAGTCTAGGAAACGATGATCAACGATGGTTTGTTCGTTCTGCCCGCCTCCGGTCCGTGCCGGGCACCTGCGCCACGCGCCGGATCCGGACAAATGCAATCAATCAGTGTTTCCCTAAACGAGCATATCGCAAGATCAGATGTCGGATAGGATCGTGCAGAGTTTTCATCCCCACCAAGCTCGCAGAGACAAACCAGAAGCAGGGCCTAACTTTCCATACTCAGCGCTCCCTCCCCCTCAAGTTGACAGATTAAGTGCAGGCCAGAGAATGGAGTCGAAATGCCCTACCATGAGGTGCCTCCCGGCCTTCCCGCTGTCTATCCCGTGATATCGCTCGCTACGAGTTCCTTGAAATCTGGTGACCAAAGAGCTAACACGAGCGATTTCATAAGCTCCGATCTCTCGGCTATCTCGTCATGTCCAA
>CAZPAN010000024.1:0-15577 GCA_964584585.1 uncultured Coriobacteriaceae bacterium | reverse complement strand
GACGGCCTTCTCGATCGCCGCGATGGTCTCGGGACGCCCGTCGAACTCGACCTCCATCGAGTTCTTCAGGAGGTTGACCACGACCTCGTCGACCCCGTCCACCTCACGGGTGACCTTGTCGACGCGCGACGAGCACGCCGCGCAGGTCATCCCCTCGATATCGAATCTCTGCCTCATGCCGCCGGTCTCCTCCGCCGGGGCGACCTGCGCCCCCCGCACCGTGATGTCAGCTGAACTTGCGGATGAGGTCCATGACCTCGTCGATGATCTCGACGTTGCCCGCCCTTACCTGCTCGACGACGCATGTCTCCATGTGGTCTTTGAGCACGATCTCGGAGATGCGTCGGACCGCTTTCTCGGCCGCGCTTAGCTGGATCAGCACATCACCGCAGTATCGGTTGTCGTCGATCATCGACTTGACGCCCCCGAGCTGGCCTATCACGCGATTCAGCCTCCTCTGGAGATCGGCCTTCAGCACCTCGTCGCGCTCGGTGTCCTTGTGACGACACCCGCAGCACTCGTCCATCATCCAAAACCTCCAAATCGGCTCTCTTCCAGGTGTCATATGCCCCTAGGGGGTATGGAGTCAGTGTATCGAGCATATACCCCTAGGGGGCATTTGGAAGCACAGATCCGCGAATGGTAGACTCCTGCGCCGCTGGGCAGGGCCGGATGCGCGAGGGCGCTTGCATCGGGCGGATCGTGCCGCTATTGTGGACTGAACGTCAGGCAGCGAACGGAGTTCGAGCAGTGATCTTCGCACGGAACGACCATTATTACGCCAACTGCTTTTATACCTACCGATTTTACGGTTGGCGCCGTCACGGCTGCGCTGAGGTCTTCTAGAACTGCCTGATAGACATACGAAACGGCAAGTACAGGACCCCCGCAGTCGAAGGCGACTTGCGGGGGCTTTTTCATGCGCCTCGGATGTTCGCCTAGGGGGACGAGACGGACGGAGGGGATCGGCATGATAGTCGTGCTCAAGAACGGTGCCGACGAGGATCAGCTGGACAACCTGATCAAGTGGCTCAGGGGGCAGGACGTCGACATCCACATGAGCCAGGGACACACCGAGACGATCATGGGATTGGTGGGCGACACGAGCAGGATCGACACGG
Organism: uncultured Coriobacteriaceae bacterium; assembly: GCA_964584585.1. Classification (GTDB taxonomy): domain Bacteria; phylum Actinomycetota; class Coriobacteriia; order Coriobacteriales; family CADBOM01; genus CAZPAN01. Next base: position 14,456 of record CAZPAN010000024.1, on the reverse strand, counting down.
ACTTGATCTCGGCGCTCGAGATCGTTGCGGATGTCAAGCGCGTGCAGGAGCCCTACAAGAAGGCCAACCGCAAGTTCCATCCGGAGGACACGATCCTCAAGGTGGGCGACGTGCAGATCGGAGCGGGCGATCTCACGATCATCGCCGGACCTTGCTCGGTCGAGTCGAAGGAGCAGGTCTGCACCATCGCCAGGCTGGTCGCCGATGCGGGCGCCACGATGCTTCGCGGCGGCGCGTTCAAGCCCCGCACCTCCCCTTATTCGTTCCAGGGTCTGGGCGCGGTCGGCCTCGATTACCTTCGGGAGGCGCGCGAGCAGACCGGCCTTCCCATCGTCACCGAGATCATGAAGGCCGAGGACCTGCCGCACTTCAGCGATATCGACGTGCTCCAGGTGGGGGCGCGCAACATGCAGAACTTCGACCTGCTCAAGGCCATCGGCGCCACCAACAAGCCAATCCTCCTCAAGCGCGGCATGATGGCGACCTATCAGGAGCTCCTGATGAGCGCGGAGTACATCATGTCGGAGGGCAACGAGAATGTCATCCTGTGCGAGCGCGGGATCCGCACCTTCGAGACCCAGACGCGAAACACCCTCGACGTGGCGGCGGTGCCGGTGCTGCGCAAACTCAGCCATCTGCCGATCGTGTTGGACCCCAGCCACGCTGGCGGGAAGCGCGACCTGGTGCCGCCGCTCTCGATGGCGGCGGTGGCGGCGGGGGCCGACGGCCTCGAGATCGAGGTGCACGACCATCCGGAGAAGGCGCTCTCCGATGGCCCGCAGGCGCTTCTGCCGGATGCCTTCGCGGAGCTGGTCGTGAAGCTGAACGCCCTGCACGACACCATGAGGAGCTTCGACTAGCGGGGCCGAGGCATGGCGGATCCTCATCCCGGCCCCTGCAGCAGGCGGAGCGCCCCGAAGGCGTCCGGCAGCTGCGGGGGACTCGGCGGCGCCTCGGGCTGGTCGCCGATAGACGGCGATCCGTTCGAAGCCGTATGCACTAAGATTGATCACCGGACAAAACAGATGGAGGAAGACATGTCGATCGAAGCAGCGAGGCGGCGGATAGACGAGATAGACGACCAGCTCGTCGATCTCTTCATGAAAAGGATGGACCTGTCGGCAGAGATCGCGGAGCGCAAGGCCGAGAGCGACGCCCCGGTGACGGACAAATCACGCGAGCGCGAGATCCTCGAGCGCATCCGCAGCAAGGCCGGCGACCGTGAGCTGTACGCCAACTCCCTCTACGGGACCATCCTCTCCGTCTCCCGCGCATATCAGAACAGGATCCTCGACCGGCCGAGCGAGATCGCCCGTACCATCTCCCAGGCGATCGAGAACCAGCCGGAGGTCTTCCCTCAGACCGGCATCATCGCCTGCCAGGGAGTCGAGGGCAGCTACTCGCAGATGGCCGCCGACAAGCTCTTCCACCGAGGCAACCTCATGTTCCTCAAGACCTTCGAGGCCGTTGTCGACGCGGTCGACAGCAGGCTGTGCTCCTTCGGAGTGCTGCCCATCGAGAACAGCTCGAACGGATCGGTCAGGGCCGTCTACGATCTGATGAGGAGAAAGCGCGTCTTCATCGTGCGCAGCGTGAGGCTCTTCGTGCACCATGAGTTGCTGGCCAAACCCGGCGCCAAGCTCTCCGACATCCGGGAGATCATCTCTCACGAGCAGGCCCTCGGACAGTGCAGCGCCTACATCGCATCCCTCGGGGACGGCGTCGAGATCTCGCACTGCCCGAACACCGCCGAGGCCGTCCGCAACATCGCAGAAAGCGGGCGCGGAGACATCGCGGCGATCGCCTCCCGCCATTGCGGCGAGCTCTACGGCCTGGAGCCGATCGCTTCGGACATCCAGAACAGCGAGAACAACTACACCCGCTTCATCTGCATCTCCAAGGATCCGGTCATCTACCCAGGCGCCAACAGGATCAGCCTGATACTCACATGCAAGCACCAGCCCGGCTCGCTCTACGAAGTGCTCGGGAAGTTCGCTGCGCTGGGGATCAACCTGCTGAAGCTGGAGAGCCTCCCGATAATCGGGCGCGACTTCGACTTCATGTTCTTCTTCGACATCGAGGCGTCGGTGAGGGAGGAGGGCGTGATCGAGATGCTCGGAGACCTTGAGCGCAGCACCGACTCTCTCGTGTTCCTGGGCAACTACGCCGAGGCGTAGGGACCGCAGGCGCGAAGGCCACGGAGGTAGCTGCGAGATGGATCTAGCCCGTCGGTTCGGCAAGGTGGTCAGTCGACTGACTCCGAACCATCCGTCTGCAGCCCGCAAGGTGCTCGAGATCGGCTGGCGCGCGTTCGGGGTCAAGCTCCGTCGCTTCCCCGACAAGCGCCTCATGCCGGCCGACCGCTACCTCGCCTGGATGCTCATGCGAGCAATGTGCGCGCCGCTTCGTGACCCGTGCAACTCGGCGATAGCGAGCATCTTCATGGTCGGCGAGCTGCTGCAGGAGGCGGGACTCCACCCCTACAACGCCGAGGCCTTCTCCTCCTACATCTCCGCCTCGTTCTCCGAGCAGGCCATGCTCGAGAAGATGGACGATCTGGGAGCGTCCCCCACCCTCTGCAGCTACCACCGCATCATCATGGGCGGCGCCGAGATGGGCTTTATGCCCCGTCCCAGATGCATCGTCCACACGAATCTGATCTGCGATGCCAACCTCGTGAGCTTCAGGCGCATGGCGAGGACCTTCGACGTCCCCCTTTTCTACGTGGACGTGCCATCGACCATCGACGACGGCGCCATCGCCTACGTAGCCGAGCAGCTGAGGGAGCTGAAGGTCTTCCTGGAGGAGATTACAGGCAGGCGCATCGGTCATGAGGCGCTCGTCGCGCGCGTGGCCTCCTCGAAGCGATCTCTCGAGAACTACCGGCGCTTCCAGGAGGTGCGGGGGCTGCTCGACACACCCACCGACATCATCTCCCCGATGTACTGCGCGCTCTCCAACAACCTGATGCTTGGAACTCCGGAGGAGGAGCGCTACACGAGGCTTCTGGTGGAGGGGATCGGCTCGCTAGGCCCGGCCCGCACGCTCAAGGTTTACTGGATGCACGCGCTGCCCTTCTGGGCGGCGCCGGTGAAGGAGATGCTCGACCTGTCGGATCGCGCTCAGATAACGGGCGCTGAGATCGGCGAGGTGCTCGACCCCGGGTTCGACCCCGAGAAGCCCTACGAGGCGATGGCGACGAGGATGGTCCGAAACGCGTTGAACGGCCCGGCGACCAGAAGGATCGCGAACGGGATCGCCAACGCGAGACGCACCCGCTCCGACGGCGCGATCTGGTTCAACCAATGGGGCTGCAAGCACACCATCGGCGTAGCGCGGCTCGCCAAGGAAATGTTCGAGGAGGCGGGGATCCCGCTCCTGGTGATAGATGGCGACGGATGCGATAGAAGCCACGGCGGCGAGGGCCAGCTGGCCACGCGTCTGGGGGCGTTTCTGGAGATGCTGGAGGAGATGGCCGGAATCGACGCCTCCAATCGGGGGATGCCCCGCAGGCGGGACGACGTCGCAGGCGCGGATGGCTCGGCGGGTATCGCGACGGCGGGCAGCTCGTCGGATGAGGGCGCGGACGGTGCCGCATGATCGGGTGCGTCTGCAAATACACGCCGATCGAGCTGCTTTTAGCCTTCGGCGCGGAGTGCGAGATCCTGAACGGAATGCCGGAGGGGGTCGAAACCGCCGAGCAGATGACCGGTGCCGGGATATGCGGGTTCGGCAAGGCGGTGATCGAGGAGGTCGTCGGCAGGGGGATCCGCGAGCTGGTGCTCGTGGACTGCTGCGACACGATCCGAAGCGTCGCTGACGTGCTGGGCGCGGGCGTGGCGGCTGGCATCGGTGCCGCAGGACGCTCGGAGACCGACGATATGGCGGGCGGGTACGGAATGGATTTCGTCTTCGAGATGGCGATGCCCCGCTGCGACGGCGAGTGCGCCCGCAGGCTGCTCTCAGAAGAGCTCGAGCGGCTGGCCCGCGAGTACGGCGAGTTCAGCGGGAGGGAGTTCGACGAAGAGCTCTTCCGCAGGGCCTTCTCCCCCGCTCCCGCCGATCCGCCCGTGCATGTGGCCGTGATGGGCGCACGGATCGGCCGCGAGCTTCTGGAGGAGATAAGGGCGGCGATGCCCGTGCCCGTCGTCGATCGCACCTGCATAGGCAACAGAGAGGCCGGATACGGCCCGGTGCCGAAAGATATCCACGGCCTGGACGAGCTGCTGGACTGGTACGCGGGCGAGCTTTTCGGACAGCTGCCGTGCATGCGCATGGCTGACGCCACGGGCAGAAGACGGCTGCTCGACGACCCAGGACTCGTCGGCATCATCTACCACACTGTGAGCTTCTGCGATTTCTACAGCCTGGAATATCCGGAGATAAGGGAAGGATCGGGGGTGCCCTGCGTGAAGATCGAGTCGGATTTCACCCTGCAGGGGACAGGTCAGCTCGCGACCAGGATCGAGGCCTTCGCCGAGACCCTGCCGCTAGACGCCGTCGAGCGCACAAGATCGGCCCCAGGCGGCGCGGCGTGGGCATCGGACACGACAGCCCTGGGCGCAAGCGGGCGCGCGGCGACGAGTCCCCGCACCGCCGAAGGCCGCTACTTCGCCGGCATCGACAGCGGCTCGACCAGCACCGGCGTCGTGATCCTCGACTCCGCCTCCAACGTCGTCTCCAGGGCCATAGTTCCAACGGGGGCCGGGGCCACGGCAAGTGCGGAGAGCGCGCTCGCCGAGGCGATACGTCTGGCAGGAATCTCCCCGGAGGACCTGACGGCGACCGTCGCCACGGGCTACGGACGTGCCACTGTCGGAGCGGACGGCGAGTCGGTCACCGAGATCAGCTGCCACGCAAGAGGCGCGCGATTCCTCGACCCGGCGGTCAGGACCGTCATCGACATCGGCGGCCAGGACTCCAAGGCGATACTGATGGACGAGTTCGGACGCGTCGTCAACTTCGCCATGAACGACAAGTGCGCTGCGGGCACGGGACGTTTCCTCGAGAACATGGCCAAGGCGCTGGAGATGGATCTCTCCGAGATGGCGGGACGAGGCCTCGACTGCCGGGAGCGAATCACGATCTCTAGCACCTGCGCGGTGTTTGCGGAGTCGGAGGTGATCTCGCTGATTGCCCAGGACAGGGACGTCGACGACATAGTCCACGGGCTGAACGAGTCCGTGGCGGGGCGCACGGTCGCCCTAGTGAGGAGGGTCGGCGGACGCGGCCGTTACATGATGACCGGAGGAGTCGCCCGCAACTCCGGGGTGGTACGCGCGATCGAGGAGAAGCTAGGCGAGCCGCTGGAGATCAGCGAAGACGCCCAGTTATGCGGAGCCCTCGGTGCCGCGCTCTACGCGATGGACTCGGTCGCGGCAAGGTGATGCTTCGGACGCGTCGCTCGTATGGACTGACTGTAACGGGAGCCACGGAGGCGCACGTCCACGCCCGCGAAGGCTTTACATCGCGAAAGTCGTCCTCGATCGCCAACGCGCTGCGGCCTGCGTCTATCCCAGCTCCGCCGTGTCCAGCCATATCGTGAAGGGTCCGCCATTGACCAGCGAGACGTCCATCATCGCGCCGAACTCGCCTGTCTGGACGTCGGCCACATCCTCTCTGGCCATCTCGACGAACCTCTCGTAAAGAGCGCATGCCGCGTCGGGATTCATCGCGCCGCTGAACGAAGGCCGGTTCCCACGACGGCAGTCTGCGTAGAGCGTGAACTGAGAGACCACGAGCACCGAACCGCCGACGTCTGCGAGCGAGAGGTTGGTCTTGCCGGCCTCGTCCTCGAAGATCCTCATCTTGCGGATCTTGTCCCACAGCTTCCGGGCCTGAGACTCGCCATCCCCCTCCCCTACTCCGAGAAGGATCAGATAGCCCCTCCCTATCGACGAGACGATACTGCCGTCGATGGAGACGGACGCCTCGGAAACCCTCTGTACAACAGCTCTCATCTCGATCCGATCCTAGGCGCACATCCCGAAGGTGCCGCCGTCCGTATTGAATCTGCGAAGTTCGCCCCCCGCCGCCATCCCGTCCATGGATCCGATCGCGTCCGGCAGGTCGATCCCGTCCGGTCGGTCGGAAAGCCCGTAGATGACGGTCGGATCGTATCCCCTTCGGACTCGTCGAGGATAAGTCGGCCGGAACCGAATCCACAGACGATGCCTTCCGGCTTGAGAGCGGACATGCGCTGTGTGATGGCGGTCCCCGATCCCGTGCAGGACGTCCCGGACACGTCTCCCGAGCACGGCCGCCCCTCAATCCCGAGCGCGGCCCTTCCGCATGCCCTCGGACCGCCCGCGCCCACGGACGCCCTATAATCCGATCAGGAAAAGCGATCAGGCCATGGACATGCCGACCAGGTTGCGGGCCGCCATCGAACAGGCAGCGCGGCGACCGTGCCGCAGGCCGCCATCGAACGGAGCGACGCACGGCCGTAGGCTCTGCCCTCGGACCGGACTTCGCTTCGCCACGAGGGACGCCGCAACGCCGATAATCAGGGAGACATCAGGGCATGAACGAGGGGACAGACACATCGAGGAGCCACCGGGCATCGTACTTGCTGTTCGCGATAGTGGTCCTGGGCGCTGCGATGGGAAACCTCTCGCAGACCTCCCTGAACGCGCTGATGCCCACGCTGGCCTCCGACTTCGGGATCGACGTGGACGTGGCCCAGTGGATGACCAACATCTACATCCTCACCCTGGGGGTCTCCGTCACGATCACCACGTATCTCTCGCGACGCATGGGGATGAGGTCGTTCGTCTCCGTGTCCTTGACGCTGTTCATCGCGGGTTCGGCGCTGAGCGCGCTGGCACCCAACCTCGCGATGATGCTGGTGGGGAGGGTTCTTCAGGGAATCTCCACCGGCTTCCTCATGCCGACGACGCAGAGCATCGCGATGTCCAGGATGCCTGCGGGCAAACAGGGCACGGCGATGGGGATCGCGGGCATCGCGATGGGGTTTGCCCCCAACATCGGCCCCACGCTCGGCAGCCTCATGTCCGAGGCGCTGGGATGGAGGGCCTTCTTCTGGGCGATGGGCGCGATCCCGCTGGTGTTGCTGATGATCGCGATCCCGGCGCTACGCGGTGAGAAACCCGGCAGGCATGAGGGCGGACTCGACATATGCTCGTTCGCAATGTCCGCCATAGGTTTCGGCGGGCTGCTCTCCGGACTCTCGCTCGCAAGCGGATCCGGCTTCGCCAGCCCCGCCGTCTGGATCCCGCTGGCCGCAGGAGTCCTGGTGCTTGTCGCGTTCTTCACGAGGCAGCGCAAGGTGGACAACCCCCTCGTGGACCTCTCTATCATGGGCTCGCGCCGCTACGTCACCGGCTTCGTTCTTCAGAACCTGCTGTTCGGATCGTTTATGGGAGTCACCCTCGTGATCCCGCTCTACGTGCAGGGCGTGCTGGGAGGGGACTCGGTGGATTCCGGTTCAGTGCTGCTGCCAGGTGCGATAGCCGCCCTCGTGTTCAATCCGCTGGGAGGCGTTCTCGGCGATCGCATCGGCAAGGCCAAGGTCATCAAGCTCGGCGCGGCGGTATACGCGATAGGAGCGCTGGCGGCCCTGATCTTCGAGGCCGACACGCCGTTGTGGGTCGTGACGAGCCTGCAATGCATCCGCGGGATCGGGGTCTCGCTCTCGATCGGCTCCACCGTCGCCTGGATGCTGGGGGAGCTTCCGGTCCGCACGGTCAACGACGGCTCGTCGTTCACCATACTGGCGAGGCAGGCCAGCGCCTCCCTCGGAACGGCGATCATGGTGCTTGCGGTGACCTCGGTCGCGCTCCTGCCCGCAGCCGCCGCCGACCCTGTCCTCCCCTACAGGATTGCGTTCGGCATATCGGCCGTGCTGGGAGCGGCGCTCGCGGTGATTGCCTTCGCGAGAGCCAGGGACTGAGGGCATCCCCGTCGAGGGCACGACGGGTCGAGGGTCGGATCCGAATCGATGTCTAGCGGCACGCGTCCCAGGCTCCCGTCGCGGGCGCGTCACCACCGGGGGAAGACGACCTCGAAGATCGAGCCGGCGGGTACGTTGTCCCGCACCAGCACCTGGGCGCCGTGGAGCATGGCCGCATGCTTGACGATCGCCAACCCCAGACCCGAGCCGCCCGTCTCCTTCGAACGGCTCTCTTCCACGCAGAAGAACCTCTCGAAGATCTTCTCGCGGTATTCGGGCGGCACGCCCACGCCGGTGTCAGAGACCCGGAGCACGGGCCTGCCCGCAAGATCACTCTCGACGACCACGCGCGCCACGCCGCCGGCCACGTTGTGACGGATCGCGTTCTCCACGAGGTTGCGGATGAGCTCGTGGAGCATGCGGCGGTTGCCCACCACCATCACCTGCGGGCGATCCACCCCGTCCGGCACGTCCAGCTCGAGTCTGATCCCGGCCCTCTCCGCCGCCGGCAGCAAGTGCTCTGCGGTGCTGGCGGCGGCCTCTCCGAGCGAGACCTCCTCTGTCATGTCCAGCGCCGAGCCGCCCTCTGAGGCCTCGTCGAGGCGTGCCAGCACGAGCAGGTCGTCGACGATCTCCTTCATCTGCGTCGACTCCCTATGGATGAGCTCGGCGAATCCCTGTACGTCCTCGGGCCTGGCTATCCCGTTGCTGATTATCTCCGCGTACCCCGAGATCACGGTCAGGGGCGTCTTCAGCTCGTGCGATGCGCTCGATGTGAACCGCCGGCGCTCCGACTCCTGAGCGGCGAGACGACGGCGCTGGTCCTCAAGCCGCTCGAGCAACGGCGTTATCTCCTCCGGGACCCGATCGTTGGCCATCGGATGGTCGAGATCCAGGTTTCCGAGATGCTTCGAGATACGCAGCGTGGTCCTTCTCACCACGATCCATGCGGCCGCGACGACCATCACGATCACCAGCAGGGCCGGCGCGAACGCCGCCTGCATCACCCCCCAGATCGAGGCTTGGGTCATCGAAAGGCGAAGCACCACCCCGTCGTCCAGACGGATGGCGTGGTAGATAGTCTCCTCCCCGAGCGTATCGGAGTAGCGCCCCTGGGTGGACTCGCCGCTTTCCAGCGCCTCGGCGATCTCCGGACGGTCGGAATGGTTGCCTAGGATGGATGCGTCAGCGACGCTGTCGTAGATCACCGAGCCGTCCGAGTCGATCATCGTGACCCTGGTCTCCGGCGAGGACAGCACCACGCTCGATTCCAGAAACCGCGCAGCCTCCTCGGCGAAGCTCTGTCCTTCGGAGGATCCGGCGTCTGCGGAGGCGATCTCGGAAGCGATCTCGGTGGCGAGCCGATGCGACTCGGCCTCCAGCGTGCTCGTAGCGGAGTGATCGAGCGACCTGTAGATGAGAAGGGCGATCGCCGCCGCCAGTACCAGCACAAGGATCACGAAGGCCCAACACAGCCTTTTGACGATGAAGCTGGAGATGCTGCGCGGGCCACGATGAACGCCATGGGAGGCAGAGGCCGTGAGCCTAGGCGCGCTGTCCGCATGCTGGAAGTCGTCACCCCCACGTTGGCAGTCCGCGCGCTGACTCGCGCAGCCCTTACGCTGGACGTCACCGTCCTCGCGCTGACTCGCGTCGCCCGAACCGACCTGACCGTCCTTCTGCGAACCCGGCATCAGCCCGTCGCCTCACTCCCTGACCCTGTAGCCGACTCCCCTGATCGTCTCTATGAGGGAGTGGGCGTCCGGGTCGGCCTCGGATAGCTTCTTGCGAAGAGTCTGCACGTGGGCGTCGACGGTCCTGGTCTGGCCGGCGACGCTGTAACCCCAGACATGATCGAGCAGCTGACCGCGCGAGACCACGATGCCTCGGTTCTCCATCAGGTAGCGGAGCATCTCGAACTCCTTGCGTGTGAGATGCACCTCCGTCCCATCCACCGTCACCCTGTACCTGGCAACGTCCATGTGGATGGGACCGGCGTCGAGAGATTGTCCGGAGGGCGCGGGGACTCCGGACGCAGTGCCAGACGCAGCGGCGATGAACGCAGGACCAGACTCGGAGTCGACCTGAGCGACTCCGGAGCCGGCGGAGGAGCGCCCGGCCCTGCGCAACAGTGCGTTGACCCTGGACACCAGCTCCATCATGCCGAAAGGCTTGGTCATATAATCGTCTGCGCCCAGATCGAGGCCCGTCACCTTGTCGAACTCCGTGGACTTCGCGGTGAGCATCATCACCGGAACGTCCCTTGTGGCCGGCATCGAGCGCAGTCTCCGAAGAACGCCGATGCCATCCTCGCCCGGGAGCATCACGTCGAGGAGGAACAGATCGGGCACCCGTCTCTCGAGGGCTTCGTACATCTCCTGGGCCTTGGCGAACCCGATGGTCTCCCTTCCCGTCTGGGAGAGGGTGTAGATCGTCAGGTTGCGGATCTGCTCGTCGTCCTCGAGATAGTAGATCATGCGTCGGGGTCACCCCTGTGCTTTCCGGTCAGGGAGAAGTCCACCCACTCCCCGATGTTCTTCACGTGGTCTCCGACCCTTTCCAGGTACTTCGCGATGATCAGCGCGTCCACCAGGTCGCTCGGGAAGTCCTCCCTCGCGGCGATGGCCCTGGCGATGTCGGCGCGGACCCTGTCGAAGGTCTCGTTCAGGAATCTGTCCTTCTCGAACACGCCCCGGGCCTTCGCGAGGTCCATGTCGACGTAGGCCTCGACCACATCATGGACCATCCTGCAGGCGTGACGGCCCATCGCGTCGAGGTGCCCGGAGAGAGTCCAGTCGAGCCTTCCCTCGAACCCTATGACGATCTCGGCAATGTCGGCGGCATGGTCGCCTATGCGCTCCATGTCGCCCACCATCTTGAGGGCGGCCGAAACCCTCCTGAGATCGCTGGCCACGGGCTGCTGGGTGAGGAGGATCTTCATGCAGAGGTTCTCGATCTCCCACTCCTGGGTGTCGATGTCGTCGTCGCCGCTGATGATGCGGCGCGCCTCTTCGGCATCGCCGGTCTCCAGGACTTCGATCGCGCCTAGGATGGCATCTTCCATCGACGAACCCATCACCAGTATCTTCGCGTCGAGAAGCTCGAGCTTGGCGTCGAAAGCAGTGCGCATCTCGGATCAACCAAACCTTCCGGTTATGTAGTCCTCGGTGCGCCTGTCACGAGGCTGGCTGAAAAGCCTCTCGGTCTCGTCGAACTCGACCAGATCGCCGAGTAGGAAGAACGCGCACATGTCGGAGATTCGCGCGGCCTGCTGCATGTTGTGCGTGACCATCACGACAGTGTAGTCCTCTTTCAACTTGATGGCGAGATCCTCGATGCGTCCCGTGGAGAGCGGGTCGAGGGCACTGGTAGCCTCGTCCATCAGGAGCACTTCGGGCTCGACGGCGAGCGCCCTGGCGATGCAGAGACGCTGCTGCTGTCCGCCCGAGAGTCCGAGCGCGCTCTTGCCTAGCCTGTCCTTAAGCTCCTCCCATATCGCGGCCTTTCGAAGCGCGCTCTCGACGATCTCGTCCAGCCTCTCCCTGCCCTTGATCCCATGGGTCCTGGGGCCGAAGGCGATATTGTCGTAGACGCTCATCGGGAAGGGATTGGGATTCTGGAAGACCATACCCACGCGCTTGCGGAGCATGTTGACGTCGGTGGCGCGATCGTGGATGTCCTCGCCGTCGAGCAGGATCTCGCCCTCGATGCGGCATCCCTCCACCAGATCGTTCATGCGGTTGAGAGAACGTAGGAGAGTCGACTTGCCGCATCCGGAGGGGCCGATAAGTGCGGTGATGCGGTTCTCCGGGATGTCCATGTCGATGGAGTGCAGGGCATGGAAGTCGCCGTAGTAAAGATCGAGGCCCCTTATCCGGATCTTCGTGCGGAGCTTAACGGGCAGATCGGCGACCCGCACGTCGGTATCCCGCACTTCCTCCTCTCCTCTGCTCTTCCGAGTCAGCAAGCCAAGCATCTACTCGTCTCCTTTCACGATGCTCTTGGCGAGAAGCGACGCCAAAGCGTTGATGAGCACGACCATGACGAGGAGCACGACGGCGGTCGCGTACGCCTCGTCGATGTGGAGGCCCTCTCCGGATAGCACGTACATGTGCACCGACATGGTCCTCACGGAATCGAACGCGCTGCCGGGGATCGAGGCCACGGTCCCTGCGGTGTAGATCAGAGCGGCTGACTCCCCGACGATGCGGCCGATCGCGAGGATGATCCCTCCCACGATGCCTGGCATCGCGGGCGGCAACACCACGGAGACCACGGTGCGCAGTCTTCCGGCGCCCAGCCCCAGACTGCCCTCCCTGTAGGAGTCGGGCACTGCTAGCAGTGCCTCCTCGGTAGAGCGCATGATCGTGGGCAGGACCATGATCGCCAGCGTCAGGCAGCCGGAGAGCAACGAGAGACCCCAACCACAGAAGTTGACGAAGAAGAGCATGCCGAACAGCCCGTAGACGATCGACGGGATGCCCGAGAGGGTCTCGGCGGTGATCCTGACGATCCTGACGAACCGGTTTCCCCTCCCCGTGTACTCGACCAGGTAGATGGCGGCCATGACCCCCAGGGGCACCGCGATCACGAGGGTGAGAAGCACCGCCAGCAGAGTGTCGATGAGCGACGGCAGCATCGAGACGTTGTCGGAGGTGTACTCGAACGCAAAGAGGTCGGGCGTGAGGTTGGGCACGCCCATCACGACGATGTAGGCGACGATCGCTATCAGCACGGCGCCGGTGACGAAGGCGCAGAGCCTGACAAGCGATCCCAGCACAGCGGAGGAGAACCTGCGCGGCGACCTGCCGACGTCGAGCGCGGCCGTCCCGGAGGGATCTATCCGCATCCCTTCCTTCATCTGCGGCTCGACCTCGCTTTCAGCATCGAGAAGATGACGTTGACGACGAGCACGAAAACGAACAGGACGACCCCTGTGGCGATCAGGGCCTCGCGATGCAAGTCGACCGCATACCCCATCTCGAGGACGATGTTGGTGGTCAGCGTCCTGATTCCGTCGAGAAGGCTGCCAGGTATGACGGCCTGGTTGCCGGCGATCATCACCACGGCCATCGTCTCGCCGACAGCCCGACCGATCCCAAGCACGATGCCGGCGAAGATGCCCGACCTCGCAGCAGGCAAGAGCACGCGAAAGACACTCCTCTCATGGTCCGCGCCGAGCGCGAGAGCGCCCTCGTAGTACCGCTCGGGAACGGCATCGAGCGCGTCTTTCGAAAGCGTGATGATCGTCGGGAGGATCATGATCCCCAGGATCACGCAGGCGGCCAGAAGGCTCATCCCCTGCACATGGAAGACATCGCGGATGATCGGGACGAGCACCACCAAACCGAAGAATCCGTAGATGACCGAGGGGATCCCGGAAAGCAGCTCCACCCCCGAGGTGAGCATCCTCTTGATCCTGGTCTTGGCGAACCTGGAGATATAGACCGCGCAGAGAACGCCGATAGGCACGCCGATCGCCAGAGCGCCGATCGTGACGTAGAGGCTTCCCAGGATCATCGGCAGGATCCCGTACTCGTCGGCGGAGGGCCGCCATGTGGTTCCGCCGAGGAAGTCGAGCAGGCCTATCTCGCACACGGCCGGGATGCCGTTGGCGAAGAGGAAGATGCATATGAGAGCCGCAGCGAGGATCGTGATCCCCGCCGCAGCGGTGAAAAGCACCTTCGCGAAAGATTCCTTGAAGCTTTTCATCTGATCTCAGGCGCTCTTTGGCTCAGACGGGCTAAGCGCTCAGAGCGGACCAGTCGGTGATCTCGCCGGTGTAGATCTGCGCGATCTGATCGGTGGTGAGATCGACGATGGCATTCTCGAGGTTCACGATGACGGCGATGCCGTCCTGAGCGATGACGGTGGCGCTGACCCCCTCGGCGATCTCGGAATCGCTCAGCTCGCGGGAGGCCATTCCGATGTCGCAGGATCCCTCGATGGCGCTCTGGACCCCGGTGGAGGAGTCGGACTGCTGAACCTGGACGTCGACATCGGGATTCAGGGCCTCGTAACCTTCGGCGAGAGCCTCCATGACCGGGGTCACGGACGAGGAGCCGGCGACGGTGACGGTGCCGCTCAGGCCGGAGGCAGCGTAGGCCTCGGAGTCGTCGGCAACGGAAACATAGCCCTCCTCGCTGACGATGGCCTGGCCGTCGGCGCTCATGATGTAGTCGAGGAAGTCCTGGGCGACCGGGGTGATCTCCGATCCGGTCACGACGTTGAACGGACGCGAGAGACCGTAGGTGCCGTCAGCGACGTTTTCCGCAGTGGCCTCCACCCCGTCGACGCTCACGGCCTTGACCGAGTCGTCGAGCGAACCGAGCGAGATGTATCCGATCGAGTTCGCGTCGCCGGCGACGGTGGTCAAAACGACTGCGGTGGAGTTGCTGACGGAGGCCTCGGGCATGATCAGATCTCCGCCGTCATCGCCCTCGATGCCGACCAGCTCGGCGAAGGCGCTGCGGGTTCCGGAGCCATCCTCGCGGGTTATGACGTTGATCGCTTCTCCGGTGGAGGCGGAGCCGTCGTCCCCGGT
>CAZPAN010000023.1:0-16213 GCA_964584585.1 uncultured Coriobacteriaceae bacterium | reverse complement strand
AACATGGCTTCGGACGATCGCAGGAAAGGACACCCCGATGGACAAGCTTGAGATGAACGCAGAAGCTATCGCCAAAAGGTTCGGCGAGATCGGACGAGATCTTTTCCTGTCCGGCGCCATCACCACCCATGGCGGCAACCTTTCGGTCAGCGATGGCAGCATCATCTGGATCACCCGAAGCGGATCCATGCTGGGCCGCCTGCGCGATGACGATGTGATCGAAACGACCTGGGAGCCTTCCGAATCGGATTCGAACTGCTCAAGCGAGCTCGTCGTGCACCGCGAGCTCCACCATGCGATGATGCGCCGCTGCGAGACAACCGGCAAGGAGTTCGGCATCCGCGCGGTCGTGCACGCTCACACCACCCACACCACGCTACGCTCCATGTACCACGACGAGATCGAACCCGTGGATTCAGAATGCAGACTGCTCCTTCCCGATCCCGTCCCCGTCATCCGGCCCACCCATTCGATCGGAAGCCCCGAGGCCGCTCGCATGCTGGCAGAGATCGTCGAGGCGGGTGGACGTATCGGCATCATCGGGAACCACGGTCCATTCGCCGTGGGCGATACGTTGGAATCTGCTCTTCAGCTCATCTCCTCGCTGGAGCATTCGTGCAAGCTCGCCGACATGATGGATCAGAAGGAGATGATGGAGCTGCTTCTAGGGATGGTGCCCGAGGTGGGAGTCGAACCCACACACCCTTTCGGATAGAGGTTTTTGAGACCTCCGCGTCTGCCATTCCGCCACTCGGGCCAGTTGGATCGTGGCGTTCACAAAAAAGCATGTCCACAGATCATGCCAGATGGTCGTCGAGCGCGAGATCCGCCCGACAGCCATCAAAAATCCCAGAACGAGAGTATAGCGCAGGCTCGGTGCGCTCGGCGGATTATCGAGGCACCGGGGTGAGGGCTTCGGGCGGGGGTTGAGTGCGCTCGTCACGTGCGATGTTGCGCTCGAACTTCGCCGTCCAGTACTCGGTGTTCATCGTAGGAGTGGTCGCGTATCGGCATCCCTCATGGTGATGCCAGAAGCAGCCGTTGACGAAGATGGCGATCCGCCTTCCCGGATAGGCGATGTCCGGATGATCCGAATGCAGATTATCCACCCGTAACCGAGCTGATTGGATCATAGACTTGCATCTCAACAGAGAATCGGACGCTCCGGCTGGCGGATGCGTTCCCCAAATAGGAGCAGGATGGATATCTCAAGGCATCTGACGTCTAACGTCATCGTGGTGACCGGCCATTACGGAAGCGGAAAGACCAACCTCTCGGCGAATATGGCACTTGCTCTAGCCAGGCAGGGACGCAACGTGACGGTGGTCGATCTGGATATCGTCAACCCCTACTTCAGAATCTCCGATTCGGCCAAGATCCTGGAGGAAAGCGGAACGAAGATGGTCGCGCCGGTGTTCGCAGGCACGACTCTGGACACCCCGTCGCTCGGTCCCGCGATAGACAATACGATTCGCGCCGCCGGCAGCGGCAAGACCATAGCGATCATCGACGTGGGGGGAGACCCCGATGGCGCGACGGCGCTCGGACGCTATCGCAAGCAGATCGCCAAAGCTGGATACCAGATGATATACATCGTGAATCAGCACAGATTCCAGACCTCGTCCGCACCGGCGGCCCAGGAGCTTTTGTTGGATATCGAGCGCGTCAGCGGCCTGCGAGCAACGCATGTCGTGGGAAACACGCATCTGAAAGGCGAGACGACGGCCCGAACCGTGGTGGACGCGATCCCCTTCGCGCAGAGCGTGTCAGAGTTGACCGGCCTGCCGTTGCCCTTCATCACCGCCCCCACCGACGTGGTCGCCGAAGTGGAGAAGATGCTGAAGGATGCCGATTGTTCCCTTCCCGATGTCTTCCCGGTGGATGTGTACGTGAAGACTCCCTGGGAATAGAGCGCTGCCGGTTTGATCCACGCGACAGCCTTGCATTCCCACGACCGCCCGTCACAGGCAGAAGCTCAGACTCGTGCAGCAACCCTTCCCATCAACGATACGACGCGTCGACACCTCATCGTGATGCCGACGCGTCGTCGCTCTTGTCGTTGCTATTCGATCCAGAAGTCGATCCGCTTCGACTAGGCCGTAGTACCTCCGCAACTCGAACCGCTTCCGGCACAACAGGCGTAGCAGTGGTTGCCGAAGACTATCTTGCGCTTGAGCGGCATGTCGGGATCGGCAGCGTAATCGAAGATCGTCGGGGTCTTGTTGCAGGGCAGGCCGGCTGCCTGGTTGAAGTCGCAGTCGTAGATCTTCCCGTCATATCCAACCGAGATCTGGCTGCGACACATCATGCCGGGCAGCGTCGCAGGGTTGAAAGACCCCTCTAGCTTGACCATGTAATCCTCGAGAATCCCTCGCGTAGCAAGGAAGTTCCCGAAGCGGCCGAGCGGGTTGTTGGTGATTGCAAACAGGTTGTTGAACTCGATGCCGTATTGGTTACCGAGCCTACGCTTGTACTCAGCTGTAAGCGCTTCCTGGGACGGAGGCAGTATCGCGCCCGACGGATTGAAAACCAGATCCAGCTCGGGACCTCCCTCTCTCCCATACCCAAGATCGTTCAGCTTCCGCAGCATCGAGATCACTTTGTCGTAAACCCCGCTGCCACGCATCTTGTCGGTGCTGCCCCTGGAGTAGTGCGGCAACGACGCGATGACGGTGACACCGAGGTCGCGGTAAAGCTCGGGCAGATGCGCGTACTCGGACTCGTGGAGGATGACCAGATTGGAGCGCACCATCACGGTCTTGCCAGCGGTCGCCGCCTCACGGAGGAACCATTCGAAGTTCGGGTTCATCTCGGGAGCGCCGCCGGTGATGTCCAGCACGTCGAAACCGTGGCAGGCGAAGACCTTCAGACATGCCTCCATCGTCTCGCGTGACATCAGGGTATCGGTACGCGTGGGACCCCCCTCGACGTGACAGTGCTTGCACTGCAAATTGCACAGCCACCCAACATTCACCTGCATGGTGGAGAGATGGTTTTCGGTCTGGGAGTTGATGTCGTCGACCCGCTTTTCAAACGGTTCGACGGTCGCCATCGCCTGCAGAGCCTCCTCGGTGGGCGACGCCATCTACATGGCCCACTTCTTCACGATGTTCTTCATCTGGACACCGTGCGCCAGGACCGCACCGCCACGAATGGCATTGGCCACATGGAAGGCCTCAGTCATCTCCTCCTCGGTCACACCCATCTCGAGACAGGAGCTGGTGTAGGAGTCGATGCAGTACGGGCACTGAACCGCACCAGCGACAGCAAGGGCAATCAGAGCCTTCTCACGCTTGGTGAGGGCACCATCCTCGAAAACCTGCCCGTAATAGGCCATGTAGAGATCCCATAGCTCGGAAGCTTCCTCGCCCATCGTCGCGAACTTCGCAAGATCCTCAGGGTTGTAATAGGTGTCCATGTCTAGCTCCTCTCCCGCGACCCATCCCAGCAGACAAGGCCGCAATAGTGTTTCACCTATCTGATAGGTGCAATAATACATTATTGGACTAAGTCAAATAGAGGTCAATGCAGAATATGGAAACGCAGCAACGGAGCTTCGAGATGCGCCCGGAACGAATCGATCGGGGTTTCCTTAACGCGCGTCGATCATGTCCAGAAGCTCATCGGGATCAGCGGAAACGGCGAACAGCTCAAGGTCGTCGGTTCCCATGAATCCCTCGTCTATCATCTTGGTCATGCCTTCCTGGAACAGATCGAAATAGCCGTTGACGTTGTATATGAGAGCGGGTGCCTTGGAGCGATCCCCTATTTTCAGCTCGACCAGCACATTGAAGAGCTCGTCGAAGGTTCCGAAGGATCCGGGGGCGACGACATAGGCATCGGCGAGTTGCTCCATCTTGGACTTGCGTTCGGTGATGTTGGGAACCTCGAAAAGCTCGTCTGAATCGAAAACCGCACGCTTCTTGAAACCGCTGACATCATCGGGGATCACGCCGTAGACCTTGCCGCCGCTCTCGCGCACGGCATGGGCCACAACCCCCATCAGACCGGTATCGTACCCACCGAAGACCAAATCGTGACCGCGCCTGCCGATCTCCAGCCCAAGCTCGCGCACAGCACTCGTATAAGGGTCTCCGACACCTTGGCTGGATGCGCAGAAAACGCAGATTTTCATCTATCTCCTCTCGAGATGGCGCTCGTATCCAAGCTCGATCCTCCCGGCCCGCCCGTCCGGCTTCCCGCCGGACCTCAGCCTTCGAGCTTCTCGAAATCGGCCACTCCGGAGAACACATCGATGAATCTGTTCAGCAGCTTCAGGTGGTTCTCGCGAACCGCCTGGTCGTCATCCACGATCCTCACATCGGTGAAGAAGGAATCTATCGGACCGCGCATTCCGGCCAGTGATGCAAGAGCCGCCGGATAGTCACCTGAGTCGAGCGCTGCGGTCACCTCCGACTTCGCGGTATCGATCGCGACAAGAAGCTCTTTCTCCTCGTCACCCATGATCGACTCGTCCAAGTCCATGCCAAGCGAGCGATCGCGAAGGTTGTTCGCCCTCTTGTAGGCAGTTTCCAGA
The DNA here is from genome assembly GCA_964584585.1 of uncultured Coriobacteriaceae bacterium. Classification (GTDB taxonomy): domain Bacteria; phylum Actinomycetota; class Coriobacteriia; order Coriobacteriales; family CADBOM01; genus CAZPAN01. Next base: position 11,676 of record CAZPAN010000023.1, on the reverse strand, counting down.
TCCTCGAAAAGCTCCTGGTCATCGCGGCGGGCGTTGGTGAGGGCCTCGCAGCGTGCCATGACCTCGACAGGTCCGATGACTCCGGTCGCAAGCACCGAGTTCACGACCGTCGACTCGTAGCCTCTGCCCTTCGCGATGACAGCGAGCCTGCCGGAGAAGAAATCGCAAACCTGCTCGAATATGGAGTCACGGTCGAATTTCACGCCCGCCTCCACATATGCGTCGAGCGCAAGTCCGATGGCCGAAGCGAGATCCACCGGGAAGCCCCCCTGAAGGATGGAGATGATCCCGATGGCGCCACGACGCAGCGCGAATGGGTCCTTCGAGCCTGTCGGGGGCTGGCCGATCGCGAAGATGCCGGCGATCGTGTCGAGCTTGTCGGCGATCGCGACGAGTTTGCCCTCGTCGTTGTCGGGTAGCTTATCTCCGGCGAACCTCGGACGATAATGCTGCTCTACGGCCACTGCCACCTGATCTGGCTCCCCCGCCGCACGAGCGTAGTAGCCACCCATCACACCCTGCTGGGAGGTGAACTCGACGACTGCGTTGGTCACGAGATCGGCCTTGGCGAGAAGCGCAGATCTCTCCGCCCTCTCGACCGTGGAATCGTCAAACCTGCCGCTGCGCGCGAGCGCGCCGGCCAGCTTGACCATACGATCGACTTTCGCGCGCATCGTCCCGAGTTCTTCCTGAAAGACCATGTCGTCGAGGTCTCCCACGTAGTCCACGAGCGGGCGCTTGAGATCTTCATGGTAGAAGAACGCCGCGTCTGAGAGGCGCGCGCGGACAACCCTCTCGTTGCCTCCGATGATCGTCTCGTTGTAGGCGGGGTTGCCATTGCTGACGATCAGGAAGCAATTGGAGAGGCTGCCGCCTTCAGTCACCGGAGCGCCTTTGTAAAGCGGGAAGTAGCGCTGATGCGAGAGCATCGCGTCGGTGATGATCTCGGAGGGAACCTGTAGGAACTCCTCGTCGAAATGACCGACTAGCACAGTCGGGAACTCCACGAGACCCAGAACCTCATTGAAAGTCGAGGCGGGAACGTCAGCGAAAAGCCCTGTCTCAAGCTCGATCTTCGCGATCTGATCGCGAATCAACTGAGCACGGATCTCAGGATCGCACACCACATACGCGTCCTCGAGAGCTTTAACCAGATCGTCGGCACACTCCAACTCGATCGCATCGGGAGCCATCGCGCGATGTCCGTAAGTGATACGGCCAGCGCAAAGCCCTGCGAAGGAGAATTCGATGACCTCGTTCCCGAGCAGTCCGAGCAACCAACGGACCGGCCTGGAGAAATGAATCTCGCTCGAACCCCAGCGCTGCGATTTCTTCCAGGGGATCGATCCAAGCAGACGCTCGATGGTTTCGGAGAGGATCTCGGCCGCAGGACGCGAAGGTTGCTCGACGCACGCATATACGTACTCGGTCTCACCCTCGGCTCTTCGCTCCAGGTCGGCCACATTCACCCCCTTCGAACGGGCGAATCCCTCGGCCGCCTTGGTGGGGGTGCCATCGGCATCAAAAGCGCGCTCGACAGAGGGTCCCCTGAACTCCTGGACAAGTGCGGTCGAGCCAGACGCAACGCTGTCTATCAGGATGATTAGCCTGCGCGGGGTGTTCAGCACGCGTATCTCACCATGATCGAGCCTGGCGTCAGCAAGATCGGTTTCCATCTGCCGGGCAAGATAATCGCTCGCCAAGACCAGAGCATCGGCAGGAATCTCCTCCGTCCCGATCTCGATCGCGAGGTTGCGGGTGTCTTTGCTCATCGTGCATCATCCTTCCTCGCGGATCCCGAGTTGGTATCCTCGGCGCCTATGCCGCAGATATTCTCGAGATAGGAGAGGCAGCAAGACCTCGCCAGCGTCCTGACCCGCAGAATATACCCCATGCGCTCGGTCGCGGAGATCGCACCGCGCGCGTCAAGAAGATTGAAGGCATGCGAGCACTTGAGCGTGCAATCGTAGGCAGGCAGCGGCAGCTTGGCCTCAACCAGCCTGATGCATTCCTTCTCGTAATTGTTGAAACTCTCGAGCAGCATATCCACATCCGCGTACTCAAAGTTATAGGCGGAGAATTCACGTTCGTTCTCGAGGAAAACATCCCTGTAGGTGAATTTGGTTCCGTCCTCGTTCTCAACCCAAACCAGATCGAAGACCGAATCCACACCCTGGATGTACATGGTCAGACGCTCCCGGCCATAGGTGAGCTCGACGGGAACAGGGCGGCACTCGATGCCTCCCACCTGCTGGAAGTAAGTGAACTGCGTGACTTCCATGCCGTTCAGCCAGACCTCCCACCCAAGGCCCCAGGCACCGATGGTCGGAGACTCCCAGTCGTCCTCGACGAAGCGCACATCGTGCTCAGTCGGCTCTATTCCGATGGCCCTGAGGGAGTTCAGGTACAGATCCTGAGCATCATCGGGTGAGGGTTTCATCAGCACCTGGTACTGATAGTAGTGTTGCAGCCGGTTCGGGTTCTCCCCATAACGACCGTCGGTCGGACGACGGGAGGGCTGCACGTAGGCGGCATTCCAACTGTCCGGTCCTAGCGACCTGAGAGTGGTGGCGGTGTGAAACGTCCCCGCTCCAACCTCCATATCGTATGGCTGCAAAATGATGCAGCCCTGATCCGCCCAATATCTCTGAAGTGCAAGTATTATGTCCTGAAAAGACGTCAAAGCTAGCTCCTTCTTCCCTTGCCAACCACGGCTTACATCAACCCGAATCTATGTAAAGGCCAGTACCTGAAGAATACCCTGCCTGTTATCGAGCTGACTTCGATCGGGCCGAAATAACGGCTATCGCGCGAGTTGGTGCGGTTATCCCCCATCACCCACAGCTCATCTTCGGGAACAGTGTAGGGATATTCGATTTCCATATCCTGATATGTGGAGGTAAACGTCACCGTAGGGTCACCGTCCTTGACGTAATCCTCCGCGAGAAGCTCTCCGTTCACGTATACGCTGCCATTGCGGATGTCGATCGTATCGCCCTCCGTGGCGATGACTCTCTTGACGAATATCTCCTGATTAGCAGTGTCCTGATCGGTGGTGGTGACAGAATAGCTGCTGGAAGAATCTTCCGACTGAATCGGACTCTCGAACGTTATTATGTCGCCCTTTTGAGGCTCTCCGAAATAGTAGGAGATCTTCTCTGAGAGAATCCTGTCTCCGATCTGAATCGTATCCTCCATCGAACCCGATGGGACCTCGTATGTCTCCACTAGCAAAGTTCTGACTACAAAGGAAAGAATGAACGCCACAACTATTATTACGACAATCTCGGCGATCAGGCGGATCAGCCTGGTAGTTGCTCTAAGCACCATGTTGGATAAGTGCCCCTAACGTTGTTTCCCTATAACGTCTCCAACCAAAACCCACCGTCGGATAACCTATCTTAAAACCGTGGAAATACAGGCCAAATAGCACCCGGGCAGGTTCATACCTGACCGATAATACTCCAATTATTCGCACTATCCCCCTGAAGCCTTCTCAGGGGACGCGGCTCGCGCCCAAGTGCGCACCCAGTCATTCTCCTCATCTGTCAGCTCGGCGGACTCTAGCAGATCAGGGCGCATAACCGCAGTGCGCTCCAACGACATCCGCCGCCTCCACGCAGCGATCCTGCCATGGTCGCCGGAGAGCAGGATCTCAGGAACATCCATCCCCCTGTAGCTCGCGGGACGCGTGTACTGAGGGTATTCCAATAGTCCCTCTGCCGAAAAGGACTCGCTTAGAGCCGAGGCATCGTCTCCGAGCACGCCAGGAATAAGCCTGCAGATCGCGTCGGTCATCACCATCGCAGCGAGCTCCCCGCCGGTCAGAACGAAGTCGCCGATCGAGAGGCGCATGTCGGCCAGTTCGTAGACTCTCTCATCGAAACCCTCGTAGCGACCGCAGATGAAGACGATCCTCTCCTTGCCGGACAGCTCTTCGGCGATGCGTTGCGTGAAAAGGTCGCCTACGGGGGTCGGGATCACGACCGTCGCGGAACCTTCGGCAAGAAGATCGTCCATCGCCTCATAGACCGGCTCCACCTTCATTAGGAGTCCGGGGCCGCCCCCGTATGGAGCATCATCGGTGGTGCGATGCACATCATGGGTCCAGTCTCGCAGGTTATGCGCGCGAAACTCCAGGAGTCCTTTCTCCTGGGCCCTCCTCATGATCGAAGATCCCATCACGTTGTCGAACATCCTGGGAAACACCGAGAGTGTCTCGATGATCATCGATTCCTCCGCGATCTCACGTAGCGATCAGCCGTTGAGGCGCAGAAGCGACTCCGGTATGTCGACCACTATCGTGCCGTCGTCGACGCCGCAAACGAACTCGCCGACCAGCGGGATGAGGATCTCGCTCGGCAGACCACATCCGACGGCAGCTGCGTCGGCACCCACACCGTCTAGAGCGCCACCTTCCTCACTGGCCGGAGCGCCACCAACCGCAGCAGCCGGCCCCTCAGCCGTGCGTGCCGCCCCTTCCTTAGTTGAGACTACCAAGGTCGCCTGCTCCGGATTATCCAAAACCTCCACGACCATCCCAAGCTCTCCATACTTTCGATCCACAACTATAAAGCCACACATCGATTGGAGATCCGGAGGAAACTCCACATCTTCCAGATGCTCCTCCGAAACCAAGCAGAGCCTCCCCACCAAATCGAACGCGGCAGCAGGACTGTTAGAATCCTCGAACTTAACAGCCCATCCATCCCCCATTTCTCGAACCCAGGCAACTCTAGAGGCGCGGATGCCATCAAGAGGCGGCGGAGTCAGATGGACTTCCATACCCTCACGCAATACAAAGGGGAGGCCGTCGATCGTATCGACCTTGACCTCCCCGTTCTTGCCGACTTTTCCCACCACCTTGGCAACATTGCGATACGCATGGTTGCGATTGGGAGCGGATTTGTCGAAACTCACTTAACCTAGGACCTCGACTTCTACCGAATAGTCGGCAGCTGCGCGAGCCAGAGTTCTGATCGCCTTGACTATACGGCCTTGGCGTCCGATGATCTTCCCGGTTTCATCCTCGTTCACGGAGACCTCTATCAAAAGCCCCTCTTCATCCGAGCTGGTCTGCACCGAAACGCTCTCCTGATCGTCTACAAGAGATCGAACGAGCATCTCTACAAGCTGGGATGTGGCCTCTCTGTCCCTCGGCATGATGTCACTCTTCTGCAGCCTGCTCGTCAGAAGCTCCGTCCTCGACCTCAGCAGCGGCGGCCTCCTCTGCAGCCAGCTTTGCGGCGGCCTTCTTGGACGGACCCTTCGAAGCGGGATCGACGGCGGTGGGTCCACCCTCCTGAACGATCTTGATGAGACGCTTGACGGCGTCGGTGGGCTGAGCTCCCTTGGAAATCCAATCGTCGATCTTCTCGATATCGAGGTTGACGACCTTGGGGTTGGTGTTGGGATTGTAGCGCCCCACCTCGCAGATAAAGCGTCCATCGCGCTTCGAGCGACTGTCCGCCACGATTACGCGATAGTAGGGATACTTCTTTGCTCCATGACGGGCAAGGCGAATCTTAACTGCCAAGATGATCTCCTTTGAATTAAAAGCCGTCTTCTTTAACCCGCAACGTTCGAAATGAGGCGGCATTGCGAGCGTGTTCCGCTGCTTCAGTTCGTCGTGCAAAGTTGAATTTTAATAAATGCGCATACTGCCAGCAAACTTTCAATCCACCGAGAGGCCTTTCAACTAGCATTTGTGGCACATCCGGCCCACATCCTATCTCTTTTAAAGGCGATTTGCTCTATCATATGCGAACTGTCGGCTGTTGCGTTCCTGAACCGCACCATATCAAACGCATCAGTTCGCGAGGGAGCACAAGCTTCAGACAAAAACCAAGAGAATCGACTCGGGACAGATCCACTAACTAACCCGGGTCTGGCACAAAACCGCAGGAGGACCAAGAGTGGCTAACATCAAGAGTCAGAAGAAGCGCATCCGCACCAACGAGAAGGCCCGTTTGCGCAACAGGGCAATTCGCTCTGAGCTGAAGACAGCTACCCGCAGGGTCAGGGAGGCCGCAGAGAACAACGATGCCGCCGCCGTTCAGGAGCAGGCCCGCATCGCATGCAGGCTCTTTGACAAGGCCGCTTCCAAGGGAGTTATCCACAAGAACCAGGCCGCCAATCGCAAATCGGGCGTCATGAGGATCGCAAACTCCGTGGAGTCATAGGCCCTTTCATCGCCATTCAGTTCTAACATCAGAATCGAGGGGGATCGTGCCAGCGGTCCCCTTTACTATTGTGAGCAACCTATGCTCGGAAGTTGGCTGTCATCCGTCTCTTGTAAAGCATTGAGGACTCACTGATCAATTCATTCCGCTCGCTTCCGGACCGTGCCACGTCCTGCACGCACAGGTCTACAGGCGCATATTGCATCAGCTGCGCGCAACTCACGATCTTTTACATTGAGCTAGCTTTCCTTTCACTACTATACTTATGAAGGTTCGAGCGCCTGTTTTCTTAGGGCCGCTAGCGTTAGATATTCCCTAGGCTCTCAACGTTCTTGCAGCGCTCGACCGGCGAAGATCAACAGAAGAAAGGGTAAACGTGGACGACCACAGTCACGGTCACAGATCCTAGCCCTAAGGTCTCCTCTTTTCGCAGGTGACCGGGGCCCCAAGGGTACAAGACTCGGTCGCAGGCGACGCGGAATATGCTTTCCCTCCCCTGAAACCGGACCTGCTCTAACCCTGTGACGAATGAGGAAGAGGAGCCTCCTATATGATCTATCTGTCTCAGGTTCTCGGGATTCCGGTCGTGGACGACGATGGCAACGAGATTGGAAAGGTCAGCGATCTGGCGATCTCGACCGGAGAGATGTTTCCGCACATCACTTCAGTCGCGTTCCTAGGCCCTGAAAAGACGCCTTTCATGGTCTCGTGGCGAAAATACGTCGCCACATTTGATGACAACAAGATCACGCTCAACACCGAGGCGCATAATATCCGCTTCAGCTATCTCCAACCAGACGAACTTCTGCTTGCCCGCGATCTGCTCAACAAGCAGATCGTCGACACGCAAGGCATGAAGGTCGTGCGCGTCAACGACCTCAAGCTCTCCCAATCCAACACCTGGCTCAGGCTCATCGGAGCCGAAGTGGGTATCCGTGGCTTGCTTCGCGGAATAACTCCCTTTCTCGAAAACGTGATCTGCATGATCGGGAGGTTCTTCAAGCATCCGGTCGAAGAGAACATTATCGCTTGGAACTACATCGAGCTGGTCGATCGAGATCTCTCGCAGGTAAGGCTCTCGGTCTCCCACAAACGTCTGCATGAGCTGCACCCCGCCGACATCGCTGACATCCTCGAGCAACTCGACCCTCGACAAAGAGCGCTGGTGTTCGAGCACCTCGACAGCCAGCACGCGGCCGATGCCGTCGCTGAACTCGAGGACGATGTCCAAAGCGACCTCATAGACGACCTTTCCGAACACCGGGCCTCCGAACTACTCGCCCAGATGGATCCGGACGATGCAGCCGACATCATCGGCGACCTTCCCTACGAAAAAGCCGAGACCCTTCTTTGGCTGATGGGCGTTCACGGTCAGAACAGAATTCGGGCGCTTCTGGGATACAAGGAGAAGAGCGCTGGCGGAGTCATGACCACAGATGTGGTCAGGGCCTCGAAAACCCAGACGGTCGGGGAAACGATAGAACAGGTCCGGGGACTTGGCGAGGAGTTCGACTCCGTTCACTACATATATCTGATCGATGACGACAACCGTTTAGCCGGCACCGTCTCTCTGAGGCAGCTGGTGTTAGCCAACGAAGAGACCGTGCTCGACGACATCGCTACCACGGATCTGATTACCGTCCCGCCCGAGATGGATCAGGAGGAAGTGGCCGAGGCGATCTCGAAGTACGATTTGCTTGCGATCCCCGTCATCGACGAGAGCGGATGCCTTCTCGGAATCGTTACCGTCGACGATGCCTTCGACGTTCTGGAAGAAGAGCATGACGAGGACCTGATGATCGCCGGTGCCAGACAGATGAAGGTCGAGCATGGCTTCCTCGGCTCTATTCCCTGGTTCCTGAAGCACATGATCTGGGTTTTCATCTGGGCTGCGGTCTTTGTCGCCCTGTCGCTCAGCGGCGCTATCTCTGTCTTCCTGCCGCAGCTTCTATTCATGCCCGTGGTGCTCATAGTTGCCGACGTAGTTGGTTCATTCACTATCAACACCCTCATCGAATATGACGGCGAGGACGCGATCGATGTCGGCAAGCTCCTGATACAAAACATAATCGCGGGCCTTATAATGGCCGTGCTGTTCTCTCTCGTCGGCCTAGCCGTCCTTGGAATCGTCTTCCAAAGCCTGAATTACTCCGAAGTTCAATATCTGCCCAATTTCATCCAGGATATTTGGATGATCTTCATGCTTCCAGCGAACATATCCATAGTGCTCACATCCGTTCTGGGAGCGCTGGTCTCGCTGATCGCCCTGCGGATGCATCGCAAGAACAGGATTCTCAGCGACATTCCGGTGTCGCTGTTCCTGATGTTCTTCGCCGTCGCCATCCAGCTGACAGGCCATTTGCTGGTAAATCTTTTAATCCTAGCCGGCTGATATGTCTAAAACAGATTCGAAGCCTAGGAAAACAGTCGTCTTGGCCAGCAAGTTGAATCCGACAGGCTCTACACCCAAAGCATCCTCAGGAGCAAGCAAGAATAAGTTTCTCTTGATCCTCGCGGCGATGGGTCCGGGAATCGTTTCTGCAATGGCCGGAAACGATGCCGGGGGCATTGCTACATACTCGATATGCGGCTCGGAGTACGGATATGCCACGCTTTGGATGATCCCGGTGATGATGATATTCCTGATCATCGTTCAGGAGGGTGCTTCGCGGATGGGCGCGAAGACCGGCAAAGGTCTGGCCTCCCTCATTCGAGAGAGATTCGGGATTCGCCTCGCCTGCATTGCGATGCTCGCGCTTCTCACCGCCAACACAGCGACCACTTTTTCCGAATTCGCTGGAATAGCTGCAGCGATGGAACTGTTCGGTGTGAGCAAGTACATCTCGGTACCGGTTTCCGCCTTCACTGTCTGGATGCTCATCGTCGGCGGATCCTACAAGAAAGTGCAGAATGTCTTTCTTTTGGTCTCCTGCGTGTTCGTCACATACATAGCCGCCGGAATTCTCGCCGGACCCGATTGGCTAGAAGCCGCACATGACACTTTCGTACCGCAACCGATGATGGAAAGCTCCTACCTCTCGCTGGTTATCGCGACGATCGGAGCCACGATCGCCCCCTGGATGGTCTTCTTCGCCCAGTCGAACATCGTCAACAAGGGGTCCGAGATCAAAGACCTCCCCTATATCCGAATCGATGCAGTTACGGGCGCGATCGTCGCCTGCATCGTCGCCTGGTTCATCATCCTGACCACGGGAACAGTGCTCTACCCGCAGGGCATTACGATCACCGATGCAGCCGATGCAGCCCTCGCCCTAGGTCCGATAGCAGGTGAATTCTCATCAGTGCTCTTTGGAGCAGGTCTGCTCGGCGCTTCGCTTCTCGCAGCATGTGTGCTCCCTTTGACTACATCTGAAGTCATCTGCGAAGCATTCGGCTGGGAGAGGGACATCGACCGCAGATGGAGCGAGGCACCTCTCTTCAATGGGATTTTCACCGCGATCCTTGTGATCTCGGCTGTGATAGTTCTCATCCCCGAGATTAATTTGATGAGCATGATGATCATCTCCCAGCAGATCAGTGGAGTACTGCTTCCTGTGATCCTAATCTTCATGCTGATCTTGCTGAAAGACCGCCGTATCATGGGCAGCCAAGTCAACGGGAAATTATCGAACTTCCTTTTCAAGCTAGCGATAATTGTGATGATATTGCTGACGGTGACTACTTACGTCATGCAGATACTCGGAATAGATTAGGGATAGGATCCGAACCGAACGAATCCTATCCCCTTACCTTTCTGAAGCGGTTAGTCCTCGTCTTCCAAAGCCAAATCTACTATGAGCTTGCAAAGCTCTGAGAAACCTATGCCTATATGGCTTGCAACATCTGGAATCAAAGAAGTTTCAGTCATGCCGGGAATGGTGTTCGTCTCTAAGACCCAAGGCTCTCCATCTCCGTCGATTATCATATCCGTCCTCGAAACTCCCCTGCATCCGAGGGATCTATGAGCTGCCAACGCATATTCCTGGCATTTCGCGGTGATCGCATCCGAGAGCCTTGCCGGACAGATATGATCGGAGCCTCCCTGCGAATACTTGGATTCAAAATCATAGAAGTCTCCACGAGGAACAACCTCAAGCACCGGGAACACCATGAGATCTTTGTTGCCCATCACGGCCACCGTGACCTCAGTGCCCGATATGTATTGCTCGATAATAATCTCGGAATCAAGCTCCTCGGCGATCTTCATCGACTCCAAGAAGCTGTTCTCATCCTCTACGATGGATACGCCGAAGGCCGACCCCTCGCCCGCAGGCTTCACAACGATCTTCTTCCCTAGCTTTTCAGCGACTTCACTGTAAGTCGGTTCGTTTCCCGCTACTACAACGCACGATTTTGGAGTACTGAGACCCGCTGATTCGTAGATCAACTTGGCTTTTGGCTTATCCATGGCCAGAGCGCTTGCCAAAACTCCCGATCCGGTAAATGGAAGCCCAAGCTCTACGCATACCCCCTGCACACAACCGTCTTCTCCTCCCCTGCCATGAAGACAGTTAAAAACGACATCGGGAGCTAGTCTCTCTATACGATCTATGTAATGTTGTTCCGCTGTGTCAATCTCCTCAACTGTGAAGCCGGCATCTCTAAGTCCTTTAGCGACCGCAGTTCCCGACAAGAGCGATATTTCCCTTTCGGTGCTCTTTCCTCCGTAAAGAAGTGCAATGGTGGTTTCTGTTGGATTGCAGGCCTTGACCTCTATCATCACATCTCCTCACAGTTCGCAACTCAGGATTCCGTCCTGAACCAGTTTATTATCTTATCCTCAATTAATTTGAGAAATGTTATCAATAATTGACTTTCTAGCTTTGAAGCAAATAGACTCACCGTTTCCGTAGGAGATGAGATGGGCAGAACTCTTCCTGAGATTACCGGAATATTTGCATTCGATCACGAGGGTTTGAACGATCTCGTGAACCAGCTTGGTTTGCCAAGCTTTAGAACAGGACAGATTGAGGCTTGGCTTTATTCGCGTGATGCTCAGAGCTACGACGATATGACCGACTTGCCGAAAGCTCTCAGGGAGCGTTTTGCAGAAGAGTACCCTTTGAACCGTGCCAAAATCGTTCAAATCGCCAAGTCCAAAGACCATACGAGGAAGTACATAATCGAATATTCTGACTCAACCCTTGTGGAGGCTGTGGGTATCCCATCTGGCAATAGACTTACTGTTTGCGTCTCCTCACAAGCAGGCTGCACCTTGGGATGTGCCTTCTGTGCAACTGGCAAAGGTGGCTTCTCTAGAAATCTTGCGCCCGGGGAGATAGTCGAACAGGTCAGGCTCATCTCCGGTGATTTTTCCAATAGAGTCACCAACGTCGTTTTCATGGGTCAGGGGGAACCATTCGCTAACTTCGACGCCTCTTTGGGTGCTGCAAGATTCATCAACTCTGCAAAGGGCCTTGGAATAGGAGCTAGACATATTACGATTTCTACATGCGGAATCATTCCAATGATTCGCAGGTTTGCTTCGATTCCT
>CAZPAN010000022.1:0-16469 GCA_964584585.1 uncultured Coriobacteriaceae bacterium | reverse complement strand
CAGCCTCATCTACTCCCCCGATCCGCATCACGGCCATCGAGGTGAACTCCGACCGCGAGAACTCCTCGGCGAGGGCAGGGCCGTCCGAAAGGATCCTGCGATGACCGGCGAGCGCCCGTCTGGGGAAGATCACCCATTTGGGATCCCTCTCGAAACCCTCTATCCCATGCGGCTCGTAATCCGACGGATCGGCGGGGTCGAGCGCCCCTCCCCCATGACCGATCCTCGTCGTCGACCGTACTATTACGGGCGTCTCGAACCTCTCGGAGAGCTCGAACGCCTCGACCATCATCCGGTATGCCTCCTGGGGGGTGGAGGGATCGAGCACCGGGACCTTGGAGAAGGAAGCAAACCTGCGGGTATCCTGCTCGGTCTGCGACGAGATGGGTCCCGGGTCATCGGCCACCAGCAGCACCAGACCGCCCTTCACCCCAATGTAGCGCAGGCTCATCAGCGGGTCGGTGGCGACGTTGAGCCCCACCTGCTTCATCGTCACGAGACACCTGGCCCCGCAGTACGACGCGCCGGCGGCCAGCTCCAGCGCCGCCTTCTCGTTGGTGGACCACTCAACGTGAATCCTGCCATCGGGGTTGTTCGCCGCGACGGTCTCGAGAACCTCCGTCGACGGGGTTCCCGGATACCCGCACACCACGTTCGCCCCTGCGGCGATCGCGGCCAACCCCATGGACTCGTTGCCCGTCAGAAGCCTTGACGCCATCTTGAAACCCGCCCTCCCGTCGCTTCTCCAGATATAGCCGAGCGTTCAATTCAACCGATGATATCATTATTGGGTTGGTCGAAAGCGGGTCGGCGGTTTTGCGATACTGCGGTTATGGACGGAAAGGTGGATCCATTGAACATCAGCGAAGAGCAGATGCCCCTCGTGAGGGAGCTGCTGAGAAACATCAAGGACAAGAGCGCCTTCTACCGCGAGAAGTTCGCGGGAATCGACGTTTCCGACATCTCCACCACCGAGGAATTCCAGACGCTGCCGTTCACCACCAAGGACGACCTACGCGACGCCTACCCGCTCGGACTTCAGGCGGTGCCGGACGAGAAGATCGTGAGGATTCACTCCTCCTCGGGAACCACCGGCACCCCCGTCATAATCCCCTACACCCAGAAGGACCTCTCCGACTGGACCTACATGTTTCGCCGCTGCTATGAGATGGCGGGCGTCACGGCGCACGACCGCATCCACATCACCCCCGGGTACGGCCTTTGGACCGCTGGCCTCGGCTTCGAGGCCGGTGCCGAGGAAGTGGGGGCGATGGCGATCCCGATCGGGCCAGGCAACACCGACAAGCAGCTGCGGATGATGATCGACCTGAAGTCCACCGTACTATGCGCTACCTCCTCCTACGCCCTGCTCCTGGCAGAAGAGATCGCCAAGCGTGGGATCGGGGAGAACATCCACCTCCGTCGGGCCCTCATCGGCTCCGAGCGCTGGGGGGAGAAGATGCGGAGGCGCATCGCGGCGGAGCTGGGAGTCAAGCTGTACGACATCTATGGACTCACCGAGATCTACGGGCCGGGCGTGGGCATCAGCTGCGACGGGGAATGCGGCATGCACTACTGGGACGACTTCATCTACATCGAGGTCATTGATCCCAAGACCGGAAACCCCCTGCCCGACGGGGAGATCGGCGAGCTGGTCATCACGACGTTTCGCAAGGAGGGCGCGCCGCTCATCAGATACCGCACCCACGACCTCTCGCGCATCATCCCCGGACAGTGCGAATGCGGCAGCCGCCATCCGCGCATCGACACGCTCATCGGCCGCACCGACGACATGTTCAAGGTCAAGGGAGTCAACATCTTCCCCGCTCAGATGGAGGAGGTCCTGGCCCTGATCGCCGACGCGAGCAGCGAGTACCAGGTGATGATCGACCACCTCGACGGGCGCGATATCCTCACGCTCTTCTTCGAGACCGGGCTTGACCCTCACGATTTCCCCACGGTGGAAGAGCAGGTCGCAAACGTGTTCAAGAACAGGATCGGGATAAAGATCGTGGCCAAGGCAGTCCCCACAGGGGATCTTCCGAGATCGGAAAAGAAATCGAAGCGGATCTACGACAACAGATACTAGGAAAGACTAGGAAAGCGCTGATCGACTCTAGGTTTCCCTAGGGAAACCTAGAGCACTCTGTCGGTCTCGCAGCTCTCCAGCATGTACCTGCAGTCGATGATCGTCTTATCCTTGGCGTAGTAGAGCACGGTCTTGAACTGCCGCCATGGCGTGGCGATCACGAGCACCTCGCAGACCTCGCAGATCTCGCGCAGGCTGAAACAGTATCGGATATTCTGCTTGTAGAGCACCGCATAGTCGTCGTTTGCGATGGGGTCGTAGGCGTAGATCTTGTCGAACCCCCTCGCCAGAAGACCGTCGATGATCTTGGCCGAAGCGGAGTTGCGAACGTCTCCTGACCCCTCCTTGAAGGTGAGGCCCAGTATCCCGAGCTTCTGGTCGGGCGAGGCCTGAGAGGCGATCTCCGCGCAGATCTTGGGGGTTATGAGATCGTTGACGCGGATGACGCTCTCCAGCAGATCGGTCCTCGCGCCGTGGCGGCGGGCGATCGTCGCGAAGTCGGCGGTGTCCTTGGGAAGCCTTGTGCCCCCGAAGCCACAACCGGGATAGACGTACCCGCGCATCGTGTTGTGCGACCACCTGCTGTCCATCTGGAGGATTTGGAACGCGCCCGGTATGTCGATGCCGCCCATCGCCTTGGCAGCCTGAGCCATCTCGTTGGAGTAGCTGATCATCGTGGCGAGCAGAGTGGACGACATGTAGCACACGAACTCCGCCGTCTTCATCGAGACGGGCATGATGGGCGCGTCGAAGACCTTGTAGTACCTCTTCAGGATCTCTATGTCGCGCTCCGACTCCGAGCCTAACACGATGCGACTGGGATTGGTGAAGTCATCCCAGCATTTGCCCTCACGGAAAAGCTCCGGCGCGAAGGCCACCCCCATATCCTCCCCTAGCTTCACGCCCTTCTCCTCTAGGAAGGGCACGATCACCTCGTCCATGGACCCCGGGGGCAGCGTGGTCTTTATCGCGAGGACGAAGTAGTCTTCGAAGCCCGCATCCAGCACGTTCTCGATGGCACCCAGGATAGTGGAGTAGTCGAGACTGCCGTCGACCATCCTAGGACTTCCGGTGCAGATGAAGAAAAGATCGATTCCATCGGGAGCGTCGTCTATGTCGCCGATCACGTAGAGGTTCTCGTTGAGATTACGGGCCAGGGCATCGTCGAGGCCCGGTTCGTAGTAGGGAATCTTTCCACGTCTGATGAGATCGGTCTTGAAATCGTCGATGTCGATACCGTACACGCAAACGCCTTTGTCGGCGAATCCGACCGCGACGGTAAGTCCTACGAATCCAAGCCCCAGAACAGCAATCATCAGCTGGTACCCTCCACCGGCCATCCGTATGAAAATCGCTCCGGATCAGCCATGCCGCGCGTTCGCGGACCGGAAACGCTGGTACCAAGTATAGAATGCATATGAAACGAAACGAGCGTCCTGTCGGACGAAGGGACGGCGGCGGAGGAAAGCCAGATGAAACGCGACGAGGGGATCGATGCCGTCGGCGACGAATCCGTAGAGACGGAAGCTACGGGCGTCGTAGGCGAATTGAGCGCGCCGGACGGCGATGCCGAGACGGGGGCTTGGACAACCGGATCCACAGAGGAGGCCAAAGAAGCCCTGGCCGACGAGGAGATGCTCTACGAGCTCTCCGACCTCTTTCGGATATTCGCGGACACCACGAGGTTGAAGGTGCTCTACGCGATGATGGCCGGTGATTTCAGCGTTTCCGACCTCGCCGAGATAGTTGGGGTGTCCCAGTCGGCGATCTCACATCAGCTGCGCACGTTGAAGCAGGCGCGCCTGGTGAAGTTCACGCGAAAGGGCAAGAGCATCCATTACTCGCTGTGCGACGACCACGTCAAGACCATCCTCGACATGGGCATAAACCACATCTGCGAGTAGAGATGCGGCGTCTCGCGCCAATGAGCCTGAACGCTTAGGAGTGCGGAGGGTCCGGAAGCGTGCGAAGATGAATCGATCAGGTTTTCCTGCGGATCCCGTCAGGCGACGCTCACTCCCTGATTCGCCCTCCGGTCGCACGGCAGACCCTTTCTGCAACCTTGGCGTGGCGCTTCTCCGCCTCCTCCGAGGTCAGAGTGCGCGATGGATCCCTATAGACTATCGAGAACGCCAGAGACTTCACACCCTCCCCCAGCTTCTCGGCATCGCGGTAGACATCGAAGAGCGAGGCTGACTCGACCATCGATCCACCTGCCGAGCGAATCGCGTCGAGCACCTCCTGACAGGCGGTGGACTCGGGGACCACTATCGCCATGTCCATCTCCACCGCCGGGAACTGCGGGATCTCCATGTAGGGACGGGCCGGCCGGGCCAGCTCGATCAGGGCGTCGGAATCCAGCTCGAAGGCTATCACCGGTGCCGTCGCCTCGTGTGCCGCGCAGACCTCGGGATGTATCGCGCCGATCCAGCCGACGCGGCGCTTGCCCGACATCACCTGGGCGGCGGCACCGGGCTGCAGCCAGGGCGCGTCGTCGGCCGCGAGGGCCTTGAAGCGCATCTTCGGAATCGCCAGCTCGCGGAAGATGTTCTCTATGATCCCCTTGGCGTCGAAGAAGTCGATCGGCCTGCTGTCCTGGTTCCAACCCTCATCGGACCATGCGCCGGCGAGAACGCAGGCAAGACGTCCTGGCTCCTCGGGCTGCGGGCGCCCATCGACGCCCTCGAACACCGCTCCCATCTCGTAGAGATGGACGTTGGCCACTCCCCTGCTCTGGTTGTAGGCGACCGAGCGCAGAAGGCCAGGTACCAATGTGTGCCGCAGAACGCTCATCTCAGAGCTGATCGGATTGATGATCTCGACATCGACCCCCTTCGCGACGTCGGCCATGCGCGATCTCTCGAGGTCGTCGGCGGGAACGAACGAATAGGTCAGCGTCTCGTTGACTCCGCAGGCCCGCATGATCGCGCCAATCTGCTCCGAGCGCGCCTGGGCGAGCGTGTACCCGCCGGCGGCAGAACCCTTGGGAAGCGTGTCGGGGACCCTCTCGGTCCCCCACAGGCGCAGGACCTCCTCGTAGAGATCGATCTCCCGAACGAGGTCGGGCCTGAAGGTGGGTGCGACGACGTCGAGCACCTCGGGGTCGTCGGTGGCCTCCACCTCGCATCCGAGCCTGACGAGGATCCTCTCCATCGCCGAGGTCTCTATCGGAGCTCCCACGAACTCGCGCAGCCTGTCGGCACGAAGGGTCAGACGCGGCGCTGCGGCGGGGATCGGATACCCGTCGACAACCCCCTCGCAGACGCTCCCTCCCGAGACCTCGGCGATCAAGGCGGAGGCGTAGGAGCTGAAGAGATCGCAGGTCGCAGCGTCGACGCCCCGTTCGTATCGGGCGGACGACTCGCTGAAGAGCTGGAGGTTGCGGCTGGTGCGAGACGTGCAACCGCCGTCAAAGGTCGCCGACTCGAGGAGCACCGCCCTGGTCTTCTCGGTGACCTCGCTGTCGAGTCCTCCCATCGCGCCGGCGAGCGCCACCGGAGTGCCCGATGCTGGATCGGCGCCGGCGAGGGCACAGGGCGCGTTGCCATCCGCGATCACAGTCATGTCGGAGGTGAGCATGCGATGGATCCCATCGAGGGTGGTGAACTTCTCCCCTTCATGGGCCTTCCTCACGACCACGTGGACCATGCCGTCGGAGTCCTTGGAGAAGCAGTCCATATCGAAGGCGTGGAGCGGCTGCCCCAGCTCGAAGAGGATGTAGTTTGTGGCGTCGACCACGTTGTTGATCGGACGGGCGCCGGCGGCGGTGACGCGCTCGACCATCCAGGCGGGCGAGGGGCCGACCTCCACGTTCTCGATGACGCGGGCCGTGTAGCGAGGGCATCTCTCGGGATCCTCGATCGTGATCCTGACCTTGGAGGAGACGTCCTCGCCGGTCTCCTCTAGCACCGGGGGCTCAAAGGTCATGTCGGCGTCGTAGATCGCGCCGATCTCGCGGGCGATCCCGAGCATCGACATGCAGTCGGGGCGGTTAGGGGTGATCTCCAGGTCGAGGATCGTGTCGCCGATGCCGAGGTAGTCGGCTGCGGCCATCCCAATCGGTGCGTCGGCAGGCAGAATCATTATTCCCTCGTGGTCGGAGGAGATGCCCAGCTCGCTCCCGGAGCAATTCATCCCGTGCGACTCCACGCCGCGCAGCTTCGATTTCTTGATCTTGAAATCACCCGGGAGCACGGCTCCTATCATGGCGACGACGACCTTGTCCCCCGCCTCGAAGTTCTGAGCGCCGCAGACTATCTGGAGCGGCTCGGGCGCGCCGTCGGCGCCGAGGTTGCACTCCCCCACATCGACCCTGGTGATCCACATGTGGTCGGAGTCGGGGTGCCTCTCCTTGGAGAGGATCTGACCCACCACCACGTGATCCAGGGCGGCACCGGTCTGCTCGACGCCCTCGACGCCGGTTCCGGTCATGTCGAGTCTGTCGCAGAGAGCCTTGATGTCGAGAGCCTCGTCGGGCAGATCGACCATCGTCTTCAGCCATTTCATCGAAACGAGCATCTAGCATCTTCCCTTCGGGAGAAAGCCGGTTGTGACCCATGCGCCTTCCGGCAACGAAACACCGGCCCGAACGCAAGGCGCCCCGACCGAACTGATCGTCCTTAGAACTGACGGAGGAACCTCATGTCGCCCTCGACGAGCATGCGCAGGTCGGGAACGTTGTACTTGAGACAGGCAATCCTCTCCGCCCCCATGCCGAATGCGAAGCCCGAGTAGACCTCGGGGTCGATATCGACGAAGCCGAAGACGTTTGGATCCACCATCCCGCACCCGAGCACTTCCACCCAGCCGGTGCCCTTGCAGAACCTGCATCCGTCCCCGCCGCAGATGATGCAGCTGACATCCACCTCGGCAGAGGGTTCGGTGAAGGGGAAGAAGTGCGGGCGGAACCTCGTCTCACGCTCGGCGCCGAACATCTGCTTGCAGAAGTGGTCGAGGGTTCCCTTGAGGTCGCCGAAGGTGATGCCGCGGTCGACGACCAGGCCCTCCACCTGGGTGAACTGCGGGAGGTGCGAGGGGTCGGGCACGTCCTTGCGGTAGACCTTGCCGGGCGCCACCACGTAGATGGGCGGGCGGCGGCCTTCCATCGCATGTATCTGGACCCCGGAGGTCTGGGTGCGAAGCAGCACGTCGGACTCTCCCCTGACGTTTGTCTGCGCGCCGGAGGCATCCTTGACGTAGAAGGAGTCGGCCAGGCCCCTGGAGGGGTGGTCGGCCGGGGTGTTGAGAGCCTCGAAGTTGTAGTATGTGGTCTCGACCTCGGGGCCGGACTCGATGCTGTAGCCGAGACCGACGAATATGTCGCAGATCTGGGCGACGACGTTGGCGATGAGATGGCGAGACCCTATCGGGCGGACACGGCCGGGCATCGTGACGTCTATCGCCTCGCTGGCCATGCGCTGTTCGAGTTCGACGGCGGAAAGCTCCGCGAACCTGGTCTCGATCGCCTCCTCCAGGGATTTGCGAGCCTCGTTGGCCGACTTGCCGACCTGAGCCTTCTGCTCCCTGGGGATCTCGGACATCGAGCGAAGGATCGCGGTGAGCGAGCCCTTCTTGCCCAGAATCGACACCCTTGCAGCATCCAGCTCCTCCGTAGTGGCGGCAGCCGCGATCGCAGCGAGACCGTCTCTGCTGATCTCCTCTATCCTCTCAACAACGGACATCTTCGTGCGCCTCTCAGTCGGTTTTAGCGTGTCCGGGCAGGTTTCCCGCATTGATGCCGCCCGTCTCCGGCCCCTCCGTCTTCAGCCAAAGCTCGATTATCGCAGAATCAGGTGGGGAAGCGGGGGAGCCATGGAACGTCGCGGGTGGCTTGCGGTAGAATCATCGGAAAACGGCAACCGGACGGACGCCGGACGATCCGCTCCGCTGCGGCTCATATGCGGATCCGACAAGGGCGCGATGCCTGCTACGCAGATGAGGATGGGTGCCGAACACGCAACGCCTCGCGAAGACGGGCGTAATGAATCGATCGGCGTTTCCCAAAGGATTGACATGGATCGTGAGGGCGGAAATCGAAGCAGACGGCCCGAGCCGTTGCCGCCCGATGCGGAATCGCACTACGTTCCGACCCTCCTCGCGAGACAACCGAAGCTCTTCAGCCCCGGCATGCTCCAGCTGATATCCAAGAGCGAAAGGGTGTTCGTCCGCATGGACGAAAAGATCGGCAACGGCAGATACGCCGAACCGATCAGGTCCATGCTGCTGAATATCGAGACTCTGGCATCGGCCGTCATGGACGGGGCTCCGATCGACCTTGCCGTGCTGCTCGCCCATGACATACGCAAGATCCTCGAGTCTGGAGATCTTCCCACCAGGCTATTCGACGAATCGTGCTCCCGTGCGCTGCGGTACCGCGACTTCCTGGAACTGAACAACTCATGCTCCGAAGTGTCAGACAAGCCGTTAAATCTCGATGTCATCATGAGCCTGCGCGAGGGACTCGACTGCCATCCCGGCACAAGACTCGATCGCAGATACCGGAACGCCGACCCTGAAGGCATTCGGTCGTTCCAAGACGGGGTTCCCAGCCCCTCGACACTGCCTCACGTGCACATCAAGAAATACATGGACGACCTGCTCGCCTTCTGCAACACCGACTACTACACCCCGCTGATCCAGGCCACGATCGCGCACTTCCAGATGGAGTTCATCAGGCCCTTCGAATCTAGAAGCAGCGCGCTGGGCAGACATCTCTCCTACCTCGTTTACGCCAAGAGGAACTTCTCGCGAAACGTCATCGTGACGACTGCGGCGGAGACGCTGCACGGCATCGATGGCGGCAAGGACGTTTTTCGGGATGGCCGCAATGGCAAACCGGGGCGGAACCCTCTAGAGGCGTGGATCTGCCGGAGCGCCAGCATGATGATGCACCAGGCGGATTCGGTGCTAGAGCTCGAAAAGAGCTTCGCATCGATAGAGAGACGGTGGCGCAAGAAGATGAGTCCCATTCGCCGTGACGACATCTGCTCCATCCTGCTCAACAGGCTGCTGGCACATCCCGTGGTCTCAGCCAGATACATAGCGGAGACAACCGGAAGAACCCTTCCCACATCCAACGAAGCCATACGCAAGCTGGTGAGCCGGGGGATCCTGACGCAGATCGACAACCGCAAGCGCAACCGGTGTTTCTGGCCCTTGGATGTGGTGGCGCTTTACAGACGGGCGATCGACGATATGACGCCCCGTGGTGACTGAGCGCCAGTCAGGAGACTGGCAGCTGGACCGTGACGGCGAGGACCCCAAAGGGGCTGGAAACAGACGAAATAATTCGATCAGCGTTTCCTAAAAAACATCCGCCCGCCTCCGACATGGGGCCGGGGCGGGCGGAAATCAGCGTTTTACCAAGCTTCTGAATATCTCGACAGAACCGCCGGGCGTCTTATTCCTCCACGAAAGATTCGACGATGGACTCCACGGTGATCGAGTCGATGGTCAGATCGCTTCCATCCCAGGTGAAACGGCATTGGAACTCCACAGTTCCCACTTCCTCGAATTCCACCGTGAAAGTACCGTACGCCAAGTTGGAATACGAGGATGTGCTGCTGACATCGAAGGACATGATGGTCACCGGATACACGGCATTGACCAGGGCCTCCGCGACGGCGTCGACATTATCTTCTGAATACGTCGTTAGGCTCGGCTCGCCATCGTAAGCATCCAGGAAATACTGGAGCGTCTCCTCGAAAACAGAGGCATCGATCAGATCGGCTATCGCGAAGTCGCCGGCGGGCAATACATCGATGCTGACAACGCTGTAGGGTACATCGGAAAGCTCGCTCGCGTCGATGATGCCGTTCAGGAACATGAAGCGCCAGACTTCCTCTACGACCACTACCCCATAGTCCTCGTCCCTGTAGTACCTCATGAGTCTGAACAGCGCCCCATCCTCGCCGTTTTGCTGCGACGCCTCGAACAGGGAGCTGGCGACGTAGTACGGTTCTCCCTCTACATATCCCGCTAGCAGATTGCCATCAAGATAGCCGGCCGTTTCGTCGTTCGAATACGTTAGCGTCAACGCCTCGAGCGCGACCGTATCGCGACCGGCCTTGATCTCGTTGAGAACCAGGTAAAGGCAGGAACAGCAAGCTACCACGGCTATCAACGCGATCACGAACGTCTTCTGGCAAGCACGTCCCACAATGCTTTCAGTCGAGGCAGCAGGCTCTTCGGAGCTGTCGCCGCCTAGGAAGGCCAACGCCTCCTCAGCCCCTTCATGAAGGATAGCCGACGGCTCATCGTCACCACTGGCCGGCGCGTTCGAAGACTCCTCAAGATCGATGACAGGAACGACGAAGGTCCCGACGCTTTCTTCGTCCGATTCGGCGGATTCCTCGGATTCGTCCTCATCCAATGAAACGGTGACCGTTGATTTGATGGCGACAGCTTCCCGAAGCCCTCCCCCGCAGATGCAAGTAACCGTCAGCACAACCATGAATCCGAAGGTCGAATACTCCGAATAAAACCTCACGAAAGGAAGCGGAGCGTCGACGGGCAACAAGCCGAATTCCGAAAGCACGGCCACGAAGCTCAGACCCAGCACGACGATGCCGAGGGGAAACGCGATCGAGTGCCCGGAGCCAACGCGTTTGCGGGTCACGTGGTATCCGATCACCACGATCACACACATGAACACGAGAAGCATGAAGGTCGGCATACCGAGCGAGTTGGCCAAAAGCGACATCGCTCCATACCCCGTGTATAAGCTTCTGTCTCCGTCTCCCAGCAGCTCGATCCCCGAGGAGCTGGTCGCGAAGAGCAGTATCTGCTCGTAGCTAGCTCCGCCGTCCGAGGCGTCGTTGATAGATTCCACGTAGGATGCAACCTCGGCGGCGAAGCTCGGGGAGACCATTGCCGAAGCGCCGAGGGCGACCAGGCCGAACAGCAGGCAGACCACAGATCGCTTCACATCCCCACCGCAGGCGATCATCAAGCCGATCAGCAATACGATGGCGACGCCCACATCCATACCCACCAGCAGAAGCAAAGCCGGAATGATGGAAACCACGAGCGCGATCGCCCAAGAGGGCCGCTTCCTGCCATAGAAGAAGAGCGCTGCGCTCAAAACGAGCAGAATCGCCACAAGAGTCGAAAGGTCCTGCTCAAAATAATTGAGCGGGGTTTCGAGCGCCAGACTTGCGCTCAGATCCATGTTCGCCACCGCAGACGCGATGACGATGACGACTGCGACGATGAATGCGATGAGGGCCATCACATCCCTTTTCTTAGAGAACCATTCGTGTGATTCAGGACGCGCTAGGACGACGATAAAGACCGCAGCTGCGGCCAGCATCACCGCGCTCACGATAAACGGCGCGATGTTGACAGAGGCTTCCGTCAGCCCTCCGGCATCGACGGAGCTGTCGATGGACATGCAGCACACGGCGGAAGCCACCATCAGGGTAGAGGCGACGTAGTAAGCATAGGGGCGGATCTGGACGTGCCAGGAGCCGAGTAGCAGAATGCAATTCCCGGCGACCGCAGCGGAGAACACCGAACCCGCTGCGACCCAAGCCCAATTCCCGTAATCGGCAGACAAGGCGAAGGCGGACATCAACAACAGATCCACCACGCATGTGGCGATCACCACCGCCACATGACTGCCCCAGCGCTCATTAGCCGAACAAGATGACTTGCAGTGCAGAGCCGCACAAGCCAGCACAGCTACTGGAAGCAGGACATTGAGGAATGCCATCGTTGTTTCCTCTCGTTAGTTTCCGTCCCATTTCTGGCAGTACCCAGCATCGGCCAAGTCCACCCTAGAGCCGCTCCGACGCAAAAATCGGATCGGTTCGACGTTGACGTGGTCTGATCCAACATCCGAGCCGTCGACTTCAACATCGAAGCAGTTCGTTCCGATGTCAGAACAGGCCACCATCGATGAAATAGGTCGGTCTCTCATCGGGATCGCTCCAACATCGCTGACTTGGTTATCTTAGCTTAGATCAAACGTCACGCAGGTGTTCGATCAACGGGTTCGTTCTTGCGTGGCCCGGGTGGAAACCCCGGAAGGTCAGCTTTAACCAATCGACACTCTACACAACTTCAACAGAAAACACGGACTGCCCGAAATCAATTGCATTACGTCTGTCATGAATGGCATATTATCATCCGCCAGCGGGCAAGCAGTTAGGGAAACGCCGTCTGTCGGAACAGGTCATCCAGACCTCGCTCGCAATGGATAATTATGTGCGAGGAAACGGCCCGCCTACCAGAACAGGGGAAGCGACATGGAGAAAATCCGCATCGGCATCGTCGGCTACGGCAACCTCGGACGGGGGGTCGAGCTGGCCGTCAGGCAAAACGACGACATGGAGCTTGTCGGCGTGTACACGAGGAGAGATCCCGCCAGCGTGAGGATCGCCACCGACGGCGTGGCGGTGCGCCCCGTCGCCGACCTCGACAGGGCCGCAGATGACATCGACGTGCTCGTGCTGTGCGGCGGCAGCGCCACCGACCTGCCTGAGATCACCCCGCGCATGGCCGCCGGGTTCAACGTGATCGACAGCTTCGACACCCATGCCCGCATCCCCGAGCACTTCGCGGCGGTCGACGCGGCCGCGAAGGACGGCGGCAAGATCGCCATCATCTCCTGCGGCTGGGATCCCGGCCTGTTCTCGCTAAACAGGCTCATGGCCAACTGCATCATCCCCGAGGGCGCCGACTACACGTTCTGGGGCAAGGGAATCAGCCAGGGTCATTCCGATGCCATCCGCCGTATCGAGGGAGTCGCCGACGCAAAGCAATACACCCTTCCCGTCGAGGCTGCGCTCGAGTCCGCCAGATCGGGAGAGAATCCCGAGCTGACCACCCGCCAGAAGCACACCAGGGAGTGCTTCGTAGTGCTGGAGGAGGATGCTGATCCCGCCGAGGTGGAAAGGCAGATCGTGACCATGCCCAACTACTTCGACGAGTACGACACCACCGTGCATTTCATATCGCAGGAAGAGCTCGACCGAGATCATTCGTCCATGCCCCATGGGGGATTCGTGCTGAGAAGCGGCAAGACCGCTTCGGGCAACGCCAACGTCATCGAGTACGCGCTCAAGCTCGATTCCAACCCCGAGTTCACCGCCTTGGTGCTCGTCGCATACGCACGTGCGGCCGCCAGGCTGTCGGCGGAGGGACGCTCCGGCGCGATGACGGTCTTCGACATCGCCCCCGCATATCTCTCGCCTCGTGATGGAGACTATCTGAGAGCGCACTTCCTGTAAGGACTGCAAGAATTCGAGACGGAAGGCCGAGGATCTACGGGTATCCTCGGCCTTCTACGTTCGGGGTATCGAGGAAACGCTTGGCAGCGCTCGGCGTAGGCCCGCGCCGACAAGCCTGAGCGTGCAGGCCCGCGTCGGAGCGTCCCTACCGAATCTCGATGCCACACTCTCCCATGACATGCATCGCAGATTCCGCCGAGCTGCTGTCTCGGTCGGCGCATAGCGATCGCCTCACA
The DNA here is from genome assembly GCA_964584585.1 of uncultured Coriobacteriaceae bacterium. Classification (GTDB taxonomy): domain Bacteria; phylum Actinomycetota; class Coriobacteriia; order Coriobacteriales; family CADBOM01; genus CAZPAN01. Next base: position 2,913 of record CAZPAN010000022.1, on the reverse strand, counting down.
TATACGGAAACCTCCTGGGGCACCTGGCTTCTAATCATGCACGCCACCGAGACGACTGCCGACGAGGCGCCGACCCCCACGATCTCCACCGACCCGAGATTGCCTCTCGCATAGGCGGCCTCCAGATCGAAGGCAAGATCGAACGAGCCGATCGGCCCCTTCAGATACACGGCGCTTCCGATGGCGCGGCGGGTTTCCTCCATACCGCACGCGAGCATCCACCCTTCGGTGCATGCGACGCATCTGGTCCCTGACGAGCGGTCGGACATGATCGGGTCGGAGATCTCCTTCGTGAAAACCACCCTGCCGTCGAAGCTCCCGGCGAGGCCGGAGATCTCCCGCGCGATGCTGGCTGCGCTCTCCCCCATGGCCGCGACGGTGTCCTCCTGAACGTCCACTACGACGAGATACGGAAGAAACCGAGGGACGCCATCCGGAGGGTCGAACGCCCCCTGGTCCTTACTTGCCCGGATCAGCTCTAGGGCGAACGGCTTCAACGACCTCGAATAATCCGACCTCAGGTAACTCAGATCTAGCGCCTCCTCCCGAAGCCTCATGCGATCGAGTCCATCCGAGTCTTTGAAGATCCTGAGAACGTCGACGGCCGATGCCTTCCAATTGGGATCGGGATCGCTCGCGACATCCCAGCTGCGAGCCGCCTCCATTCCGCAAGAGTCGTCGCGGTCGTGCCATCTGATGGCGATATAAGCCCTAGGATCGAACCTCATTCCACTCTTGGAACAGAAATCCCGGTAATGCTCGGCGGCTCTGTCTCCGTGGCCCTCCTCTACACCGGAGTCCCTGCGTCTGGTGTCGTGGAAAGCCGACGCCATCGCCAGCGCCTCCCAGTCAGCAAGCGACAGCCCCTCGCGGACGGCAATCTTCGTGGCAAGCACGAGCACCCTGGCCCAATGTGGCCTGAGATGCACCATGCCGCCGAACGGCCAGCAGACAACGCTGCACTCCATGAACGCAAACCATTCCAGACAGCGTTTTCTCCATTCGTCGTCCGGAGCCATATCTGCGATGTTCTCGAGCAAAGAGGATCACCTTTTCCCTATCTCCGAATGCCGAGTTTCTAGCCGAGTTCTAGCCCAGAATACCGTTTGCCGTCGAAATTGTTTTTTCTCAACTGGGGTATTGACGGTCATCGGGAGAAGCACTAAGTTAGGCATCGTTAACTTAGATGAAGTTAACTTGTGGGATTTGAAAGCGGCGACATGCAGAGGAGGGACAGGTGGCGAGCCAGGCGGTGATCGACGGCTTCGAGAGGAAGATCGTCAGAAACTGCTCCCCCACGCTGATGGGGATCAAGCCCGCGAATCTGTTCGCCTGCTGCGAGCGCACCTGCCACTCAGGTTCGTCAGACGAGACGTACCGCAAGGCTTACGGCAACAGAAGCTCGCTCACCCGCAAGGCTCTCGATGCCTGCCGCTCCAAGCTCTCCTCGCTCGGGGTGGAGATCGAGGTTCTGGCGGAGCTTCGCGGCGGTCCGCTGGTCTACGTCTTCAGACCGCGCATGCTTGTCGAGTGCCTCTGCGAGCCGAGGTCGCAGGCCTTCCTCGATTCGCTAGGGTACCCCACCGGCAGTCTCTCGGGATGCATCGAATCGCTTTCGACGAAGCTCGACGGGAGCATCGGCGGTGGAAGCTGCGAGTTCCCCCATGAGATAGGGCTGTTTCTCGGCTACCCGTACGAAGATGTCATCGGGTTCATAGAGAACGGCGGGGCGAACTACCGTTTCATCGGCTGCTGGAAGGTCTACTCCGACATCGATGGCGCCAGGAAGCGCTTCGCATCCTACAAGGAATGCACGAAGGCCTGCGAATGGCTGTACGAGATGGGTGTCGGCATCGAATGCATGGCCGCCGATTGCCCGGTTGGACGCGACGCCCCAAGCGTCAAAAGAAGGCTCGACGAACTCAGGGAGGCCGTGTAAGACGACAGCCCGAGCAGAACGAGAACATCACGGGGCGTGGCCCCAAAGTCAGATCAAAACCGACAGTAACCGATTGGAGAACGAGATGAGCAAGATAGCGGTTGTCTTTTGGAGCGGGACCGGCAACACCGAGGCCATGGCGAACCTTGTCGCCCAGGGCGTGGAGAGCGGTGGAGCGCAGGCCGACATTATCAGCGCAACCGATTTCAATTCCTCCAAGATCGCCGATTACGACGCCTTCGCCTTCGGTTGCCCCGCCATGGGCGACGAAGAGCTGGAGGAGGACGAGTTTCTCCCGATGTACGACGACGTCGAGCCCAATCTCAAAGACCGCAAGGTCGTCCTGTTCGGATCGTATGACTGGAACAACGGCGAGTGGATGGAGCTTTGGGAGAAGCGGGCCAAAGAGGCCGGGCTTGACATCGTGACAACCGTCATCGCCAAGGACTATCCGGACGACGAGGCGGAAAATCTCTGCAAGTCGGCCGGGGAGGCTCTGGCGGCCTCGTAGAACAGACATTTCCGGGGACGTCCGTTACCCCACACACACACGACGGACGGACCCTTCTTTCTCCTCTCCTCTTTCCTCAGACCAGGCCGGGCTTCATCCCCCCGGCCTGGTCTGCGTCTGGGAGTGTTCTCGGAAGCTCGATGCGGGTCCAAAGCTCGGACGGGAACGACGGAGAGCTGGCCGCAAGATCGTCGTTACACATGCATTGTCGGCCGGCGCTCCGGCGAACCACACGCATCCTCCCCGGATACTAGAAGCTGATGTTGCCCAACCCGATACGATGGATCGTCTTCACGAACTGTACCGTCTTGGAGGTGGCGTTCATGATGACCGCATCGGTGGAGATGTAGTCCGGCGTGACCTTGACGCCTCCGACCATCTCGCCATCGGTGACGCCGCAGGCGATGAAGGAGACATCGTCGACGCGAACCAGATCATTCATCGTGAGCAGTCCGTCGACATC
>CAZPAN010000021.1:0-16767 GCA_964584585.1 uncultured Coriobacteriaceae bacterium | reverse complement strand
ACATGGCCTCTCGCCGCGATGAGCGAGGGCCTCGCCCTCCTTCTGGCTTGGGAGAAGGGCGCCGACCTGATCGTGGCCGTGGGGACGCATTCCAACCTCATCGAATATCTCGAGAAGGACCGCAGCGGTATGGCCTCCACCTTTCTGGTGAGGCTGAGGGTGGGCACCAAGCTGGTGGACGCGAAGGGCGTGAGCAAGCTCTACCGTCCGACTCCTCCGGGCAAATACGTGATCGTGCTGATCCTGGCAGCCCTTTCCGCGATGCTGGCGGCGATCTTCATATCGGAAACGCTTCGCAACACGCTCGCGGTGATGTGGCTCACGCTCAGAACACATCTGGGCTTCTAAGGTGCCTCTGCGGACGTATCCGCTAACATTCTCGTAGCCTGCAAGCTCGCAGCGTCTGCAGCGCACGGACCCGCAGGCGGAGTCATCGATGCCGGAAAGGTTGGCCGAATGTACAGCTTCAAATACCATCTGGTCACGATCTGCGCGGTCTTTCTGGCGCTCGCCGTGGGGCTTCTGCTGGGCGCGGCGATAGGCGGAAGCGGTCTTCTGAGCACAACGACCTCCGAACTGGTCGACTCCCTCTCCGAGCGCTTCAGCTACCTCGATTCCGAGAACTCCGCTCTCTCCATGGAGAACAGCGTCTACAGCTCGCTTACGGATGTGCTGATCGACGAATGGGATGACGGGATGCTAGAGGAGAGGGATATCCTCGTGCTCTCGGGTTCCAGCAGCGAGCAGACCGCGATGGCGCAGGAGATTTCCGATTACGTGACCGCCGCAGGCGGACGCTGCGCCGTCGTTCAGGTGAACGCGGACTCCTTCGGTTTGGAAGACGAGTCCGTGCTTGAGGTTCTTCAGCAGGTTCTGCCCGAGGTGGAGGGTCGGGAGTACTCCACCGTCGTGGTGGAGGCTCTCGTCGAGGAGTGGACGCGCGGAGCGCAGGAGGCCGACGTGTTCGACGGAGGCAGGATCGCGTCGGATTCCTCCCCGTCGGATGCGGACCGCGAGTCCTACCCGGTCACCTGCGCCCTGGTGGATTCGGGCGCCGTCGCGATCGGTGGGACCTCGTCGATACCCGACTCGATAGACTGCGTCGTGGACACGCTGCTCGTCGATTCGGGATCCGTCGACGATTCGGGGGACGCCGTCTACATGGTCGATCCGGTGGGGCTTGAGCTCGCAACCCAGATGCACGCCGCCGGGGTCGTCGCGGTGCTCACTCAGTACTCGGATCACAGCCAGCCTCTGATGGATGCCGCCTCGTCGATGGATCTGGCGGGGGTCAGCTCCTATTCGGGAAACATCGCGAGATACTCGATCGTCTACCTGCTCGCCACCGGGCAGTCCGGAGTCTACGGGACGGATTCGGACTCGTCGCATTGGTATCCGACGGGCTAGGGAAACGCTGATTGGTTTCCCGCCGAAGGGAAAACCCGCCGGCTGCGGAGGGACGTCCGCTCAGCGTTCGCGATTCAGCTCGGCGACCGTTCTTCTCACATCGAGGTATTGCCTGGCCCTGTGGAGTATGCCCCGTAGGTCGTTGCCGGTCGCCGTATGAGTCATCTGCAGCGGCACCTCCACCACCTTCATCCCGGCCCTCAGGGCCCTCACGGTGAGCGCGACCTCCACGCCGAAGCCGGCTGGGAGCGGAAGGCAGGCGCGCAGGCATTTTGCCGTCATGGCCCGCTGACCCGAAAGAGGGCTGGTGAGCTTCAGGTCCTCGCGTTCGCTGCGGATGGCCTGGACGGCGAGAGCCTTGACGCGGCCGAACCCGACTCTGTTCGCGACGGGGGGGAAGGCCGCTATGGTCATGTCCGCCTCGCCCTCGCGGACGGCTTTCAGGAGCGCCTCGGCCTGGCCTGCGGTCTCGCCTAGGTCGGCGTCCAGGAAGAGCACGATTCCGGGGACGTCTGCCGGAGGCGCTTCGCCGGCAGACGCGACTGAAGGCGTCTCCCCAGCTGACGTGCCTGAGGACTCTTCTTTTCCGGACATGTCCGCAGATGGTTTCTCCACGAGTCCCAGTAGAGCAAGTCCCGCTGTCAGGGCACCGCCCTTTCCCAAGTGGGAGGGCAGCCTTATGACCCTGGCGCCAGCGGCTTCGGCGACCCTGGGCGTGCCGTCGGAGGAGGAGTCGTCTACCACGATAACCTGGGAGACCCCGTCTATTCCGAGCGACGAGCGCACCGCCTCGCCCACCTTCCGCTCCTCGTCGCGTGCCGGGATTATGACGGCTGCATCGGCGTTCATCTCAGCCTCTCTTGAGCCGAAGCTTCCCGAGGATCCTCCCCATCATGCCGTCGATCAGGCTGGTCTCGGGCACCCGGAAGAGCCTGGCGAGAGCGTAGAAGATCGCGAGACCCACCGCTCCGCAAGCGATCACGGTGAGGAGCGCATGGATGATGTCGTAAGAGCTTCCGAACATGGAGCAGAGCCACATCGTCACGATACCGCCCGCCACGGATGCGACAAGTGCTCTGACGGCCGATCCCAATATCCTCCCGAACCCGTAGGCGCCGACCTTCCTTCGCAGCATGACCGCCATCACGAAGAACATGATCCCGTAGAAGATGGTGTCGGCTATGGGGATCCCCACGAGGCCCATGCCCTCCCAGCTGCCGACTCCCATCGTGAACAGCGCGTACATCGCAGCCTGGACGACCCTGCCGCAGGCGTCGATCCAGGTGATCTTTGCGAGGCTCTTCATCGCGGAGAAGGTGCGGTAAAGGTACATGTATCCCGCATACAGCGGGAGCGACAGGCACCAGGCCCGGAGCACCTGGGCGACCAGATCCACATCTTCGGCGGTGAACGCGCCCGCGCGGTAGATGGCCGTGAGGGGCTGGGCCAGGACGAGCATCAAACAGGCGAGCGGTATTATCAAGAAGAGGGTTCCCGAGAGGCCCTGCTCGACGTTTTTCCTGAAAAGCGACCAGTCCTCGTTGGCAGAAGCGGCGCTCATCTCGGTTAGCATCGCGGTGGAGAGGGCCACGGCGAGCACCCCGTAGGGGAACTGGTACCACATCCACGCGTAGCTGAGGGTGGACGGGCCGTTGTCGGAGACTCCCATCGAGAAGGCGTTGCGCACGCTCACTACCACCAGGTTGAAGACGATGAAGGCCATCGCCGGACCTGCGATGCGCAGCGTCTCCTTGAGGGCGGGGTCGCGAAGATCGATGTGCAGCCTGAAGGGGATCTTCAGTTTTATCAAGGCGGGAATCTGCACTCCGAGCATGGCGGCGACGCCCAGGACCGTCCCCATCGCGAGCCAGATCTTGGCGATCTCGACGTTGTGTGGGGAGATGAGAACGAACCCGACCATCGTCGCCACCACCACGATGTTGTTGAACACCGGGGCGAGGGCGGGCCATAGAAACGATTTGTGAGCGTTCAGGATTCCGGAGAGGACCGCCCCGACGCCGTAGAAGATCACCTCGAACGAGAGGAAGCGGAAGAGGTATATCGCCAGCTCCGATTCCTCCGAACCCGACATGAAGGTCTGAGTGGCTATCACCTGCGGGGAGAAGATCGACCCCAGCAGGGAGATCAGGCCAAGAACGATGATGGCGATGGACATCAGGTTCGACGCGAACAGGCCGGCCTTGCGCCGGCCGCGTTGCTCGAGCAGCGTCATGTACACCGGGAGGAAGGCCGTGCTGAGGATCCCTCCGGCGACCAGCTCGTAGAGCATGTTCGGGACGTTGTTGGCTATCTGGTAGGAGCTGGAGAGCAGGGTGTTGCCCAACGCGAACGCGCACGCCCAGGTCCGGGCGAATCCCGTGAACCTGGATAGCAGGGTCGCGATCGACATCGTGAGGGTGGATCTGACGACCGCCTCGCCGCCGGCTTCCTCGTCTGCTACGGCGCCGCCGACCGGATTCCCTGGATCGGATGAGGTTGGCAGACCGCTTTGATCGCGGTTCGCATGTTTCTCGACGTGCCCTGTGTCCTCATCCCTACTTCGTCCCATGATTCAGCCGGCATCTCTCCTGTGGTCTCCTGGACGCATCCATCCCCTCGCCGTCGGATGGAGCGGTCTTTCGAGCATCGGACAATGATAGCAAACGAGTCTGGACATGGGCCTTTCCCGACGGTGATGCACGCTCCGCATGGCCGTGCAGGGCTGATAATCGCGGTGCGGTGCTGCTATCCTCGTCGTGTGACGTTGGCCTAGGGAGCCGGATCCGGCCGGAGGGAGCCGAAGGTGGAGGCGGCCGGAGGCGGACGGAATGAATCTATCGGCGTTCCCCAGCATCGGAGAGGAGCATCGGGTGTCCTTGATCCTGGCGATCGTGCTTTGCTTTCTCATACCGATGCTCGTCATCGCGCGTCTGCTTCCGTCGCTTGTCGAACACGCGCCGATGAAGAGAAACTACCGAGGCGCCGACGTTCTCGCTGGCCTCGGGATAGTCTGGTTCATATGGCTGGTGGCGATCTGGGTCGGATCGGCGCTCCTCGGCCTGCTAGATTGCGACCAGCCAGGATGGATGTCACCCGTCCTGGCGGCCTTTCCGCTTCTGGCCGGCACATGCGCGCTTGGGATGTTCGACGACTGGATGGGAGACTCCTCCTCACGCGGGTTCAAGGGGCATTTCCGTCAGCTGTCCCGCTGCGTGCTGACCACGGGGATGGTGAAGCTTCTGGGAATCGGGGCGCTGTCGCTTGCGACGGCCGCCGCGATGGCCGACGTCTCCGAACCCTGGTGGGTGCTAAGGCTGATCTTCGCGACATTCGCGATGGCGCTCTTCGCCAATCTGATGAACCTCTTCGACCTGCGTCCGCTGCGTGCCAGCAAGGTCTATATCATCTGCATCGCGCTGTGCGCGGCGGCGTTAGTCCTCTCCCACAGGATCGACCTCTCATGGATGGACATCCTCTGCCTGGCGATCGCCTGCCTGGGACCGGTTCTGGCCATCGGGTACTTCGATGCCCGGGAGGTCGCCATGTTAGGCGACGCCGGCGCGAACACGATGGGGGCGCTCGTCGGATACCTGTTCTCGCTTGCTCTCCCGATATGGCTGCTGATCCCGATGACGGCGATCCTTTTGGCGGTGAACCTGCTGTCCGAGCGCGTCTCATTCACCCAGGCGATAGAGAAGAACCTGGTCCTTCGCAGGCTCGACAGGCTCTTCCGCCCCAAGGAGATACTCCGTCAGCTCGACTCCGAGGTCGGAAGCAAGGCCCATCATCCCGACTCAGGCTCCGAGGGCGGCGGCGACCGTTGACAAGGTCGATGTCGTTGTCCTATATATGATTAGGTCAAATATCAGACATATCAATTTCGAGGGATCGGTCAAGCAATCGGGAGCAGTCGTGTCTGCATGCATGAGGGGCTGCGGATGATCGGACGATCCTGTTGAAACGGGGTTGCTGAATGGGAGAGGTGGATCCCAAGGTTGCCGGCATCGTCGACAAGGCGGTGTCGGGAGAGCCGATCGAGCGTTCGGAAGCCAGGTATCTCTGCGATATCGAGCCATACTCGAAGGAGAGCTTCCTGCTCAAATGGGCCAACCACCGGCTGCTCGAGGAGTCTTCCGGCGGCATCGGCCTCATCTACTCCCAGATAGGCGTCGATGCCAATCCCTGTCCCGGCGGATGCTGGTACTGCTCGTTCGCCGCTCAGAGCAACGACTGGACAGGCAGGGCCGAGCTTCCGTTCGATGTCGTGATCGAGTATTGCCGCATCCTCGACGAGGGCGGCGTTCACCTGATCTCGCTGATGACCACGGCCGGCTATGACTTCGATCAGTACATCGATCTGCTGACGGTCGTGCGCGGAGCCATTTCCGAGAACATCGCGATCATGGTGAATATCGGTGACTTCGATCTCGAGGGGGCGAAGCGCCTGAAGGCAGCGGGCGCGGACGTCGTCTACCATGCCGTCCGGGTCGGCGAGGGGCAGATCACCGACCTCGACCCGGCTGACCGGTGGGAGACGATAGACGCTTCCGTCGATGCCGGCATCCGCATCTCCTCGGGAGTCGGGCCGCTCTATCGCGGAGTCGATAAGGACGCGGTCGTCGAGCGCATGTTCGATGTCGCGCCCTACAACCCGGTCTGTTCCGGAGTCACGGGGCTGGTCAACGTTCCTGGAACCCGGATGGAGTCCTACGAGACCATCAGCATGGAGGAGCGTCGCATCTACGCATGCATATGGCAGCTGGTGGCCGGTCGCGGGCGCGCGCCGTTCGGCGGCGAGAACACCAGGTGGGTCGATGCCGGCGCCAACCCCAGGGGGACGGTGATGCTGGTGGGCCGCGAGAGGATACTCGCCGACATCGACAGGGCGCGCAAGGAGCTGACGGGCGAGGGGTGGAACGTTCCCGAGACCCGGATGCCCTTCTGCGAGATCTACTGATCCGGTGTCCTCATGCGTCTGGGAACAGTGAAGCTGCTCGCGCCCGCAATCGCCTTGACGGCGGCGTTGGCGATCCACGTCCTTGTGCCGAACGTGTATCCGGAGGACTACGTTCCCACGATCTACGGCCCCGTCCTGACCGTATGCCTCGTGGCTTATCTGGCTTTGGCCGTGGCATCCGCCTTCTTCGAGCCGCTCAGGCAAAGGCTTGTTCGCTGGTCGTGGTTTCTCATGGCGATCGTCGTGCTTCTGGAAGGACTCGACATCCTCACGCTTAAAACCGGCATCTGCCAGCTGCCTTACGTTCCCAGCCCCGACAGGGTTCTCTCCACCATGATCTCCGATTCCGAGGAGCTGCTGGAGGGGATCGGCTCCTCGATGGGGCTTCTGTGGTCCGGCGTCGCGATCGGCATGGTCGCCGGCACTGTCTCGGGTCTGCTCATGGGTTGGAGCCGCTTCTGCGATTACTGGATCATGGGGCTCCTCAGAGTCATCGGCCCCATCCCCTCGGCGGTATGGCTTCCGTTGGCGATGATCCTGATGCCCACGGGTCGTGTCGCCGCCCTCTTCATAATCTCAATGGCGGTGTGGTTTCCGCTGACCATGATGTTGGGCACGGCCATCAAATCGACGCCGCGAAGCTACATCGAGGCGGCCAGATGCCTCGGGGCGAAGGGTCCGCAGCTGCTCTTCAAGGTCGCCTGGCCCAACGCCCTGCCCGGTTACTTCGACGGCATGTTCATGGGGCTGGCCTCGTCGTTCGGTGCCCTGGTGGTGGCGGAGATGCTCGGGTCGCAGAGCGGGCTTGGATTCATCGTCAACTGGGCGAGGACCTGGGCGCAGTTCAACCGCGTCTTCATGGTCGCGCTCGTCATGATCGTGCTCTTCGCGCTCATCATCGCTCTTCTGTTCCTGCTGAGGCGCAAGGTTCTCAGGTGGAGCATGGAGGAGTCCGCCGATCCCGGCGTCTCTCCGAGAACATTGGTCAGACGCCAGTCCAAGGTGGCTGAATCCGCACGAGGCGACGACGTCGCTTCTGGCGGTGGGGCAAGGGAAGCCGATTCATCGCTTTCGCCGGCCTGTGCTGACGAGCCTGAGGGCGTAGGGGCGCGCCACACCCCGGAGGCGGGCGGAACGAATTGATTGGCGTTTCCCAGGAGAAGCATTCGAGAGAAAGGATGATGAACCAGATGAACAGAAAGAAACTCGCCTCCTTGGCGCTGGCCTCGGTGCTGTGCGTATCCGCGCTTGCGGGATGCAGCAGCGGGAGCCAGGATTCGGACAGCTCGGCATCCTCCGACGGATCCACCCAGACGATCAGGGTCGGGTACTGGGGCAGCACCTGCGAGATGGCGCTCTTCACGGCCATAGGCTATGGATTTCTAGAAGACGAGGGTTTCGATGTGGAGACCGTTCAGATAGGCTACAGCGATATCGCGACTCTGATGGCAAACGACGAGCTCGACATGTACCTGTGCACCCCCACCGACATCATGTCCATGAAGGAGGGCCTGCCGGTCTACTTCACCGACTCGATGCACACGGGATGCTACGAGGCTGTCGCGAGCGCCGATTCTGGTATCGAGGACGTCACCGACCTTGAGGGCGCCACCATCGCGGTCGACATGATCGGCAGCGTCGCATATGTGCAGATCTGCTCCGAGATGGCCCGCCTCGGCTACGACTACACGACGGTGAACTGGGTCGTCTACGACTCCTCTACGATGATCTCGGCTCTCGAGTCCGGAGAGATCGACGGATTCGCTACCGGCGACATGCTCACCAACCAGGCCATGGAAGAGATCGGCGCGGTCAGGTTCTACTCCAACACCTATGACGAGTACCTGAAGGACACCCTGTGCTGCTTCGTCGGCATGAACACCGACCTGGTCGACAGCGATCCCGAGGCGGCCCAGAGGGTATCCAACGCTATAAGGAACGCCTGCGAGTACATCGAGGCCAACCCCGAGGAGGTCGTGGAGACCGCCATCGCCAACGGATTCCTGGTCACCGACGATCCGGATACGTGCGTGCAGCTGGTCTCGTCCTACACCTGGCTCGCCGGCGACGAGGACAGGTACGTCGAGAGCTTCAAGGAGCATCTGCGCGAGAACTACAGGGCCGGCCTGCTCGACGACGCTCCGGAGGACGAGGAGGAGCTCGAGGCCTACTACGATGATTTCATCGCTGAGCATGGGCGTTTCTCCGGCTGACGTGGGATAGGAAGTTTTGCGCCTGGCGCGGGCCATCGGGAAAATCGGCCCGCGCCAGGCATCGTATGGAAGCCATCGGCGGGATGATCGATCGAGAGGGAGGGTAGATGAGGGGATCCGGCTCATCGGATGCGGGACTGGACGGGTCTGGCCCCGCGACGATCGCATCTAGGAGGAAGACGGCGCTGCTTCATCTGCTGCAGCTGCTCCTTCCCCTGGCCATGATCGTCGCCGCGCTGCTCGTCCACACGATGTGGCCCGACATCGAGCCTGGCGAGACCGGCTACTACCCGGCCTTGCTCGAGATCTGCGCCGTGGCGTACGCGGCGTTTCTCGTGGCATCCGCCTTCGTGGGGAAGCTGCGTCAGGGCCTTCTGCATCTGTCGTGGTACATCGCCATGCTCTTCTTCCTGCTGCTCTGCTATGACATCGCGACCGGCAAGACCGGCTCTCTCGACGCTCTGATGACGGTTCCGGTGGAGGACATCGCTTCTTCCATCCCCAACAACGCCGAACACGTACTGTCCGCCGCGATCGCATCGCTTCTGCTTCTTCTGGAGGGGATCGCGTGGGGGATGGTCTCGGGAGCGCTCAGCGGGCTGATAATGGGATGGAGCTACTACGGAAACTACTGGATCTCGCCCGTGCTCAGGATCATCGGCCCCGTGCCCTCGGTGGTCTGGCTCCCGATAGCGATGATCCTCATGCCGAGCACCCATGCGGCGAGCGTCTTCGTCATATCCCTCGCTGTATGGTTCCCGGTGACGCTCAACGTCGGATCGGCGATGAGACGGACTCCGAGGAAGTATCTGGAGGCGGCGAGCTGCCTGGGCGCGAGCGGTCGCGACCTTCTTCTCAAAGTGGCGGTTCCCAACGCCCTGCCCGCGTTTTTCACGGGGATGTTCATGGGTCTCTCCGCATCCTTTGGGGCGCTGGTCTTCGCCGAGATGCTGGGGGTCGAGACGGGGCTCGGGTGGTACTTGATGGCCGCGAGGAACCAGCTTGCGTACGGCAGGGTGCTCAGCACCGTGATCCTGTTCATGATCGTCTTCTCGTTGCTGGTATGGCTGCTCTTCCGTGTGAGGAGGGCCGCGCTCAAATGGCAGGGAGACCTGTTGAGGCAGTGACGGGCGGGCGCCGGGACGTTGCGGCGTCGGAGCGTGTGGGAGGAGGAGAGCTGTCACATGGTTGATCTCATGGAGGAGCTGAAGGGGCTGGACATAGCGGATTTCGCCGAGAGGTCGAGGTCCGAGTGTGGAGATGACGCTTTGAAGGCGGGAGGACATCCTCGCACGATGCAGCTCAACATCGGCAGGAGGTGCAACCTGGTCTGCGCGCACTGTCATCTAGAGTGCGGCCCCGGCAGGACCGAGATGATGTCGAAGGACGTGATGGAAGCCTGCATCGAGGCGTTCGAGCGGTTTGGATTCTCGATAGCCGACATCACTGGCGGAGCGCCCGAGATGAACCCGGGACTCGAGTGGCTGATCGAGGAGATGTCGCGTCTCGGCAAGGTTATGGTGCGCACCAACCTCGCGATCCTCGAGGATCCGCAGTATTCGCATCTCATCGAAGTCTACAGACGCAACGGGGTTCAGCTGATCTGCTCGCTTCCCTGTTACGGGAGAGACGGGGTGGATGCCCAGCGTGGGGAAGGCGTCTACGACGCATGCATCAGGATCCTCGGGAAGCTGAATTCGGTCGGCTTCGGAGTCACCGACGGAATAGAGCTGGATCTGGTGTTCAATCCGGGCGATCCGGCGCTTCCGCCATCGCAGGATAGTTTGGAAGGGGATTACAAGAGGAATCTCGCAGACGAGCACGGCATATCGTTCGACAGGCTTTTCACGATAGCCAACTCGCCTCTCGGCAGGTTCGGCAAGCGTCTCGTCTCCTCGGGCGAGCTGGGTTCCTACATGGATCTGCTGACAGGGTCGTTCAACCCCCTGACCGTCTCCAAGCTGATGTGCCTCGATCAGGTCTCGGTGGGACCCGATGGGAGGCTCTACGACTGTGATGGCAACCAGGCCGCCGGTCTACCGATAACGAGGTGGGGGTCGATCTTCGATCTTCTGGAGAAGGGGATCTCGCCCAGGGAGGTGAGGACGGCCGAGCATTGCTACAGCTGCACGGCCGGATGCGGGAGCAGCTGCGGCGGCAGCCTCACTACCGACGCGGGGTCAGAATCTGCCTGCGGCTGCGGGTGACGATTTCGCGAACGGGGATCAGCTTATGAGACGGACGCTTGTGGCACGCGACGTGCGCAGGGTCTACACGAATTCGGATGGTAGGGAGCTCGTCGCTCTCGACGGCTTCTCCATCGATGTCGACCATGGCGAGATAGTCGCGATCGTGGGACCTTCGGGTTGCGGGAAGTCGACTTTCCTGCGGCTGGTAGCGGGACTCGACATGCCTCAGGGCGGGGAGGTGATCTACGGGGGAACGAAGGTTGACGGAACCGATCCCGACAGAGGATTCGTCTTCCAGGATTCGACGCTATTCCCCTGGCTCACCGTGAAGGGGAACATCTCGTTCGGGTTGAAGGTGCGCGGGGTCTACAAGGAGCAGGAGAGCCGGGTCCAAGAGATGGTGGATTTGATGGGGCTAACCGGCTTCGAGGACTCCTACCCGCATCAGATATCCGGGGGGATGGCCAGCCGGACCTCGCTCGCACGCACGTTCATACAGTCTCCCGGGCTGATACTCCTCGACGAGCCGCTCTCGGCCCTCGACGCCTTCACCAGGGCTGCGATTCAAGACGAGGTGCTCTCTATGTGGAAGATCAACGAGCCGATAATCCTGCTCGTGACCCACGACATCGAAGAGGCCGTCTACCTGAGCGATCGCGTCGTGGTGATGTCTCCGAGACCGGGACGGGCGGTAGGCGAGGTGGTCGTGGATCTGCCCCATCCGAGGGACAGGACCTCAGACGAGTTCATCGAGAAACGACGCGAGATCCTCGGGATCTTGAACTTCTAATGGGCAGCGAGGAGGAGAGATGCCCGGCAAGCTCAGGCTGATCGCCAACAGCCTTGGGAAGAGGAAGGTGCAGGCGCTCGCCGTCTTCATCTCGATAGCGCTGTGCGCGGCGGTGCTCCTGGCATCCGTCCTCGTCTACGAGGGGGTGACGAGGGGGATGGCCACGAGCAGCGAGCGCCTCGGGGCCGACATCGTGGTGGTCTCCTCGGAAGCCGGGGAGACACTCGACGATGCCCAGCTGCTGTTCACCGGAGTCGCGGCCAACTACTACATGGACGCCTCAATCCTCGATGAGATCTCAGAGGTGGGCGGAGTGTCCAGGGTCACCCCGCAGTTCTTCTGCCAGACGCTCGCAGAATCGGAGTGCTGCGCATCGGGTCTTGACGCCAGGGTGATCGGCTTCGATCCCGAGACCGACTGGATCATCGCCCCCTGGGCTGGTGATGCCCTGGACGACGGCCTGGACGCAGACGAGATCGTCATCGGATCTGACATCATCGGGGTGGACGAGGGGGAGGTCCTGCGCGTGCTCGGCGTCGGTTTCACGGTCGTCTGCAAGCTCGACTACACGGGCACCAGCCTCGACTACTCCGTGATGATGGACATCGACACGGCCAGGACCCTCGTCGCTAGCCGGGACGACTACTCCAGATACTGGGCGGAGTACGGCTCTCCCGAGGAGCTGGTCACCGCTGTGATGGTGGAGGTCGACTCCGATGCCGCAGTCGATGGGGTCGCGACTCTGATCTCATATCGGACCGGGGCGTCGGCGGTGCGCTCTGGGGATGCGATCGCTAACGTGCAGAGCCAGACGGGCATCGTGTTCGCCCTGATGCTGGGCGCGGCGGGACTCCTGGCCATATCCTCTATCGTCCAGATGTTCGCCCGCTTCTACACGATGACATGGGACAGGAAGAATGAGTTCGGCCTATACCGGGCGCTCGGTGCCGAGAAGGGCACGCTCAGAGGGCTGATATTCGGCGAGATGGCCATCCTGGTGGTCGCCGGATCCGTCGTCGGGGCGCTGGTCGGGGTCGGGCTGTGTCATCTCGTGGTCCTGCTCGTCGAGGAGCAATCCTCGTTTCCCTTTGCGATGCCGGGCATCCCCATGATGGTAGGGACGGCCGCATGCATCTTGGCGGCGATGCTAGTCATAGGGCTATTGGCCTGCGCGGCGCCGGTCGCGCAGATCAGCAGAGTCTCCCCGACGCTCGCGATGCAGAGGGTGAACATAGATTAGGAGGATTTCGGATGGGCGTTGTCCTGGAAGCGAGGGAGGTCTCGATGTCCTTCGACGGGTCGACCATCCTCGACGGCATCTCCCTTGAGATAGAGGAAGGGGTATCGGTGGCGATCACCGGGCCGTCCGGGGTGGGAAAGTCGACCTTGCTCTCGATACTGGGGCTGATGCTCGAACCGTCCTCCGGCGAGGTCCTCTACCGGGGAAAGGCCGTGTCCAGGGAGTCGGACAAAGAGAGGTCGCAGATCAGGAATGCGGAGTTCGGATTCGTGTTCCAGTCGACGCAGCTGATAGGATCCCTGAACTCACTGGAAAACGTGCTCGTGCCCGCTCTGCTCGGCGGCAGGGGAGGGAAGGAGGGGCGCGCCAGGGAGCTTCTGGAGGAGATGGGACTTGCGGAGAGGCTGTACCACTACCCGCACCAGCTGAGCGTGGGCCAGCAGCGCAGGGTCTCGATCGCGAGAGCCCTGCTCCTCGAACCCAGGGTGGTGTTCGCCGACGAGCCGACCAACGACCTCGATCCCAACAACGCCGAGTCGGTCGGAGACATCCTCTACGGGTTCGTCTCGAGAGGCGGCTCGCTGGTCGTGGCGACTCACGACATGTCGCTCGCATCCAGGAGCGATCGCGTATACCGGATGGTCTCGGGAGGCGATGGGTCATCGCTTCTGTCGGGCGGGGCGCTGGAAATCGACGCTTGAAGGGAGCCGCATTGGATTCCAGGATCATCGGGATGATAGATGATGCCGTCGAAGGCCGCTTGCTCGATGTCGACGAGCTGGCAGCGATCTGCGCTTTGGACCCGCTATCGCCCGAGGCGTTTCACCTTCGTTGGGCTTGTCGCGAGCTCAATCGCAGGGCTAGCGGCGGCGCGGGTGCCGTCTTCGCGCAGATCGGACTCGATGCCAACCCATGCTCCGGAGAGTGCGGCTACTGCTCGTTTGCGGCCTCTAACTCGTCTTGGACAGATGTGCTGGAGCTGACCGACGATCAGGCGGTTTCCTACGCAGTCGAGCTCGACCGCGCCGGCATCCACCTGATCTCGCTGATGACCACATGTTCGTACGGGCTGGAGCGATTCTGCGAGGTCGCCTCCAAGGTGAGACGGGAGGTCTCCGGCGATCTGCCGCTGATAGCCAACATCGGGGATTTCGGGAGCGAGGGCGCGGAGATGCTCGTGAGTGCCGGGATTGACGGCATCTATCATGCGCCTCGTCTGGGCGAGGGGGAGATTACCCGCATACCCATCGATTCGCGCTTCAGTACCTTGGATGCCAGCAGGGATGCCGGTCTGGTGGTCTGCTCCGGAGTGGAGCCGCTGCGCCCTGGACTCGACCCATGCGACGTGGCCGAGCGGATAGTCGAGCTAGCCGCCTACGACCCGGTCCTTCTGACCGTCAGCCTCCTCGTGGCGGTCACTGGAACCCCCTGGGAGTCGATGCTGCTCTCCACGGAACCCTACAGGGCGCTCATCGAGGGTGCGGCCAGGCTCGCCCTCGGCGAGAGGTCGCCCTACTCGAGCATGAACGTGGTCTGGGTCGACGCGGGCACCAGGCCCAGGGGAGTACGGATGGCGGACGGTTCCGCCCTCGCCGACGAGGTGAGAGCTAAGAGGGCGGTTCTGGCGAAGGCTGGATGGGAGGTCCTAGACTCCAGGGACCTGCGGCTGCTCTCGCATAGGCGAGACCCGGCTCGACCCAGCGTGGGATCCATGCCGACGCCATCCGTCAGCAAATCGGACGTCAGCCCGGATTCGGCCACCCGCGACCAGGATGCCCTTCCCGTTCCCGTCTCCCGCAAGCCCGGGATCTTCCTTGACAATGCGGCCACCAGCTTTCCCAAGGCGCCCGGGGTCTCGAGCGCGGTCTCGAAATGTCTGGTGGAGGTGGGCTGCAGCCTCAATCGCGACGGACACACCGAGACCTGCGCCTCCTCCAAGATCTCCAAAGAGACGCGCAGGATGCTCGCCGATCTCTTCGGATGTCCCGATGTTGACAGGGTGGTCTTCACCCCGACGGTCACGTTCAGCCTGAACCTCGTCATCAAGGGACTGTTGAAGCCCGGCGACCACATGCTCATCAGCAGTCTGGAGCATAACGCCGTCACCCGTCCCGTCCATCAGATGGCCGCGCTGGGGGTTGAGTTCGATTGCATTCCCTGCGACTCGATGGGCCGCATGGATGTCTCCGCCATCGATTCCCTCATACGTCCTACCACCAGGCTGGTGCTCTGTACGCATGCCTCGAACGCCTTCGGGAACATCCATCCGCTCAGCGAGATCTCCCGGATCGCGCATCGTCACGGCGTGCCGTTCGCTGTCGATTCGGCGCAGACCGCCGGATCCCTCCCGATAGACATGGACTCGATGGGGATCGACATCCTCTGCTTCACCGGCCACAAGGGACTGATGGGCCCGACGGGGATCGGCGGGGTGATCATGTCGCAGAATATGGCCGACATGATAGAGCCGCTGGTGTCCGGGGGGACGGGACTCCTCTCGCGACCGCCGGAGATGCCGCGCGCTCTCCCGTTGAGGTTCGAGGCCGGGACCTACAACATCGTGGGCATCTACGGTCTGCACGCTGCGCTCGAGTATCTGGGGTCGGTTGGCGTCGAGGCGATTCGCGAGCACGAGATGCGCCTCTACACGATGCTCCAGGACGCGGTCATGGAGATACCGCAGGCGAGGGTGGTGGGGGAGACCGATCCCGCTTCGACCGTTGCGGTGCTCTCGGTCGACTTTCAAGGATACGACAACAACGAGATCGCCTATTTCATGGACAGCCGCTTCGGGATCACCACGAGGCGGGGGATCCACTGCGCGCCGTATGCGCACAGGGCGCTTGGCACCTATCCGGAGGGGACCGTGAGGATCTCGCCGGGGTATTTCAGCACAGAGGACGACGTAGCTGCGGCGATCGAGGCGATGAGGCTGGCGGTTTCGGAGGTGGGTGCGAGATGAGCTGCTGTGGAAATCGGGGCGATAACCGTCTTGATAGGGAGAGGGAGGCTGTGCGAGAGCGCTACTCCCAGACCGCAATGCAAGTCTCCTGCGGGAGCGGGGGATGTGGGAGCGAGTCGCAGGTCTATGATCCCAAGGACCTCAAGGGGATCCCCCTCGATGCCATCCGGGCGTCGAGGGGTTGCGCCGACCCGCATGCGTTCGCCGAGCTGGCCGAGGGGGAGAGGGTGCTCGATCTCGGTTGCGGCGGCGGGATCGACTGTTTGCTCGCCGCCCGCGAGGTCGGAGAATCCGGACGTGTGGTGGGCCTGGATATGACCGGAGCGATGCTCGATCTGGCTAGAGCCAACCTGAAGGAGTCGGGCATGGTCAACGTCTCCTTCGAGAAGGGATATCTGGAGGAGATGCCCTTCGACGACGCTTCGTTCGATGTGATCATCTCCAACTGCGTGATAAACCTCTGCTCCGACAAGCTGGCCGTGCTGCGCGAGGCTTCCAGGGTGCTTGCGAGCGGCGGACGATTCGTGGTGGCCGACATCGTGATGCTGAGCGATCTCGATGATGAGAGCCGCGACTCGATGACCGCCTATCTCGGTTGCGGATCGCGGATCCTGACCGAGGCGGAGTACGTCGGGATGCTGGAGGAGTCGGGCTTCGTGGCGGCCTCGGTCGAGGTGCAGCGAGTCTACGACGAGAGGTATCTGGAGGACAGATCGAAGCGCAAGCGCCTAGAAGAGCAGTTCGCAGCGCTCGACTTGGAGAAGGTAGCTGGGTCGTTCGCCGGTGCGATGGTTCTGGCGCGGAAGGCATAGCGCACCGCCGTTTCAGGTGCACAGACAGGAGGCAACGTGAAATCAGGAAGCTGGAAGACGTTCATGGCGATAGTCGCCGTGCTGATGATCATGCTTTCCATAGCCGGGATCATGGTGGGATCCTGTGGGGGTACCCTCGAAACCACAACTGGGGCCACCGTCTGGATGAAATGCCACTGGACATCGCGAGTGGTGTG
>CAZPAN010000020.1:12818-16980 GCA_964584585.1 uncultured Coriobacteriaceae bacterium | reverse complement strand
GTCGAGCATCGAGTCCACATCCACGACCGCCTCGATGAGCGACGTCCTCACGTTGCGCTCTCTGGCTTTGGCAATATACGCGGGCAGGACCGTCATTCCCTTCGGGTTGTAGAAGACTCCGTCGTGGTCCATGTCAGCGTCCCTGGTCCAACCTATTATCGAGACCCCCATCGCCTGGTCGGGGGAGATCACGCAGCCTCCGCCGGGGAGTTCGCCCAGTTCGTGCAGTCTCTTGAACCCCTCTACGACTGTCCTCCTTAGCAGCGAGGGCATGTCGCCGCCCATGGAGAGGATAACGTCGAACCCCATCTCCCATACCTGATCGAAAGCGTCATTGTAGTGCTCGTCGAAACTGGCGCCGCGATCGCAGATGAAAGTGATATCTCTCGGCCATTCGCCCGACTCCGCGAAGGTCGCGCGCATCGTCTCGAGTTTGTCGGGAGGAGTGGTGGAGATAATAAGAGAGTATTCATCGTGGATGGTCTCGTCGTCTTCAGGCTGCGCTTTCTCCAGCTCCGAGAGCGCGTCGCAGCAGGTTTCAGCCACGTCGAAGAGCATGCAGTGGTAGAGCCACGCCGCGATCTCGGGCGTGAACGTGCCGTCTTTGATCGTGGACAGCCTGGTCTTCACTAGCCCCGGCACCGGGGGCTTGCTGAACAGAAGAAGCGCGTTTCTGCGCGTGAGCATCGTGTCCGCCTCGATTCGTCTTCGGCTCTCTAGGGAAGCTCGGGATACCCTATCATAGACCGAAGCGTGATTCGACGTTCGCGCATCGGGGAGAGGAACGTCTCCGGCCGAACTCCGTTTCGTCAGGACCTGCGTGGGCAGATCCAGGACGGACATGAAAGCACGGCTACGACGTGGGAAGGGAGAATGAGGGTAGAGCATACGATAGATCCGGTTTACGACTCACGCTCCCGCATTCTCGTGCTGGGAACGATACCATCGCCCAGATCCCGCGAGGCCGGCTTCTACTACATGCATCCGCGCAACAGGTTCTGGCCAGTGATCGCGGCCCTTCTCGGCGAGTCCGTCCCTGAAGACGTCGCCGGTCGCAGGGATCTCGCGCTGCGGCATGGGATAGCGCTCTGGGACGTGCTCGCCTCCTGTTATATCGAGGGCGCGAGCGACGCCTCGATCCGCGATGCCGTCCCCAACGATCTCACCCCCATATTCGAAACCGCCGATATCCGGGCAGTCTACACCACCGGCGCGACCTCCACGCGGCTCTTCCGAAAGCATGATACCCCGGTGCTCGGCGTAGATCCGGTGCCGCTTCCATCCACTAGTCCTGCGAACGCCCGGAAGAGCCTCGATGATCTTCTGGAGAGCTACTCGGCGATCCTCGAGCATCTCCTTTGACGCTTGTCCTGGGGTGGCGCGCGCTGCCCGTCTCCGGCGCGTACCTCGCCCCTAGCACGCTCAGGCTCGTCGACGCGGGCCAGCGCGCTTTCTTCCCCTTTGCGCGCATTGGCTGTGCCACGCGCCGCCTCCGGACGAGCCGCCGTCCGCCCTACCGAGGGCCGTCGGACGGGTCCCTCTTAACAAAGTGGAAAGAATCGCTTATTAGAATCCCCTTCGGCGACTTTAGGAAACAGTGATCAATTCGTTCGGCAGGTGGAAAATGAGATACAGCTTCGCCAAGATACATGGTCTTGGGAACGACTTCGTGGTCATTGACGATCGCGACAGCATGATCGATCTGGCTCCAGAGCAGGTAGCTGCGATCTGTGACAGGCACTTCGGGGTCGGCGCTGACGGGATCATCCTCGTCCGTCCTGCAACCGACCCCTCCTGCGACGCGTTCATGCACTACATCAACTCCGACGGTACGCTCGCGCAGATGTGCGGAAACGGCGTCAGGTGCTTCGCGAAGTTCATGGTCGACAGGGGGATGGTCGATCCCGCTAAGGGCGTCGTAGTCGTCGAGACCCTCGCCGGCCCCAGGCGCATCTCCTACACGCTGGACTCGGCGGGAAAGCTCGAGATGGCGCGGGTAGAGATGGGCCAGCCGATACTCGATCCTCCCTCGATTCCCACCACACTCGCGCCCACATCGGACGGGGCTGTCGTGGATGCGATGCTGTCCACTCCGATCGGGTCTCTGCCTGCGACATGCGTCTCGATGGGCAACCCGCACTGCGTGATCCAGATGCCCGACAGGGGCTTCTTCACCGACCCTGGCTCCTTCGCGATCTCGGAGATCGGTCCTGCGCTGGAATGCGACCCGATCTTTCCCGAGAAGTGCAATATCGAGTTCGTCTACGTGGACGATCCCGGTTCGAAAGACTCGCCCGCGAGGATCCTGATGAGGGTCTGGGAGAGGGGCTGCGGCGAGACCCTCGCCTGCGGAACCGGCGCATGCGCCACGGCGGTCGCCTGTCATCTCGGTGGCCGTACAGTTTCGAGTGCACATGTGAAGCTGCTCGGAGGCGAGCTTCTGATAGAGGTCGGAGACGGGGGAGTCGTCATGACAGGTCCCGCCGTAGAATCGTTCACGGGCACGTTCGAGATCTAGGGAAACACTGATCACTCGCTCTCGTCCAGAGGCGGTGCGTGGCGCAGCCCATGCACGCAGAGGAGGCCGAAAGCGGGCGGAATGAATCGATCACCGCTTCTTTGGAGACCACAGCGCGTCTCGCACGGGCGGCGCGCATCACGAAAGGAGAGTTCTCAGATGAGAAGGGCAAGTTGCCTCGACAAAATGGCACCCTATCTGTTCGCCGAGATCGACAAGAAGAAGGCGGAGCTGACCTCCCAGGGCATCGATGTGATCTCGCTTGGTATCGGAGACCCCGACATGCCGACCCCTACCCACATCGTTGATTCGATGGAGAAGTCCATACGCGACCCCAAGAACCATCAGTATCCCGATTACGCGGGATCTCCCGAGTACAGGCGCGCCTGCTCGCAGTGGATGAAGACCAGGTTCGGGGTCGATGTCGATCCTGATTCCGAGATGCTCGCCCTCATCGGATCCAAGGAGGGCATCGCCCATCTCCACGTCGCATTCGTCGATCCGGGCGACTACGTACTCGCGCCTGCGATCGGCTACCCGGTCTATAGTGGCGGTGCGACCCTGTGCAACGCCAACACTTGGTACATGCCGATGCGCGAGGAGAACGGGTTTCTAGCCGAGTTCGAAGACGCTCCCGATGAGGTTCTCGCCAAGGCCAAGATCATGTTCATCGGCTATCCCAATAACCCCACCGGTGCGGTCGCGACCGAGGAGTACTTCGACCGTGCGATCGCCTTCTGCCGAGAGCACGACATCCTTCTCGTCCACGACAACGCCTACTGTGACACCGTCTTCGACGGCTACGAGTGTCCCTCGCTCCTGCAGCGTCCAGGTGCCAAGGATGTGGCCATCGAGATCTTCTCCCTCTCCAAGTCCTACAACATGACCGGCTGGAGGATAGCCTTCGCCTGCGGCAACGCCTATGCGGTCGACGCCCTCGGCACCGTGAAGAACAACCTCGACTCGGGCCAGTTCACCGCTATCCAGGAAGCCGCGATCACCGCGCTCACCTCCTCTCGGGACTGCATCGACGAGATGAACGCCATCTATCAGAGGCGCCGTGATTCCATCTGCGACGCGTTCCAGTCGATCGGACTGGACTGCAAGCCCCCCAAGGCCACGATCTACGTGTGGTGCCGCGTTCCCGAAGGCATGACATCGGCCGAGTTCGCGACGAGGGTGCTCGAGAGGGCGCATGTTATAGTGACTCCCGGAAGCTCCTACGGACCGGACGGCGAGGGGTTCATACGGGTCTCGCTTACCACCCCGGACGACCGGCTCGAGGAGGCGGTGAGGAGGATCAGAGACGCCCTCTGATCCGCATGGGGGTGCGATGGGGCAGAGATTCGGCTATGTGAGAGACGACGCGTCGGCCGCCGAGAAGGCGGTCGTCGTCGGGATAGACAGGGGAGATCCCGAATGGCCCCTGGAGGACTCCATCGGCGAGCTTCAGAGGCTCGTAGATACCGCCGGGGCCGTGGTAGTCGCCTCGACAAGTCAGCGTCTCGACGCTCCCAATCCCAAGACGTTCGTCGGAAGCGGCAAGGTCGAGGAGATATCGGAGCTGGTCAGGTCATGCGATGCCCAGCTTGTCGTCTTCGATGACGCGCTTACTCCATCGCAGCAGTCCAATCTCGAGAAGGC
>CAZPAN010000020.1:0-12808 GCA_964584585.1 uncultured Coriobacteriaceae bacterium | reverse complement strand
AAGGTCATAGACCGTACCGCGCTGATACTCGATATCTTCTCGCTCCACGCGCTCAGCAGGGAGGGGCGTCTGCAGGTCAGGCTCGCTCAGAATCAGTACCTCCTGCCTAGGCTGCGCGGCATGTGGTCCCACCTAGCCTCAAACCGAATGGGTGGCGGCGTCGGCTCACGCTTCGGAGAGGGCGAGAGCCAGCTAGAGGTGGACAGGAGGATGGTGCGCAAGCGCATCGACCGCATCCGATCCGAGCTCTCCAAGCTCTCCCGCGATCGCGAGATGCAACGGAAGTCGCGCTATGCCGACGGCATTTTCAAGATCGTGCTGGTCGGGTATACGAACGCCGGCAAGTCGACGCTGCTGAATGCGCTGACCGGTGCCGGCGTGCTCGTCGAGGACATGCTCTTCGCGACGCTGGATTCCACCACCCGCAGGCTCGAGCTGCCCGAAGGCAGGGTCGTCACCATCACCGATACGGTCGGGTTTATCCAAAAGCTTCCGACGACTTTGGTGGAGGCTTTCAGGTCGACGCTCGACGAGGTCTGCGGCGCCGACCTGATCCTCCATATATGCGACGCCTCTAGCGCCAGGATGGACTCGCAGCACGCGGCGGTTCTGGAGGTGCTCGAGCAGATCGGTGCCTCGGCGATCCCCTCGATCACGGTTCTGAACAAGATCGATCTTCTGGACGAGGAGATGGCCGAGGCCCTTGGGAGGAGATATTCCGGCTCGATCTGCGCGAGCGCTGCCACGGGAGCTGGCTTGGATGATCTGCTCAAGGCGATCTCGACCGCCTGCTCCTCGGGAGACGTGACGTTGAGGATCCTGGTTCCGTTCACGCGTGGCGACATCGTGAAGATGGCTCACGAGAAATGCACGGTGGTCTCCACCAGATACACCGAGCAGGGAACGGAGATGACCGTGCGGTGCCCAAGACAGCTTGCGAACGCATTCGAGCCCTTCTTGGAGCCAGCCTGATGGAGATGCCCGGCGTTCTCCGCGTGGGATGGATGCCTGCCGCAGACGGCTGCGAGCCGCCCGTCGCCCATATGCCGATAGGGGATGCCGATCGGGCGGGGGAGGATGTCGGCTCAGCATGCAGGGCGATGGCCCTCGGGTGTCTGGACGATGTCGAGCTGCCCCCTACCTCCAGGACGATCGTCAGCACCGGAGTCAGGTTGCTTCTGCCACACGGCTGTGCGGCGATGGCCGTCCCGTTTCCCGGCGCCGCCTCGTCGCCGGCTCTCACGCTCGCCAATTCCCCCGGACTCATAGACTCTGGATACAGGGGAGAGATAAAGCTTCCGCTTAGCAACCCCCTTGCGGACAGCCATGTCAGCATAGACGCCGGCAGCCCGATAGTGCTTCTGCTTGTGCTCGGAAGCCCGCAGAGAGAGCTGCTCGAGATCTCAGGAGGGAAGATGGGACCCGATCCGTCACACGCCGAAAATGCAAGCGTTCCCGTGCCGGGAATCCCGTCGACGGACCCGGATGCGCCCGTGCTAGGCATCTCGCTCACGGAACCGGGCGCGAGGATGCCGACCTACGCTCACGAGGGCGACAACGGCCTCGACCTGAGAATCGCCCACGATTCCGTCGTGCCTCCGCTCGGATGCGCCCCCGCGAGCTTCGGGATTCGCCTCTTCGTGCCCGAGGGGCATGTCGGATTCCTGATCCCCAGAAGCGGCTTGGCCGCTCGGTCGGGCCTGACGGTGGCTGGCAGCCCCGTGCCGTTCTTCCCCAACGAGGAGGGGAGCGACCTCGCCTGCACCCTAGTGAACCTCGATCCCGACAAGGAGGTCGCCATCTCGTGCGGCGACCGCGTCGCCCAGCTGATAGTGCTGAGGTCGCCCGGAGTGGAGCTGGTGGAGGTGTCTTCTATGGACGAGACCGACCGAGGCGGCGGAGGCTTCGGCAGCAGCGGGATCTCATGATGGCTTCCTGCACTTTTGCTATCATTTGTGAAGGTTTCGTGCAGAATCGACCCAAAATTCCAGGAGGCTCAGATGGCCGATTACATCATCAGCTGCTGCTCTACCGCCGACTTGACAGAGGAACGGCTCAGGGAGCGGAACGTCCACTACGTGTGCTTCCACTTCTGTCTCGACGGCGTCGAGTACGTTGACGATCTGGGGAAATCCATCTCCTTCGGGGATTTCTACAAGGCCATGGCTGAGGGTGCCGATACCACGACGTCCCAGGTCAACGAGGGTGAGTTCATCGATCACTTCGAGCCTTTCCTGGAACAGGGCCTCGACGTAATCCACGTGACGCTCTCCTCTGGAATCTCGGGAACCTACAACTCTGCGGTCATAGCCGCCAAAGAGCTTCGCGAGCGGTACCCAGACAGGAAAATCTTCATCGTGGACTCGCTCGGCGCCTCCGGCGGATATGGCTTTTTGGTCGACCATATGGCGCGCCTCCGCGACGAGGGCATGGGCATCGACGAGTTGGCCGCCTGGGCCGAGGAGCACAAGCTTGAGGTGAACCACTGGTTCTTCTCCACGGATCTCACCTTCTACGTGAAGGGCGGCAGGATCTCCAAGACCTCTGGCTGGGTCGGCATGATGCTCAATATATGCCCGCTGCTCAACATGGATGCCGAAGGCCATCTGATCCCCAGGTTCAAGATCAGGGGGAAGAAGAGCGTCATTCGGGAGATCGTGAACAAGATGGAGGAGTACGCCGTCGGAGGGTCCGAGTACTCCGGCAGGTGCACTATCACGCATTCCGACTGTTATGAGGATGCACGGGCCGTCGCCGATCTTGTAGAGAAGCGCTTTCCGAACCTTGACGGCAACGTCGAAATCAACTACGTGGGGACGACCATCGGCAGCCATACCGGACCGGGCACCGTTGCCCTCTTCTTCTGGGGGAAGAAGAGGGAGGACTGAGATGGCCGATGAACTGGAGCTCGCTCGAATCAGGGAGGTCTTCGCGAACGACCGCTTCGCCACGGTCTGCGCCGGCGCGACCATCGAAGAGGTGGAGGGCGATACGGCCGTCTGCTCGATGGAGATCGTCGAGAACCATCTGAACGCCAGCGGGTCGGTGATGGGAGGGGCGATATTCACCCTCGCGGATTTCGCCTTCGCTGTGGCCTCCAACCACCAGGGCGTCCTCACCGTCACCGTGAGCAGCACGATCGAGTTCATGGGCACCCCGAAGGACAGACGTCTCGTCGCCAGAGCCGTCCCGGACAAGGTGGGCCGCTCGATGTGCTACTACACCGTGGAGATCTCGGACGGACAGGGCAACATCGTCTCGAAGGTGGTCTGCACCGGTAAGAGAACCTCTGTGAAGATCGGGTAGCATCCGGCAGGGGAGCTTCGGACGGTGTGCCGGTGCTGCGGGGGCGTTGAGGGGCGGAACGAATCGATCAGGAACGAATCGATCAGCTTTCCCTAGAAACCACTGAAGGCTAAACGTGAGGAAGGGCTGGACCCTTTGATGGATCCAGCCCTTGTCAGTGTGCCGAGCGGCTTTAGTCAACTGCGATCGGAGATCGGAGTATGCGAAACGTCCGTTGCTCTACTCGATGGCCAGCTTCCTGATCGCCGGCTTCTGCTCGCCCCTCTTGGGCATCGTGATCTTCAGGACGCCGTTATCGTATTTCACCGCGATTGAATCGACATCGACCTCCGATACATCGAACCCTCGCGAGAACGAGCCGTAGGAGCGTTCGCGACGGATGTAATTGCCGCTCTCGTCCTTCTCCTCGTGCTCGTCTCTTCTCTCGGCCGAGATGGTCATCACGTCGTCCTGGACCTCGATCGAGATGTTTTCCTTCTCGAATCCTGGGAGGTCGGCCTCAAGCTCGTAGGCATCTCCGGTGTCCTTGATGTCGGTCTTGAACCCCAGCGCGTTGGTGCTGTTGCCGAAGAAGTTCTTCTCGATGTCGTCGAAGATCGAGAACGGGTTGTAGGGCCTGATGGCTGACCTTCTGTTGAGCGGCAGGATTTCGTACATCGTTCATCACTCCTCAAGAAATGTGCTAAGTTGTTTGTTGACAAAGTCAATTATATTGCCTTCCTCGATCCTGTCAATAAGGAATTAAGATAATCTTATAATGAATCTCGCAGATTACATATCAGCACTGAATGAGGAATTATCCGGATACTGCACCAGAAAACTTTCTGGCTGCGATATAACGTATGGACAGCTGGCATTCGTCGTCTATATAGGGGAGCATCCGTCATGCTCTCCGACGGAACTCGCCCGTGCCGTGGATGCGGACACGGGCCATACCACCAGGTCGGTGAAGAAACTCGTCTCATGCGGGATGGTCTCAAGGGAGAGGCATTCCACCGACGGCAGGGCCTTCGTCCTCAGCCTCACCGATCGCGGTATGGAGATGTTCGACGAGATAATTGGCATCTACAGATCCTGGGAGTCGGAGAAGCTGGGGGTTCTAAGCGCTGAGGAGAGGGAGATACTGATCTCGCTGCTTCGACGGTTGCGGGATCCCGGCGCGATTGACGAACAAGCCTCTTCGACATGACGGCGACGTGCTTTCAGGCCCTCGTCGCCCCTGCTCGCTCCTGCTCGCTCCCTTTGGTTGGGTCGAAACCAGACTGTCCCAGACTGTCGCCTCAGCGGTAGCTGTCGCTAGGCTATACGGGACGTCCGCTTTCGGTCGTCCGTCACTGCAGATCCGACCTGGAAGCGCTTTCTGGGTTCATCGTCATGGTCTGGAAGCGGTTCTCCATGTACTCGTTGTCGAAGTACTCGGCGTAGAACCTCTCCTTCGACGAGGCGGGTTCGTACCCGGCCTCGCGCTTGTACCAGCAGTCTAGGGCCTGCAGGGTCATGACGCCGTCGACGAGCATCAGCGCAATGCAGACGGTCGTCACCGAGAAACGCAGCTTGAATGGGATCTTCCGTATGAAGAAGAGCATTATCGGGAAGAGCAGCTTCACCCACAGAACCCCCAGCGCTCCCCATAGGAACATGAAGTAGCCGTTGGTTCTTCCGTCGATGGAGAGGAAGGTGTCGGTGTAGTCCCAGGCCACGACTCCGAAGGCGGTTTCGAGGAACCAGCTCGTCAGGTACTCAAAGGTGCCGCCGATCGCCGCGCTGATGACGAAGATCAGCAGGATGTTCGCGTCCTTGAGCCTGTTGAGGGCAACCGTCATCAGGACGCCGCCGAACCCGTAGATGGGGGAGAAGGGTCCGAAGAGCAGGCCCGCGCGGTCCTGGTATCCTCCGAAGAAGACGGCATGGTAGATCGTCTCGAATAGAAGCCCCAGCACGGAACAGAACACGAAGGCCCAGAACAGGTAGAAGACGTTGAGGTTGCAGAACCTGCCATCGGGGATGTGTTCCTCGCTGAACCGCGCGCGCTCCTCACGGCGCCTGCTCCTCTCGAGCCTCTTGATCCTGCGTTCGTTTCGAACCTCGGAGATGACGTCCTTGTCGAGCATCGTCGACACGACGATCAGAACGAGGCTCGCGATGACCACCATGAAGGCGTAGGCCCCGACCCCGTAGAGCATTATCACGGCGAGCAGCGAGACGATGCTCGATGAGACGGCCATGATTCCGTAGCGTGCAGCGGCCTTGCGGTTGCCCTGGAACAGCCTTGTCGCCTCCATGATCAGCATGGCTACCATGGAAAGCTCTGACAGCAGGCAGACGATCGCGACGATCGTGGTGATCAGACTCAGATCCTGCTCGAAGACGGCCTCAAGAAGGCTCGTGACCTGCGAGATCCAGATGCCCGTCATGTAGACGGCGAACGCGATGCCCGCGCAGGCGAGGATGCGGTTGATTATGATGTCGCCTCTTTCAGTCAATCTTTACCTCCGGGCATCGTGGCTTCAGACAATCTTATCAACAGGCTTCGGGCCGAAAGGTACGAGTGGAGCGCCGGATCCTGTTTCCCATCTACGTAAATCGGCGAGATGCCCTCTAAGCGGGGAGGCGGCCGAGGGTAGAATGGAAGCGCATCTCGCCAGGAGAGCGCCTTCTCCCTGCAAAAAAACCCGCCGATGAAACGGGTGCGATGCCGCCGTGGACGTCGAGCCGTTCGCTCGATCAGACGATAGGGGTCCGATGAGAAGCAGCAACTCTCCTTCCTGCATCATCGACGAGAGCTCCGCCAGGGCCTCTCTTGCCATGCTGATAGACTATCTCTCTCCGATACCGGTTCTCAGCATGCCCCAGGGCAGGAAATGGAGTCTGAAGGGCTTCGTCGCCATGATGGTGGCGGAGGGCGAGCTGGACGACGTGGAGGTCATCGATCAGCAGGTCCTTATAGTCTGCCAGAGCCGCGAGGCGCCTAAGATGCTGCGGCGCTATCCCGGATCCCCGTTCCTGATCGTCCACGACGGCGACTCGGCGCCGGAGTGGTGCCGCGAGTTCGCCAACAGGACGATGGTCCTTAGGAAAGACAGGGCCTACTCCTACATACTCTTCCTTATCCAGGAGTTCTTCTTGAACCTTCTCTTCTGGAGCAAGAGGATGAACGACATAGTCAGCGGCACTGGATCCTTTCAGGAGCTCGTCGACGCGAGCCAGGAGATCCTGGAGAACTTCGTGGCGCTCGCCGACACCTCCAACGTCATCCTGGCGCGTAGCCGTGAGATGAATCCGGCCGACTCCAGAACCCGCCAGATCGTAGAGGCCGGTTTTATCTCCCCCCAAGCTCTAGGCGGACAGGATTCCAGGAACATCGAGTCGAGGGGGCGCATCCAGTTTCTGGGGAGGCGCGACCGGACGGGGGTCGGATGCGATGCCTGCCTGATACCCATCCGTCACATGGGGAGCTGGTTCGGGAGCATGTACATGTCGTGCGACCAGATCCCGCTGACAGAGGGGCTCTACGACCACACGATGCTCTTCCTCGGCTGGGTCGGCCGTCTTTGCGAGAAGGTCTGGAAGGTCGAGCTCGACAGCAACAACCCCATCAACATGCTCTTCGCCAACATCATCTCCGGAAACGCCATGGACGGAGCGGTCGTTCAGGAGAAGATGGAGCAGCTGGACCTGCCGACAGACGTCCGGTTCAAGCTCATCATGATGAAGACCGACCCCGCGATGGACTCGAAGTCCCTGGTCTCGATGATGGAAGCCGCCGGGCACCTCAACGATGGCAGGTCTATGCCGTTTCGATACTCGGGTGACATCCTCGCTCTCGTATACGCCTCGGACAAGACCGAGGGCTCGTTGTCCGTGGAAGTCGTGAACAGGGAGGTGGTCGAGGCCGTCTGCGAACCATACGGGGTCTTCGCTGGAACCTCGCGGGTCTTCGTGAGGATCGAGGATCTCGATCTGGCCTACAGGCAGACCTGCATAGCCTGCGAGTACAGGGAGACCATGGACATGGAGGCTTCCATGATGCCGGACGCCTCGCAACGCAGCGTGTACGCGTTCGAGGACGTCATGGTCTACTACCTGATCGACCAGGACATCGAGAAACGCCGCTTACGCGAGTTCACCTTCTCGATTTCGTTCCTGGACAAGATCATCGAGCGTGACGCGGACAACGGATCGAACGACTTCAAGCTGCTGTGGGCCTATCTGAACAGTGACTGCAACATATCGCTCACGGCCAAGAGGCTCTTCATGCACAGGAACACGGTGGTCTATCACATAGACAAGCTGAAGGAGATCTTTCAGCTCGATTTCTCCGACAAGAGCACGAGGGACAGGGCGTTGATGGACTACAGGATCAAGTTCCTCGTGTCCACGAAGCACAGGTATATAGACACGCGAATGGATAGGTTCCTCTCCAGCTGATTCGACCTCTCGGGGACCCTCGGTCTCGGGGACCCTCGGTGCTGAAAAGCGCCCGATGCCGCCTCTCCTCATAAAAGTCTGATAATGCATCTTATGTAAAGTAATGCTGATCGCAGGACGCAGGGCTTTGCGTCATGCATCCGATGAGCTCTCTCCCGACGTTTGGAGTATGCTCTTCTCTAGATCCGTCGAGACATCCTCCAATCGAAAGCGTGATCTGGCTTCCTCTGGAGGCGCCGTCAGCCGCATGCCGATCGGGAGACCGGCTAGCGATGCCCGTCGTCTCGGCTGCGGGACCCCGATTAGATTTCGTCGCAATATGACCTCGAAGGCCCGTGGAACCGTATGCCGCCAGACCCGGTCCCATGCGATCGCGCTCTAACTAGAATTGAACTGCGGACCTGCCCGCGAACCGTGCGGGACACATGTGGGAAAAGACTCTCCGGGAGCTATATGGAATTCTCCATCGCCGGCACGATGCCGGTTCTGATAAACCAGATAATCGCGATGTTTTTGATGATGACGGTGGGGCTTGCCCTCTATAAGGTGGGCCTTTTGAGGGACGACGGCGTCGCCCAGCTGGCCAGCATTGCGATATACGTTGGAATGCCTGCGGTGATGCTCAGGGCCCTGATCGTCGACTTCGAGATGGACAAGCTCGTCAATGGCGCCATCAGCGCGGGTCTCTCAGCGCTCTTCACGGGCCTTAGCCTCCTCGTCGCATGGATCGTCTACCGCAACAGGGACCGCGTGGCGCAGTTCGGGGTGATGGTCTCCAACATCGGCTTCATCGGGATTCCGCTCGTCGACAGCGCGTTCGGAGGCGAGTGCACTTTCTACATCTCCGCCGCCATCATAACGCAGTGCATCATCATCTGGACCTACGGCGTGTGGCTGGTCTCGCAGGATAGATCGAAGGTTTCCATCAAGGCTATATTGACCAACCCTTCTGTGATCTCGGTGATCGTAGGCGTGTTGCTCTTCGTCTCCCCCGTCGATCTCCCCGATGCGATCGACGGGGCCATCGACGGCCTGGCGAACATCAACGCTGGCGTCGCGTTGATAGTCCTCGGTGCCTATCTGGCGCAGACGGACATGCTGGAGGTGCTGAAGAGCAAGGACACCTACATCGCGAACGCCCTGCGTCTCCTTGTGTGCCCGATCCTGACGGCGGCTGCGCTCGCGTTTTTGCCGATCGATCTCTCGGTGAAGATGGCGCTTCTGGTCGCCTTCGCCGCCCCAATCGGCCAGCTCACGGCGATGTTCTCTCATCTATTCGGCGGCAACTACACCTACGGCGCAGGTCTCGTCGCCACTTCGACGCTGTTCTCGATGGCGACGATGCCGCTGGTGCTCTGGCTGGGACTGCTGATTATGTGACGGCTGACATCCCGCGCGATACGGGGGTCCTCGCGGATATCCGTTCGGACCCCCGTATCGCGATCCATCGCGCAGCCTTTAGCTGCTACACGACCACCCCGTTGCAGTGGTCGATCGCGTGCTGGACGACCTCGGCGTTGAAGTCTTGGAGCTTGCGCTTCCTGTGGACCAGCTCGCCGTCCTCTATCACGTCGTAGGAGACGACGATCCTCCTGTATCGCCTCACCTGGCTCTCTCTTTCGAGCGACATGCAGCTCTCGGTTGCGTTGAATGCGATCGCCGAGCGCTCGATCTTGGGGTTTAGCATCACGTAGAGCCTGCCGTTGAACTCGTAGGCGATGATCGCCTTCTCCTCGCCTATCTGGTTCGCGGCGAGGCAGGCGCACGAGTCGCCGAGCGATTCCATCGTGTCGAGCAGATCCTGGACGATCTGGACGTCATCGGCGGTGGCGGGTTCGCATGGCCTTGCGAGGAATTCCTCGTCCTTCACGATCTCCCTGATCATACGGACATTCCCTCCAACTTCCTACTTGGCCACGATGTTGACGAGCTTGCCTGGCACGAATATGACCTTCTTGACGTCCTTGCCCTCGATGTTTCTGGCGACGAGCTCAAGAGCGATCGCCCTCGCGTCCTCCTCCGAGATGTCGGCCGCGACGTTAGCGTGAGCCTTGATCTTGCCGTTGACCTGAATGACTATCTCCACCTCGTCGGCCTTCGCGAGCTCGGGATCGAACTCGGGCCAGGCGACCTCGCCGATGGAGCAGGTCCCTCCTAGCACTTCGTGGTATAGCTCCTCGCAGAGATGCGGGGCCACGGGCGCTAGCAGCTCGACTATCGTGGCCGCCACCTGCTCGCAGAGCGCCGCGTCTCTCTGGGAAGCCGGTATCTTGAGGTAGGCCCCGGTCTTGTTGACCAGCTCCATCAACGCTGCTATCGCGGTGTTGAAGCTGTGTCTCTCCATGTCGTTGGTGAACTTCTCGATGACGCGATGCCTCTCGCGCAACAGCTCGGCGTTGGCCCTCGCGAGCCCATCCGCATCCATCTCGGTGATCTGCCTGGCGTCGATCGAGTCGTCTGCGGCTCCCATCAGAATCTGAATCATCCTCCAGACCCTGTTTAGGAACCTGTGCATGCCCTCGAGACCGTCGGTGGACCACTCTAGGTCCTTGTCGGGCGGCGCCATGAACAGGATGTAGGCGCGCAGCGCATCGACGCCGTATCTTGCGATCATGTCCTCGGGGGCGATGACGTTGCCAAGCGATTTCGACATGACCGCCCCGTCGAGCTTCACCATGCCCTGGGTCAAAAGGTTCTGGAAGGGCTCGTCGAAACCCAGCATGCCGGCATCGCGCAGCGCTTTTACGAAGAAGCGGGAGTAGAGCAGGTGCAGGATCGCGTGCTCGATGCCACCGATGTACTGGTCGGTCGGAAGCCACCTGTCCACCTTCTCGCGGTCGAACGGCAGCTTGTCGTTATGGGGGTCGGCGTAACGCAGGAAGTACCACGACGAGCAGGTGAAGGTGTCCATCGTGTCTGTCTCCCTGTGCGCGTCGGCTCCGCATCGGGGGCACGCGACCTCGTAGAACTCGGGCACGTCCTTTACGGTCTTGGCCTCGGAGACGTCAACGTCCATCGGGAGCACGACGGGAAGATCCTCGTAGGGAACCGGGACGATGCCACAATCAGGGCAATGAATGATGGGGATCGGGTTGCCCCAGTAACGTTGGCGTGAGATCAGCCAGTCGCGGAGCCTGTAGGTGATAGCCTTGCGTCCGCGTCCCTGCTTCTCGAGGAAGTCCACCACCGCGTCGAACCCCTCAGATCCCTTGCCGCCTCTAAGGCCGGTGAAATCACCCGACTGCACCATGTATCCCTCGCAGTCGAAGGCTTCTTCCCAGTCGACGTCGACGACCTTCCTCCCCTTCTCGTCCTTCAGCTCGGGGTAGAGAGGGTCGTCGGCGGGAAGCACCACCGGCACGATCGGAAGACCGTACTTTCTGGCGAACTCGAAGTCGCGCTGGTCGCCGGAGGGAACGGCCATGACGGCGCCGGTGCCGTAGTCCATCATCACGTAGTCGCAAGTCCAGACAGGGACCTTCTCGCGGTTGACGGGGTTGACGACGTAGCGCCCGGTGAAGGCCCCATGCTTCTCTCGGCTTCCCATCGAGCGCTCGACGGCGGTTGAGCGATGCGCGATCTCCACGACCTCGTTTACAGCCGCCTCATGCTCCGTCCCCCTGGTGAACTCGGCCACGAGCGGGTGCTCGGGAGCGAGCAGGAAGAACGTGCAGCCGAAGAGCGTGTCGGCCCTGGTGGTGAAGACGGTTATCGTCTCGTCGGTGGACTCGCCGGCCGCGTCGCAGATCGTGAAGTCCACCTCGGCGCCCTCGGAGCGGCCGATCCAGTTCTCCTGCATCTGCTTGACGCGCTCGGGCCAGCCATCGAGCTTTTCGAGGTCGTCGAGCAGTTCCTGCGAGTACTCGGTGATCTTGTAGTACCACTGCTCAAGCTCGCGCTTGTCTACCTCCGAGTCGCATCTCCAGCATTTCGCCCCGTCGAGGACCTGCTCGTTTGCGAGCACGGTCTGGCATCCGGGGCACCAGTTCACCGGTGAGCTCTTGCGCTCCACCAGGCCCATCTCATGCAGCTTGAGGAAGATCCACTGCCCCCAGTGGTAGTACTCGGGGTCGCAGGTCCTGACGGTCCTGTCCCAGTCGTAGGAAAAGCCCATGCGGGTGAAGGAGGCTTTCTGCGTCTCGATGTTGGAGTAGGTCCACTTCGCGGGATGCGAGCGGTGCTTGATCGCGGCGTTTTCGGCCGGCAACCCGAAGGCGTCCCAGCCGATCGGATGGAGCACGTCGAATCCCCGCATCTTCGCGTAGCGGGCGATTACGTCACCGATCGCGTAGTTGCGGACATGCCCCATATGGATGTCTCCGGACGGGTACGGGAACATCTCCAGTACGTACATCTTGGGCTTGGAGGAATCGTCGGAGACCCTGTAGGCCCCGGCCTCCTCCCAGATTTTCTGCCACTTAGGCTCGATGTCCTGCGGCCTGTACTCCGAAATCAAGCTTCCTCCTGCCTGTCCGATCCCAGATCAGCTGGGATCCTACCTGAACCCTCCGGTGGAGGCGGACGAATCCTTCAGGACCACGTCGTGCGCGCCGCCCTCGACGATAGAGGTGGCGCTGATGAGCGTCAGACGCGCCTTCTCCTGGAACTCCGGTATCGACAGCGACCCGCAGTTGCACATCGTCGAGCGAATCTTGACGAGGGTCTGGGCGACGTTCTCCTTGAGCGAGCCCGCATAGGGCACGTAGGAGTCGACTCCCTCCTCGAAGGTGAGGGCGGTCTTGCCGCCCAGGTCGTAGCGCTGCCAGTTGCGCGCGCGCGCCGATCCTTCGCCCCAGTATTCCTTCATGTAGCTGCCGTTAATGTTGACCTTCGCGGTGGGACTCTCGTCGAACCTCGCAAAGTAGCGGCCGAGCATCAGGAAATCGGCACCCATCGCCAGGGCCAGCGTCATGTGGTGGTCGTAGACGATGCCTCCGTCGGAGCATATGGGGACGTACGTCCCAGTCTCCTCCAGATACTTCGCCCGTGCACCGCAGACGTCGATCAGCGAGGTGGCCTGGCCGCGTCCGATGCCCTTCTGCTCTCGCGTGATGCAGATGGAGCCGCCGCCGAT
>CAZPAN010000019.1:4936-17244 GCA_964584585.1 uncultured Coriobacteriaceae bacterium | reverse complement strand
GTGCCAGATGAGGGATGATCAGCCCCACCCATCCGACCATACCGGCAACAGCCACGGAGGACGCCGTGAGAAGCGTCGCAAAGCAAATGACTGCCCGCCTCGTCCGGCGAACCTCGATACCGAGTGCGCGGGCTTCCTCTTCTCCGAGCGTCATGACGTTAAGCCGCCACCGCAGCGCACACAAACCCGCTGTCCCCACCGCAAACGCCACTCCCAACGCCGGAAGATCGCTCGCGCGAACCGCCGATAAGCCTCCCATGAGCCAAAACGTGATCTCCGGCAGCTGGGAGTTTGGGTCTGCGAGAAACTTCACCGCTGATATGAACGCTTGAAACAGATTGCTCACGACCAGTCCCGAAAGAACGAGCACGAGCACGCCGCGCATCCTTCTGCCCACGGTAGCGGAAATGATATAGCTCGTCGCAACCGCAGCCGCGCCCGCAACGAGGGCCGCAATTTCGACTCCCGCGCTTCCAAGCGACAGGAGAATGCCGAGCGCAGCCCCGAAGCCCGCGCCTGCCGACGCACCGAGCAAATCGGGCGACACCATAGGGTTCTTGAAGGTTCCTTGGTAGGCACAGCCCGCGCCGGCGAGCGCCGCGCCCACTATCAGGGCGGCGATCACGCGCGGCATCCGGATAGTGAGCAAGACGCTCAAATCCGATACGACTTCCTCGGCGTCTGCGCCCGATGAGAGGCCGTATACGACAAGCGATACGAAGTCAATGTCGTAGCGTCCGAGAGAAAGCGAGAACACAAGGCTTGCCACGAGCAACACCAGCAATCCCACTATCACGGCCCGGGCCCGGCGCGTTGCGCGGGTATGTGCATATAGGCGCTCCATACTAACTCGACCCATCCTCCGCATGATAGGACCCGCCCGCCACGCGAGGGCCCTCGACAACAAGAGGCTCGATGATCTGCCCCTCTTGAACCGTCACCGCCGTCAGCGTGACAGAGTCACCCTGGGCTCGCGCAACGATGCCGAGCTGCGCCGCATTGACGACCTGTGCAAGATCGGCCGCGCACGAAGATGCGTCTTGACTGGCGAAGTCATGATTATGTTTAAGCAACACGGCCTCGCCTCCGTCCGGGGAAAACCACGTGATCGCACGTACAAGCGCCGGAGAGGTCACGCGAAACGTCGTCTGCGCGAGCACGCCATCGGCTTCGGATCCCGCCACCGTCTCGACAATCTCGATCGCCAGACCGCTCGGCAACGTTCCTGTCACTGGATCATCAATGACGGCCCATGAACCCGACAGCCCCTGGATTGAGGGAACCAGGCCATCCTCTCGCATAGCCGAAAGCTCGAAATTCGACTCGTACAAAGCGAAATAGCGTCCCGACGCAATGCCCTGCGCGCCAGCAGCCGGAGAAAGGACGATAGTGAGGGAATTCGCGCTCATGCGCACGCTTACCGCAATCGTATCTTCATCGATGGGAGAACCGTTGAGCGTCAGCGTGAGATCGTCAAGCACCGATGAGCCCACAGATACCTCGCGATCAAAGGTCAAACGGATCTCAACCCGTTGCGACGCTTCGGTCATCGAGCTCTCCGCGGAAAACGACACACCTGCCACGCGCGGAGACGATTCGTCGGCCACAGGCGCAGCACACCCCGCCACCGCAGCAGAAGCAGACAAGGCCGCGACAAGGGCGGCAGCCATCGCCACGAAGGCGAGACGTGCGCACAGCGCTCCGCTCTCATGCTTCGTCATGTTGCTCGTCCCCCTTCCCAGCGCGACATCGCCTCACGAGAACGACAACAAACCCGGCTACCAGCCCTATCCCGATAACGGCAAGCAGCACAACCAATGCATCGGCAAGCGTTGGCGCGTCGACGCGCACTACGATCTCAAAGGCGGCATCGGCATAATGGGGAAGCGAAGCCGTACAAGTCACCACCGCCTCACCCTCCCCCGTCGGTACAAGCAGAGCATGCCCTGCGAAATTCACAACGCGCACGACGCTTTCGTCAGACGACGACCACGACACCACTGCTTCGATCGTCTCGGTGCCGTTGCAGGCGCAATAGCCCCATGAGTCGGCGGCCCCGCACAGGCACGGCGCCAGTCCGCACATCCACTCCATCCCGCAGTCAATGCCAAGCTCGACGGACTCCGGCAAGCACAAGGCAGTCACGACCGTCGGGCACAGCCGCGAGATGAGCTGTGCGTCCGTGCCGACATCGCTTGCCTCCGTCACGACCACCTCATCGGAAATCCCGAGCGCCCGCAGCGACACCGCCAACACCTCGGCCTGCCCCCCCGATTCGTCCGCCCATGCGCTCTCCGTTATCTCTGCGGTCGCCTCCGTCCTCTGTCCCAGACCGAGCGCCACCGCGACGACCACCGCAACAGCGCACAAGGCTACGATGGCGATCGCGATCGCAAACGCGCGACGCATCCTGCGGGCGGATTGAGCGCTCATGCGAAGATCCCCTCTACGTCCTGCGACCACCCCGCCGCGTCGCCCTCGGAAAGGAAGATCTCTTCGAGCGAGGCACCCGGATAGCGCATGCGCACCTCCTCAACGCTGCCGTCGAAGCTCAGACGACTACCCTTGATCATACCGAGACGATCAGCCGCATCTTCTAGCTCGCGCAGATTGTGCGAGGCGAGGATAATGGAAGCCTGTTTCTCGTAAGCGTATCGACGCACAAGACGTTTGAGCAGATTGCGTTTCCCAAGATCGAGTCCATCGAAGCTCTCGTCAAGCAGCATGACGCGC
Organism: uncultured Coriobacteriaceae bacterium; assembly: GCA_964584585.1. Taxonomy (GTDB): domain Bacteria; phylum Actinomycetota; class Coriobacteriia; order Coriobacteriales; family CADBOM01; genus CAZPAN01. The sequence continues at coordinate 14,511 of CAZPAN010000019.1, read as the reverse complement.
GCACCCGTCGAAAAGCCAAGCAAGATGCCGAGCTGGCGCTGCATGCCCTTCGAAAAGCCGGCGATCTTTGCCGTAGGATCCAGACCGAACAGCGCAAGCAGGCGCTCGTAGACGGCATCCGACCAACGCGGATAGTAACCGCGGTAAAACGACCTCATCGTCTCGGGAGTCGCCTGAGGCAAAAAGAACGGATCATCCGCAACGATGAACAGCGATTCGCCCTCTCGCCCGGACGCCCGGCCTCCCGAAAACTCGGTTCCGCCGATGCGCACGGATCCCGCATCAGGTCGGTACACTCCCGCCACGATTTTGAGCAAGGTAGTCTTTCCTGCGCCGTTGTACCCTACCAACCCATACACGGTTGCATCAGGCACAACGAGGGAAACCTCTTCGATCACCCGCTTGCGTCCGAAGCTTTTCGTCACGCCTTCGATCTCTATCATGCGTGCTCCTTACAGATCATCAGGCGCAAGCTCAGCCGGCAAGTACAGATAGACGTAGGCCTCGATGCCCCGCAGCTTCGCCTGCACAAGGTAGCCGCCGGTCATAGCGCATCCCGTGCGTAGATTCGGTAGAATCTCGGCAATCCGATCCTGATCATTAATCTCTTTGAGCGCTCCGTAGTCCTGAGTAATCCAGAATTGATTTGCCGTATCGCTTCGGTACGCCATGAAATAGCGGGAGGTCGGCGAGGTCACTTTATTGATGGACGCATACGGATCGTCAAGCTGGAACGTGAGCGACTCGACGATCTGCGCCGTGAAATCCCCTTCGAGGACTTCGAGAAACCCGCGTTCGTCAAGCCACGCGAGAGTGTTCTCCCATGCGCTCGTTATGTACAGCACTGCGTTGTTGAAGGAAAAACCAAACGAGGACACGTCGAGCTCCGGCGAAAGCGTGAACATAAGCGAGACGCGCGTCGCCTCGCTGGGACTGTAGCGCTCGCTTGCCGACAAGGACTCCAGGTCGTCGGCAATCGCTTCGAGCAATGCGGCGCGATCCTCGTCGGAACATGAGATCTCGACGATGCGGTTGAGTACGGCGTCGGCAGCGTAGATGCGGCCCGAGCGGTAGGCACTGGCCGCAGACGAAGAGGCGATGCCTTCTTGCTCTTCGTCGCTCAAGGCCGAGACGTCGCCCGTCACCACGGCGCGCTCAAGCTCGCGAGCATGCTCATCGTTGTCGAGGGACATAAGCGCGGAAAGCTCGCCGATCGAAGCTCGATCAAAATAGCGAACAACGGAGTCTCCGTTGGCAAGCTGGTAGCGAATCACCACATCATAGGGTACGACCGTCGACTCGAAATCCTCGTAGTCGGTTTCAAACGACATGCGAGCCGAGGCCACAAGCTGCTCGTGCAACGAACGCACGATCTCGACGGAGGACTCTGCCGTGTACGTTCGATACGACGTAAAATAATACGACGAGCCGCTCGAGACCCCCGAGATGCCCATCGTCAAATAGCTGGGAGACCCCACGTAGGACACCTCGACCGATTCAATCTCGTCAGCTTCGGGGATAAAGGACGAAAACCCGAGACCACCGCTTGCGATAAGCGCCACGACGATTCCCATGACGGCAATCTCTCCACCGATGCACGAAAGCGTCATGCGGGGCGTCGTCCGTCCGCGCAGAGGACCGAACAGGAGCGCGGCTGACAGCATCGCAAACGCCACGGCGCCAACCACCAAGGCCACGCGAACTTCGACCGCGCCAAGCACGGTGACAGCCGCTGCAAAGGCCGCGCACCCGAATACCGCGACGGCGACAAAGGAGAACGCCGGGGACTTTCCCGCCATCTCGGCCTGCTCCCCACGACGGAAGCGCAAAGCGAGCGCCCCTCCGATAGCAAGCAGAATCTGTACTGCGAACCAGGCCGCTACAAGGAGCCAGGAGCCAGTCTCGGGATAGTACACCGGATGCAGAATCTGAAAGTACTGATGAGAGGCGCCCTCGTCGGCAAAGAAGAGCGCGGGGTTAAGCCACGAAAACTGCGAGAGAAGATCCGGTTCGACAAGCGTGTCCTGGCCGTACAGCGTCGCGCCGGCAGCGTTTCCCACAAGCAGGTAATCGGCGAGCACGCCCACGCCCCACAGTATCGCAGTCACGCCGCCGAGCAGGACGACGGCAAACGCGCAAGCCTCGAACAGAGTGCCCGCACGCATGGTCGCAATGCTCGCAAGCGTGAACGAGACGAGGGCGACGACAACGTATCCGCAGGTCACATAGAGACATTCCGATACGAAGCCGTCGTAGAACCCCAGCGCCACCCCATTGAGCGCGCATGATAACGCGAAAGGAATGCCAATCGCCACGACCACGCAGGCCGCACCAGCAAGATAACGGGCAAGAAAAAGCGCCGTGCGCGACAGCCCTAGGGAAAGAAAGGCCGTCGTCTCGCGCTTGGCGAGCAGAAAGCGAAACAACGCGACGGCGAGCGCCGCACCGAAGCAGACGCAGGCGATGTTGACAACATCGGAAAGGCCTTGCGCGTACAGCTGATATTTCAACTGCTCGTGCGTGTAGTCGATGTTGAATACCGACACATCCTCGACCATAGTGGTCGACAACGGCACCAAGGCGACGAACACGAGCAGGCCCACTACGAGCACGGGGGTCGCCTGGCGGAAGGCAAAGGCCAGATCGTGCAGAAACGGAACCGCCGCATAACTGTGCGCAAGGGCAAGACGCGAGGTCGCGCCATCGGCCGCACGTTTTTCTGAGCCTAGATGGGCGCGCCAGGTCAGGGGATGAGCGGCCCGAAGCTCGATGGCGCGCTGCTTCCAATGCCGCCGCCGCGCGTTGCTGAAGCGAACGACTCGCACGATCAAGCGCACAAGCAGCACAGCTAAAAGCACGATGAGCGCGAGCATGACGATAAGCGCCACAATAAGCACGACGTCGACGAGGCCGAAGGGCTCGACAACGACGTCGAAGGCGTAGTAGGCGCTCTCGTAATGGATGAGATCCGCCGTCACGATAACGTGCGTTGTTCCGGCGGACACGGGTACAAGCCAGACCTGGCCAAAGAGTTCGACGGCGCAAACGACATCTGTGTCTTCGATGTCGATCGTCACCGTCGGGGCAAGATCTAAGAAACCGCCGCATGCGCAGTGTCCCCATGCGTCAGGCTTGCCGCAGGTGCAAGGATCGATCAGACACATCTCGGTGTTGCTGCATTCCAAGCCCACGCTGATAGAGTTTGGCGTCGTCGTGACAGCCAACAGGTTCGGGAACAGCGCCCCCACGCTTTCGCGCATAACTTCCGATTCGTCGGAAGCAGGCTCGCTCTCCCCCGTCAAACGCCACAGCCGCAGCACGAGCCCTAGCTGATCAAGCTCCTCCGCAACATCGGCATCAGCGTCGGCATCGGCGCTGTCGGCAAGCTCTTGCGTCGAATACGACATCGAGGACATCGTAGAGGTGGACTCATCCGCGAAGGCCGACGTGCACGGCGCGGCGCCTGCAAGCAGCAACACGCCTACAAACACGAGCACAAACAATGCAGCAAACACCGCTACACTGCGAGCGAGCCCCCTAGCGTCCGAGCGCATCGCCCGGATCCTTTGCATCCTCGACGCTCGCTACCTCGCTGCTCAAAGCCCCGTCGCCTTCGGAGATCCCCGCATCCTGCGCGCGCATCGCATGCGCATGCTGGGCGCGGCACCTGACGAGCACGATGGCGATCACCACCGCCGCAAGGCACACCACCGCGATGGCTGCGGCGATCACCGCCGCGCTGTTGCCCTGCCCGATCGCCGCCGCGCTTGCTCCGGGCGTATTCGTTTCCTCCACCTTGTAGATCGAAAGATCGTCCATCGAAACCGCCCACGATGAGCAGTGGTCTATGGAAAACGAGGTGTAGCCGCCTGCTACCGTTAGGTTTTCGGAGGCGAGCCCGAAGCTCTTTGCACTGTCGCTGTAGCTATACAGGTTCAGTTTCGTGCCGTCCACATATACGTCGTCAACCCGCACGTACACGGATGCCTCGCCGGGCAACCAGCCCGTATGGGAGAACTCGAGCACGACGCCATCCTGCGCCTGCATAAGAATATTTGCCACCTCGCCGGTGCCAAGACTCGACACCGTGATCGTCGGATCGAAGGACAGATAAGAGCTGTTGGCATCAACAGCATCACCGGTGAAAGTCCACGAGTACGCAGGGGTCTCGTAGGCCGCGCCCGACCAGAACACCACCTGATCGTTGGTGCCGGCAATGCGGGACAAATAGGACGCGGTGTCAAGAGATGAGGTTATCTTCACGGCGTACACACGCCCGGCGACCGTGTCAATGACGCGCTCGTCTGCTTCGTCGTCGGCACTACCCGCCACAGCTTCCTCAGGTAGGTCCACCTGAGCGTTCGAGATCGACGTGGAGGATTCTGCTCCATCTTCCGATGCGGATACTGTCACGGAAATCGCCGTCGAGTTACTTGTCCACTGCCGCAGCGAGGCCGTCACCGTTATGATGGCCTCGCCTGCAGAGTTCCCCGTGATCGTCACTGCGTTGCCGCTCACAACGGCCGAAGCGACGGCGCTGTTGCTTGACGACACGCGCAGCTCCGGATAATAGGTGCTATACGCCGTGCCTGCACAGGTGCAATTGCCGTTAACGTCGAAGCAGCTATAACCTGAATCCACGGTGCTCGGCGAAGTGCATTCTTGGGGGCATTTCGCCATGCCGCACCCGAGCGTCTGATCGTCCGATGCCGGCGTCACCGTGACGGACACCAACGTCGACGACCCGGCCGCAAGGGAGACCTGCGTCGCTCCTGTAGCGACCTCGACCGTGCCGAACACATAATAGCCCCATGCCGGGGAAAGGGAAGTCAGCACACAGGCGCTCGCCACGACAAGCGCAAGAAGCACACGCGCAACAACAGCCCAGCCGCGACCTCCTGCACAACACGTCATTGCTGCCCCCGATCCCTCGCCCCGCGCGAGCGCCTACGCACGAGTGCAGCCGCCGCGCAGCACAAAGCCAAGGCTGCAATCACGGCTACGATGACCACTCCGGTAAAGAGCGTCGTCGCCGTCTCGCCGGCCTCGTTGTCGCCGACGGCGGTCGTTACGGCACGTGCCGCTTCGGTGCTCAGATCGTGCGTGGACACCACGAAAGTCTTACCCTCGTCGGCAGAAAAGCTTGCGTAGCCTCCCGATACCACGACCTCGGCATCCTCCTGCACGAAGGTCTTCGTCTCTTCGTCACACGAGTACAGCGCGACTTCTTCTCCGTCGGAAAAGACCTCGTCTGTCCTCACGTACACCGTAGCAGTACTCGGGAACGATCCTTTTTGGGAAAAATCCACGATAACGAACTCGTCAAACCCGGAAAGCAATTGATAGAGCGAGCCTTCCGCCTCGAAAGACACTTCAAGCTCCGCGTCGAAGGACTCCACACTTTCCGCATCGTAGGTATCGCCGACCAACGTAAGGGAGTAGCTGGGCTGATAGTAGGTGTCTCCCGCCCAGAATACGGTCTCACCGTCCACTCCGGCCATCTCCCTCAGATAGGCCGCCGCATCAAGCCCCTCGATGATCCGCACGTTGCGCACAAGCCGTCCCATGACGGTCTTTTCGATCACATCGGAGCGATCATCGAAATCCGTTGCCTCTTGCGGTAGCTCGAAGGAGGCATCCGAAACCTCAACACCTGCATCAACCGTACCGTCACATGGATGGAAGTCTCTCCATCGGTGAACTGGCGCAATGAGGCTTGCACGGCGATATCTGCCTCCCCTTCCGCGCGCCCGTAGATCGTCAGCACTCCATTGCGGCAGACGGCAACCGCAACGGCCGGATTGCTCGAAGTCGCAACGGCGGTGGGGTAATACGTCGTGTAGTCCGTGCCCGAGCAGCGGCATTGACCGTTTTCGTCCTGACACGATGCAGCACAGTTTTGCGGGCATTTTGCCATGCCGCAGCCTTCAGTCTGGCTGTCAGCTGCAGGAGAGAAACTCATCGACACATCGACGGATTCCCCTGCAGCGACTTCAAGCGACGAAACACCGAGCGAAACGGACACGCTGCCCCGGTTGTAGTAGGCGAACGCCGAAGAGGGAAACAGCGATATCGAAAGCATGATCGCTAAAGCAGCCATAACGATCATTCGCAGGAATCCGACAGACAACATGCGCACCTTACCGCGCGCGCAGCGAACAAACGAATTGCGTCTCTCGATCATCTCCCCCCCCCTCTCTCTCTTTCTGCAGTTGCCGTGCACCGTGCCTATGAAATCTCCGCCATACCCGTCGGATCAATGATGTCGATACCGAACACGCCGAAAGAGTTCGCGAAGGTCGTATTCTCGTCTTCGATCGAACCGTCCTCGGAAGCCGTCATCCCATAAAGAAACTTATACGTTGCAAAGCGCGTGTACGGGTTGTACTCGTTTTCGCCGAAACGCTGTTCGGACGGATCGGTGCCGCCCCAAGCCACCACGCCCTCGTTCCACGCCCAGGCGAGCAGCGGGCTTTCGAGCTCGACCTTGCTCTCCCCGATGATGCGACGCAGCAAGACAGCGTTGTCGTCGTCGCCTTTCCAAACGTCCTTGTCAGCCGCAAGAAGAGCATAGACCGTCTGTCCTCCAAGCTCTTCGTACACGGTCGCGTCGTCCCACATCGCCGGGTACCAATAGCGTGTCTCCCCCATAAGTTCCTCGTAGGTGAACAAACCTTGAGGGTAATAGGCGTTCTCTTGCCCGTCGTAACCGTTGTTGGTCGAAGCGTAGTCGGTCGTGCGAAGCTGCAGCGACATACCCGGCCCAAAATTGACGCCCGCAGCGGCCAGCACGTCAGTCAGGTACACGCCCTCGGCGTAGCTCGAGCGCAAGCCAGCCATCCCGCAGTTGGCAGGAGATTCGTAGCCCTGCTGTACGGCAAGCTGCCGAAGTTCCGCATCGGTGAAGGTGTATTCGTAGCGCACCTCGGCCCCGGATTCGGCCGATGCGTCGAGCACCCGCACGACAAGCGAGGTCGCCCCGAGGCTACGAAAGCGAAGCTCCTGCTCTACGTCATCGAAGCCCTCTGACGAAATGATGATCGTCCCGCTGGCGATCTCAGCAGACGCCGTGTCGAACAGGGCCACCGGCAACGTGATCTGCACCCCGTCCTCGCCCACTTCGAACTCGTAATAGGAAAGCGTTTCGCGGTCGGAATCGGGATCCGTAAGCTCGTATTCCCATTCGTCGAAGGCGCGGCTTTCCAGCGCGCGGCCCTCGAAGACCACCGCGCTCACGCCTGCCGCCCAATCCGCGAGCATGTCGGCGACACTTGCATCCGAGCCGACGCGCTCCTGGTACGCTTCGAGAGCCCCTTCGGCGGGCACAAGGTCGAAAGTCGTCTTTCCGGCAGGGCTTGCCCCCATATCGGTCGAAAGAGAGCTGTAACCGTCCTCTCCCCCATCGACGACGAGAAACGACCCCTCCTGTTCCGTCGTCTGCGAAGAGCAGCCCGTCGTGCATAGAGCGAACAAGGCTGCGCACAGGGCGCAGGCAACGATAAGCGTCTTGCGCGTGCGTGTTCGTACAAGCGGCTTCGGCGCTGCCGAAGCCGCGCCCCTTCGATGCCAGTGCTGGCTTTTGCTTGCCATGCTCTCTCTCCTTGCCCTTGCCTTACCCGCACGCCATGCGGCGGCGCGATAATGCATCGTCGGACGGTCGCTCTTCGCTTGCATGATCCTTGCGCGCAGCCCCTGTGCTGCGCAGTCGTGCAAACCTGCCCCGACAGAGCACGCTCAGAGGACCGCCGATCAATCGCTTTTGACCGCAGTTCCCGTCGGATCGATGATGTCGATGCCGAAAACGACGCCGGCCTGATTGAACATCGTGTTATCGTCAAGGACCGACCCGTCCTCTGCGGCAAGCATTCCGAAAAGGAAGCCGAAGTACTGATGCGTCGAATAGGGATTGAAGGTATAGTCTCCGTAGGTCTGCCCCTTCGGATCGGTGCCGCCCCAGGCCACTACACCCTGATTGCGGCCTAGGGCTATCACGGGCTCGACCTCTTCTTTTGATTCGCCCAAGATGCGTCTGATCTCAGCGGCGAGGTCGCTATCGTCCTTCCAGACATCTTTGTCCGCGGCAAGGAGCTCGTAGACTGTGCGTCCGCCCAGCTCTTCGTAGACGGTTTCGTCATCCCACATGGCGGGATAGTTGTAGCGCGTCTCTCCATAGAGAAAATCCCAGTCGAAGGTGCCGTTTCCCCCGTAGCCACAATAGTACGCAGCGTCGGATCCTATCTCATCAACCCAGGTGGATGACGCATCGCTCACGCGAAGCTGAAGTTCCATACCTGAAGCAAAATTCACCCCTGCAGCATCGAGCACATCGGAAAGCAGCACGGCCTCGCTATAAAAGCTGCGGATCCCCGCCATACCGCAGTTCGCCGAGGTTTCGTAGCCCTCGATCACACCAAGGGCGCGTATGTCGCTCTCGGAAAGCGTCGTTTCGTAGAGTACCGTGTAATCAGCCGAAAGCGCAGGCTTATCGAGCACGCGAATGACCAAGCCGCTCGCCCCGCAGTTGCGGTACACCACGTCGCTCTCCACGAGATCGAAACCTTCCGATTCGACGGAGAGCTTCGCAGCAGCAATGCTGTCCTCCGACGTATCAAAGAAACACGCCGGGATCATGACCTTGGCATAGGTGTCGTATGCAATGATGTCGAAGTAGCGCAGGTTGTCGATATCAGAATCCTCGCCTGCAAATTCGGCGGTCCATTCGGTGTAGGACCTGCGAGCAAGTTCGACGTCGCCTATCTGCGCCACCGTCGCGGCGTTCGACCATGCGAGCAGCATGTCATAGGTCGACGCGTCCGGTACGCCCTCTCGATACTCCGTGTACGCAGATTCCGTTGGATAGAGATCGAAGGAAACGACGCCCCAGGTGATGCTTCCCATAGCTATGTCCATCGTCTCGTAGCCCGCATCCCCCAGATCAACAAAAAGCGGAGAGTTGGGATAGCTCGCAGCGTTATCGATATCCGGAACCTCTACCGAAGACGCAGCCGTTTGCCCTCCATCGTTCGAAGAGCTCTCTTGCGAACAGCCGCTCAGACACGTACCTGCAAGCCCGGCAACAAGCATAAGGGCGAAAAGCACACGCAACAAGCCACCACGAGAACGGCGAGCCACTACGGGCCGCCCAATGTCGCCGTCGCATCTTCCCATAGAACGCCCCTTCCTGTTGTTTGAGATCGTCTGAAACGCGGCATCGAAGCACCTTCGAACACGAACGCTGTCAGCGCTCACGTTCGAAGGTGCGCCCATCGCACACAGCGAGGCGCAGGGCCAACCGCCCGACCCTGCACCTCGCAGGCATCGTTACGCGATCTTGTCGATCAAGCGCATGAACACAGTGGCCACCTCGGCACGTGTTGCGTCACGCAAGGGTTCGAGCAGGCCTGTTTCGTCGTTGCCCTGGAAAAGCCCTTCCGCGATCGCCCACGACATGGCCTCGGAAGCCCAGTCGGAGGTTTCCGTGCCGTCGGCGAATTGGGAGACGTCGGCGCGGGCCGATGTGTCAAGTCCCAGCCATGCGGCATAGCGCATCATCATGACTGCCATCTGCTCGCGCG
>CAZPAN010000019.1:0-4926 GCA_964584585.1 uncultured Coriobacteriaceae bacterium | reverse complement strand
GGTGTTCGAGCCGTCCAGGTATCCGGTGACGATCCCGGCTCCAACAGCCCAGGCCACGCCGTCTGAATACCACTCGCCCTCAGCAACGTCGGCGAACGACGTCACCGTCGAAGCGGTCCGCTCGCCCTCCAAACGGTACAGCATGGTAACGAACATGGCACGCGTCAGCGACTCGTCGCCTTGGAACTCTACGGTACCGTCAGCGAGAACCACGCCTGTCATGATGCCGCGCGCGGAAATCTGCTGGGCGACGTCGCTGTACCAGTCGCTGTCGTCCACGTCGGGGAAGGAGATGGAGGCGTCGACTACCACCAGCGTGACGTCTCCGGAAAGGGTCGCCGTCAGGCCCTCGTCGCTGAGCGAGCACTTGCTCAGCACCTCGACCGTGCCGTCCTCGGAAACGGTGGCCAACACGAGGCCCTGTCCCTGCCCGTCGGCGACGGGCACCGTGACAGATATGCTGCCTCCCGACGGAATATGGATGGTGACCTCGGTCTCGTCGGCGGCGTCAATACCCTCGATCGGCAGCGCAAGCTCGCCCGTTGCCGCGATCTGAGAGGAAACGGTCACCTCGACGGATTCCACGGTTCCGCTCGCACCGACCGTGGTCGTGATCACCAGCCCGTCGGAAGTCGTCTGCGTGGTCGTCACGGTGCCGTCCGTTTCGGTGACGGTCACCGTGCCGTCAGGATCGGTAACCGTTACGGTACCGTCGGGGTCGGTAACGGTCACCGTGCCGTCGGGGTCGGTGACCGTTACGGTTTGAGAACCATCGGCGCTGGTTTGCGTTTCGGTTACGGTTCCGTCCGCCTCGGTGACAATTTCGATCTGAGAGCCGTCAGGATAATCGGTCGTCACAGTGGTCGTTCCCTCTTCGGGGTCGATCACCGTCGTGGTCGTCGAACCGTCGGGGTTCTCGACTGTCGTCGTGTTGTCGTCATCCTCGGTCGGCGTTGTCGGCGTTGTCGGCGTTGTCGAACTGGAAATTGCAGTCCATTTCGCGTACAGCGTCACCGCCCCGGTCGTGTCGGTAGAAATCTCGGTCACCGGATCGCCCGAAAAGTCCTCGGTAAGATACCAGCCGTCGAAAGTGTAGCCAGAACGCGTAGGATCGGCGAGCTCGACCGCCACTCCAGGAACGTAGACATCGGGATTAGACTCGGCATTCGTTCCACCATTCAGCACATAGGTGATCGACTCCGAAACTTCCCAGAGAAGAACAGGACTCTCTCCCGTATCGTAGAAAAGGTCCCCTAGGTTTTCGCCAAGCGTCGCAAGATCGCCGCTTTCTATCTGCGTGAACCCCTCGCCTTCTATGGTGCCGTAGAGGTTTCCGTACGCCGAAGAAGCACCGGCGGATGTCCAGTACGCATTGTCAACATTCAATGTGACAAAATTGCTGGCGCCGGAATACCCGACCGCTCCGAAGAAGGCACCGCTCGTGGTGGCGGCAATCGAACCAACGGAATAGGCGTTTTGCACCGTAACGTCATCGTAGACCGTGCCGATGAACCCACCTGCATAGTAGCTCCCCGATACATCGCCGTCGTTATAGCTGTTCAGAATCGTAACCTCTCCGCTGTTCGAAGACATAAGCCCGCCAGCATAGCTAGCCGTCGTGATATCCCCGTGATTGACGCACTCGGAGATCAGAACCGAGCTGGTCGTAGACGCCACAATGCCGGCAGCATAAGTCGTATACCCAGAGATATCGCCATAGTTCGCACAGCGATACACGGTGACATCCGCGCCGCTCTGAGCCGGAGCTGCAGCGCCCGAGGCAGAATACAGAATACCGCTCGCATAATATCCCGAAGACCCCCTCGTTAAGGAAACTCGATTGATGCAGTTCGAGATCGTGCCGCCGTTGGCGGTGTATACAAAGGCGGCGACGCTCGTGGTGTTCGTCACGATGGGTTCGGAGCTCTCAAGCGTTAGATTTTCAATCGTGCCGCCGAGCAAATATGCGACAAACGCTGTCGGGGTTGCATTTTCCGCCTCAGCATAGGATGAAAGCGTAATGGTGAAGTTCCCTCCATCGAACGTGCCGGCAAATCCGAGCTTGTATGCATCGGTCGCCGTCACATCGCCAAGAACGGGCAGGGGCGTAGCACCAAGATCAAGATCGCCCGTCAGGCGGCCCTTGATACCCGTGTTGCCCACATTCGCCTCGTCGCAGAAGGCCTGAAGATCCTCGACCGAGGACAGCAGATAGTATCCTTCCTCATCCATCTCAAAAGAATCGTTGATCCACTTGGCATACAGCGTTATGCTCGCCGATGCGTCCTCGATCGCAGTCACCTGCTCCGTATAGGAAGGATCGGTATACCATCCGTCGAAGGTGCTGCCTGTACGCGTCGGGTCCTGGAGAGTAAACGAATCTACCCGCGTCACCGAACCGAGGTTGGCATCGCTGTTCACGCCGCCACCCAAAACGTATTCGATCCCAAACGAGGGCAGCGGGACAACAACGGCGCTATCAACGAAGGTCGGCATGGACGACCCGTCCGCAATCACCCACCCGGTATAAGCAATACCGCTGTTGCTGTTTTTTTCCTCGACCCATGCGTTCAGCGACTGGACGACTCCCTCGTTGTCGCCCATATAATCTGCGCTCACCGCACTGAGTCCCGACACCTCGGCCTGATCCGTCGCAATCGTGTCAACGTAGAAGACGTTTTCCATCGTCGGGCTTCCCGACACGAGAGCGTTGTTGAACGAATCAACTGAAAGGGCGTTGCCGCTCGCATCCGAAGGAAAGCCGATCACGACCTGGTTGATGTAACCGGAGTCAAGTCCGTCGGCGTTCGTCGCGGCAATCGCGCAGTTCTTGATCGACACGCTCGCGTCGGCGCCGCCCACAAACGCATAGGTCGACTCTCCGCGCTCTCCTGCACTCCAGCAGTTCTCGATCACGGTGCCGTTGGAGGCGCAGCCCACCAGCGTGCCGGTGTTGTTCTTCACGCCGAACGGCGTCTCGACATGAACCGACGCGGTCACGCCGCAGTTCCTGATAGTGCAGTCCGCCGCTACACCAACGATCGCGCCAGACCAATACCCGCGAAACGTAGAGTCGCTTACGACAACATTTTCGATTACTGCACCGTTCGCATAGCCGAACAAGCCCTTATAACCAATGCCCCTATCCTGATAGAGTGTATTGATCCCCGAAATGACATGGCCGCCGCCGTCGAAGGTGCCTGTGAAGGCGCGGTACGACTCGTTGCCTATCACCGGCCATGCGTCCGATGTGGTAAACGAGCATTCGATGTCATTTTGCACCTGCGCCGAGATGTCGGTGTTGCCGCTATTAACGGCTTCGGCAAACCACAGCAATTCAGCTTCTGTTGTGATCAGATAGACATTATTGCTATCTTGTTGTGGCACTACGGAATCCACCGCCAAAAGCACGGCATTACCAGCCGACGATTTTTCTGCGGCGTACGCCGTAAGGCCCGTCAGCCCATATGCCGACGTCGTCATGCCGAATGCAAGCACAAGGGAAAGCGCTGCTCTCCCAATCGCAGCTCGCGTTGACGACTCAAATAATCTCCATCTTGTTCGCGTCATAAGTACTCCTTCCCTTTAATCGAATTTCCCATCGCACTGCGCCTCGTTCTGCCAAGCGTCCGACCGGTTACTGCTCGTCGTCGGTCCGCACGACATAGAGCTCACCCGTTTCGGAGTCCTCGAACACCATGCCGATGGCGATAAATGACGAATCGCCGTTTTCGCCTTCTCCGAGCGACGCATCGATAAGCTCGCCTTCAAATCTCTCGTAATCAGAGACAACCGGATCGCTCGGCACGAGATTGACGTTGTAGTGAGCGATCAGTGCGATCATGAGAGCACAGGCGAATACAAGCATCACGTCCATCAGATTACCCATCGAAGCCATCGGGTCCTCTTCGGGTATCTTGTTCGCAGATATCAGGCGAGAGGTCTGCAAGCTGTTCAGCCTCACCGTCATGACGCGCCCGCCCCTTCCGCAATCTTGCCAGCGTCTCCAAGACCGCCAGAACTGTCGGACGCGGCGTGCTTATCGGAAGAAGCAGACGTCTCCGGGTCGAGCGGGCAGCGCGTCGCTTGCTTTCCCGCCTTGTCGTACACATAGACCTGCCGTTCGAATTGGTATCCCACCTCGTGCGCTACGCGACCGCGTTCGAGCAACGTATTGAACACGGCCTCCATGCTCACCGTATAGTCCGAGTACCAACGTCGACGCACGCGCGAAATGAGAAAGCACACGACAGCTGCAGCAAGTCCCGCAACCGTCGTGTCGAAAGCCACCAACAATGCGTCCGAAAGCGTTTGGATGTCGCCCGTACCGAGCGCGATGATGCCTGGGCCAAGCGGGATAAGCGTTCCCATCAGGCCAAGCATCGGCGCAACCTTTGCAGCAGCGTCCGTTCGCGCAATTGATCGTTGGCTGCGGTCGTTGCTGTTGGCCAGCAAGCGCTTCGCCACCTCGATGCGGGCATCTTCGGACAGGTAAAGGTACGAGATTAGCTCCTTGCAATCGTCCTTCTGTCGTGTGAGCAATCCGCTTTCGTCCACAATGTCGTCTAGGCGACTCATCGGAGCGCCTTCGAGACGAGCAACAAGCTCAGGAATGTGCACGCGATAATCACGTCGCTCTCGAACAAGCTCGATAACGATCGACCCGATGCAAAGCACCGAAAACACAATCAGAACCAAAAGGCCCGCCACGGTGGGCACAAGCAGAATGTTCGACACGAAATGGAGGATCTCCGACAAATGAAGCGTCTCAAGAATGTCCATAGCCTACCCTTCTTGCCTCCCCGCCCGTCACTCGACATGCACCCGTCGGTACCTGTCCGTCCGGCAACCTTGGCGCAACGTACGTTTCGGCCTGCGCCTTCCCTCGACAAAAGGGTGCCGCCGTCCAAGCGTCAGCCCCTCTCG
>CAZPAN010000018.1:5039-17396 GCA_964584585.1 uncultured Coriobacteriaceae bacterium | reverse complement strand
GCGAGGAGGCCGTCCGGGGCGGCGATGATGCGTCTGGTGCCGAGCGAGGAGGCGGCGAAGATGGGTCCGTATCCGATGCGCCCGGCGTCACCCGCAGACGGACCGGGTCGCGAGAGCGCACGGTTTCGGGAGGCGGTCCTGGGGGTGCGTCTTCGAAGGGCGCGGGATCAGCCAGGTCTAGGTCTAAAGGTAGGATCTCCAGCAAGCACGGGGTCAACCTGCTCGCCGGCGACGAGATCGACGTCAGGAGATCTAGAGGCAAAAAGCCCGGCAGAAGGGAGCGGCTGCTATGAGCGCAGCGGGAGGATCGACGGTTCCGGTGCCTTCCAGGAAGCAGGGAGCAGGCCCGATGTTCGAGAGGTTCGTCGACATCATCGCGGCGCTCCGCAGCGAGGACGGTTGCCCTTGGGACAGGGAGCAGACCCATCTCTCCATCTCGAGGAACATGGTGGAGGAGGCCTACGAGGCCCTCGACGCCATAGAGCGCGACGACCGCGACGACATGGTCGAGGAGCTGGGCGACGTGCTGCTCGAGGTCGTGCTGCAGGCGCAGATCGGCGCGGACGAGGGCAGGTTCGCGATCGATGACGTGATCGAGGGGATCTCCGACAAGATGGTGAGGCGCCATCCTCATGTCTTCGGCGCCGAGGCCTCCTTGGAGGCCGCAGGACTCACTGACGAGGAGGTCGGGCAGATCGAGTCGGCTCGCACCCCCGGCGACGTCGCCTTCCTGTGGGATTTCATCAAGAAGAAGGAGAAGGCGGCCAAGAGGATCGCCCGAGAACGCCGCGCGGCCGAGGTCGGGGAGAAGCTTCCCGCTGCATCGATTCTCGATGGTGTGCCGATGTCTCAGCCTGCGCTCATGCAGGCGCAGGACATCTCCCGCAAGGCCGTCGCCTGCGGCTTCGAATGGGACTCGGTCGACGATGTGTGGTCGGATTTCGACGAGGAGCGCTCCGAGTACCTGGAAGCGGTCTCGAGACTGGATCTCGCCGGGGAGACGGGGGACGCAGAGGAGGTCTCCCGGGCGCAGAAGGAGGCCGAGCTGGAATTCGGAGACATGCTCTTCGCGCTGGTGAACATCGCGAGGAAGGACGGTCTGGATGCCGAGAGTGCGCTTCGGGCCACATGCGCGAAGTTCCGCAGGCGCTGGTCCGCGATGGAGGCGATGGCCGTCGAGGAGGGCAGGCCCATCGAGGATTACGGGGCGGATGGCCTGAACGTTCTTTGGGACAGAGCCAAGGAGATGCGGTAGGCCTGCATCGGTTCCCGTTCCCATCGGTCCCCGACGGGTCTCGCCGGCTCTGCCGCCCCATGGACCCTGCCATGCACGGTGGCCGTAATGTATCATCGCTAACAGTTTGCATCGCAGGACATCGGGTCCGTAATTTTTTGCAGGGGATGAGATGGATTTCGGGAAGTATCTCGCTGATAACGCCCACGTCGTCAACCGTTACCTCGACAGCTTCTTCGACGGGGAGGACAACCCCGACATCAGAAGATACCTCTACGATCCGCTGGCGAATTACACCTCCAACGCCGGTAAGAGGCATCGCCCGCTGATCTGCCTCCTCGCATGCTCGGCTGTGGGGGGCGACAGTGAAGCCGCCATCACCTCTGGTGTCGCCATCGAGCACTTCCATACGGCGGCTCTCATCCACGACGACATTGCCGACGATTCCACGCTCCGCAGGGGTAAGCCCTGCATGCACATCACCGAGGGGCTGGGGCTGGCCATCAACGCTGGGGATCTGGCGCTCTCCTCCGTCATGTCCTCCGTGGTCCGCGACCCCGCGCTGCCCGATGACGTAAAGCTGCGTGTCGTGGGAGAGCTGGTCGACATGGACGAGACGACCATCGAGGGCCAGGCTCTCGACATCGGCTGGTCTCGCGATAACAGGTATGACATCACGCTGGACGACTACGTGACGATGGCCTCGCGCAAGACCGCCTGCTACTCGGGGTCGGTCCCGTTGGCAGTCGGTGCGATCGTGGGCGGGGGCACCGAGGAGCAGATCGCGGTGCTGCGTGAGTTCGGCTCGCTCGTGGGTCTGGCGTTCCAGATACAAGACGACCTGCTCAACCTGATCGGCGATCCCGAGAAGATGGGGAAGGATTTCAGGAGCGACATCACCGAGGGAAAGCGCACCTACATGGTCGTGCACTGCCTGGGCCTGACCGACGACCGTGAGGAGCTCATCTCGATACTCGATTCGAGGACCGCCGATCCCGACCGACTCCAGAGAGCCGTCGACATCATGGTGGAAAGCGGGTCGATAGATGCTGCCAGGGGCTTCGCCGCCGATCTCACCGAGAGCGCCAAGGAGAAGCTCGCCGCTCTCGATCTCGAACCCGGGGCCAAGGAGATCCTGCTCTCCATGGCGGATTACTTCGTCAACAGGCTCGGGTAAGGCGGGGTGATCTGCGCTATGGAGACCATCGGACCCGGCAGCAGCGGCGCCGCCGTGGAGGATGTGCAAAGAAGGCTGGTCAAGCTCGGATTCGATCTCGGTGAGACAGGCATCGACGGGATCTTCGGAGATTCGACCTCTGATGCAGTCTCGAAGTTCAGGGAGAGGAGCGGTCTTTCGGAAGGAGATTCCGTCGACGCGGTGACCTGGGCCGCGCTGGTCGACGCCTCGTTCTCGCTCGGTGACCGCACGCTCTACCTCAAGATGCCCTATTTCCACGGCAACGACGTGGCCCAGCTTCAGCATGTGCTCTCGATCCTGGGATTCGGCTGTGGATCCCAAGACTCGATCTTCGGCGCCTATACCGAGAGGGCTGTCAGGGAGTTCCAGGCCAACATGGGCCTGGATCCAGACGGCATAGTCGGCGCCGCTACCTGCGACGCGATCGATCGCCTGCACTGGGTCTACAAGGATAAGTCTCCGATGCAGGTGGACGATACCGCTTTGACGTTCTCCCGCGCTGTGGGAGTGCTGGAGAACACGCCGATATGCATCTACGGTACCGATGATGTCACCAGAGAGATCGCCTCGCGGATCTCCAATCTAGCCTTCGCCACGACCAACGCCTCGATGCTCGTGAGCGCCGATTCGCTCTCCGGGGTGCCGCCAAAGGACATGGTGCTGGTGGAGATCGACTCGTCGGACTCGTCCGTACCTGACGGCGTGCCTGCGGTGGCGTTCGATGGACCCAAGGATCTCGCGAAGAAGTTCAGCATCGCCGTCTCGTCGCTGGGGGAGAGCACGAAGAGGATCGTCGTGAAGATCGACCTCGATCAGGACGGCGGCGACGGGGCCGATATAGGAGGCGACTTCCGTACGCTGATCCAGCATTACGCCATTCAGATACTCGACGCCATCTGCTTCGCGTTTTAGGCGAAGCTGCTGGTAGGCTGATTATCGCCGGAAGATTATCACCGGAAGACGCACTTCGCCAACGTGGAAATACTTTCGGGTTAGCCGCGCTGCTGGCTTTATGAGCGGTGGTGTGCCAAGCGGTGTCCGCAGCGGCCCTTTCTGCACCAAATCCCGTTTCGGCTGCATTTATGTCGTGCTCGGTCGTGTGCGATCCATTCTCGAAGACGCGTCTTTCAGGAGATATCCATTCCGCCTAGAATGTGGAATCGGTATTGGCAGACAAGGCAATTCGGACATAGTTCATAGGAGGGGCATCACCATGTCATCCGAAAAGATCACGCCGTCGCCCACCGTCCCGCTGGGATACCACAAAGCGTTCCATTATGTGCTTCTTCCCATCGGGATGATCCTCTCTCTGATCGGTCTGTTTGCGAATGGATTGGAGAGTCCGATCGCCCTCATATTCAACATCGTGCTGCTGGGCCTTCTGGTCGCCACGTTCGTCGGGCTGTTCAAGTGGAAGACCTGGTCGTACATCACCATGTTCATCGCATTGATATACGGGATAGTTATCTATGCGATAGCCCTTGCCGCTCTGCTGTTCTTGCTGCTCACTCTTTCGGCGGCAGGCGGCTTCACCAGTTATTACTACGGGTCGTCGCATGACATGGCGGGATTGCTCGGTCTCTTCTCCGGCGTCATCTGGATCGTCGTGATCCTCTGCATCGTCATCATCGCGGTGAACGTCTACACGATGATCTATTATCACAAGCGCAAGCAGCTCTTCTATGGAGTTCCCAATCAGTATCAGGTTATGCAGATGCACAAAATGGGTGACGCGTACGGACAGCCGATCTACGGAAATCAGCCCTACGGAACCCAGCCTTACGGAACCCAGCAGAGTGGCTACGGAGTTCCGCAGAATGCCGTTGCCGATTTCACAAGCTCCGGACTCCAGAATCAGGCAAGACCTCAAAACCCCGAGCCTCAGAGCGCCGCGCCCGCACAGGGCGCGGGTGTGGGCTTCTGCCCGCAGTGCGGATCGGGGATTTCCAATCCTGATGCGAGGTTCTGCCCCAAGTGCGGATCGGGGCTGTGAGGCCGAGCCTTTAGTCCGAAGTCGACACGACAGCGTCTCGGGCGCATACCGATCGCGAGAGAGCAGCCGGCCCGACGTCGGCTGCTCTCCCATATTATGGTCCCCATGCGAAGAACGAGGGGAGACCCTGGCCGTCTCCCATGTCCCAGAAGCGGATCGGAGGTTCCAATGGCGATCGGGATAGGAATAGACACTGGCGGCACGTACACCGACGTCGTCGCCTATGACTACGAGAGCGGTGACGTCATCGCCAAGAACAAGACGCTCACCACCAAGGAGGACCTCACCAAGTGCATCGTGAGGTCCATCGATTTCCTCAGCGACGAGATCCTCACGAGCGCAGTCTCCATATGCCTCTCCACCACGTTGGCGACCAACGCCTGCGTCGAGGGGAGGGGAGGTCGCGGCAAGCTGATCCTGCTGGGCCTTCCGAGGAAGATGCTCGACAGGCTCGACCTCAAGCCCAAGTACGGGATCGATCCGGATGACGTGCTCTGCATCGACGTCAACGGCAGCTTCGACGGTTCGGTCGTGGACATCCCCGACTGGGAGGCGATGCTCGCCGGCAACAGGGACTTCTTCGACGACGCTCAGTCGATCGCCATCTCCGAGGTCAACGCGCTCAGGAACAACGCGGCCGTGGAGAAAAGCGGTGCCAAGTTCTTCGGATCGAGGCTGGATGTGCCGATAGTGATGGCGAGCGATCTGGCCAGCAAGCTCAACTTCATCGAGAGGGGAGCGACGGCGCTTCTCAACGCCAGGCTTCTCCCGGTCATCTCGGAGTTCGTGGAGGCGGTGGACGCTGTACTTAAGCGCCGGGGAGTCGAGATCCCGGTGATGATATTGCGCAGCGATGGGAGTCTCATGTCCAAGGACCTCTCGCGCATCAAGCCGGTCGAGACGATCCTTTCTGGTCCTGCCGCCTCGGCAATAGGCGGCAAGGGGATCTCCAAAGCGGCGGATTGCATGATCATCGACATCGGGGGCACCACCACCGACATCTCGATCGTCGAGGGCAGGGTTCCCGCGATGACCGATAGCATCAAGATCGGCGGCTGGAAGACCCAGGTGAAGGGAGTCTTCATCGACACCTACGGCCTCGGCGGCGACAGCCGCGTGTGGATATCGGACGGCAAGTTGCGCTTGGGCACTCAAAGGGTGGTGCCGCTTTGCACGCTGGCCTCCAGCGTCCCGCAGGTCCTCGAGAGCCTCGAGATGCTGAATCATGTCGGCAAGGGCACGACCCGGCCGTTCCATGAGTTCATCTACATCCTGCACGAACCTGAGTCGCTCGACGGGTTCACCGATAGCGAGAAGCGCATCCTGGAGGTCTTGCAGGACGGACCTGTCATGATAGGCGACCCGAGGTTCAACCCCTACCTGATGAGGACGAAACGTCTCGAGGACGAGGGAGTCATCATGAGGTGCGGCATGACCCCGACCGACGTCATGCACCTGATGGGGGATTTCGACAGGTTCGACAAGAGGGCATCGCAGCTGGCGATGGAGTTCTTCGCCAAGACCCTGCGCAACGCGAAGACCGCCTCCGAGGTGCAAAGCGCCATCCCGGGGATCTGCGAGGAGATCTACGACCTCGCGAAGTACCGCCTGTTCAGGTGCATCATGTACTCGCTGATCGAGTATCGATACCCCGAGATATTCCCCGATGGGGTGGGAGACCAGATGAAGACCCTCATCAAGCGCGCCTGGAAGCGTTACAAGGATCGCGGCGACGGCGATAGTTCCGGGAGGAGCATGTTCGAGGTGGTCTTCGACTCCGAGATGCAGCTTGTGGGGATCGGGGCCCCGACCCATGTGCTGCTGCCGGACGTGGCGGAGGCGATGGGCGTGCAGTGCATAATCCCCGACAACGCCGAGGTGGCCAATGCCATCGGCACCGCGATCGCTGACATCTCCGCGACGGTGACCGTCCAGATCGCGCCCAAATGGGGTGCGGGCGGCCTCCTCGGATACACGGTGCATGCCTCAGGCGGCAACCGGTTCTTCGAGGAGTACGGTCCGGCGGAGGAGTACGCCAGGGAGGCGGCGTTGGCGGACGCAGAGGCTGAGGCCAGGGCGCGTGGCGCTCTGGGGGAGCTGGAGATGCAAGTCGAGGTGGATACGAGGACCGGCACGAGCGTCTTCGGCGAGACCTTCACCTTGGGCATCGAGGTCATGGGGCACGCGAAGGGCGCGGCGCTGACGAGGGTCTGATCCGCGATCGCGCGATTCGGAGCTGGAAGCGAATCTCGCGCGTTCCGAAGTCGTCGGCTGGGCTATACTCTAAAAACCATCGACCGGCAATCCGATTCACGTACCGTTGCGATTTCGAAAGCAGGAGTGAGACATGAAGAAAACCCTCGCCGTAGTCGCAGTCGCTGCGCTCTGTGCGGTTCTTGCGACGATGTCCGCCGGATGCTCTAGCGACAGCGACGTTTCTGATGTCGATTACACCGGACTCTGGGTGCTCTACGCGATGCAGGACGATGACGGAACCGTTACCACCGCCGAGAGCCTCGGGGACCTCTACGCTCCCGAGGATATCGCCTATCTCGAGCTCGGCAGCGATGGCTCCGTCCAGTTCGTGATCATGGGGAGCGACATGTTCGAGAGTCTCGATGCGTCTTGGACCGCTGTGAGTACCGGGATTCAGATCGAGGATTCCTCCGGAGATTTGTATACCGTCGTCTACAACGCCGACGACGGGACTCTAGAGATCGAATCCGACGGCCAGATCATCTGGTTCGCGAGGGAGACGGCTTCGACCGACGACTCTGCCGAGGATTCTGACGAGAGCGCCGACTCCGCCGAGACTGCTGACGAGAGCGAGAGCGCCGACGCATCGTCGGAGTAGCGACGTTTCAGTTTTTCGCCACGGCCTTCCGCAGGCTTTCCGTAGGAGAGCCGTGGCGGATATGTCTTATTAACGCAGTGGATGCGATCGTATACTCGGAGGGCGCCCGGAGACGGGCGTTCTTCCTTTATCGACGCGGACTTGGCACAGGAGCCTTGATGAAAAGAATCGCAAGAGCAGCGCTCGTCCTGGTCTTGGGGATCGGAGCCATCTTCACCATGGTCGGATGCTCTGGGGGAGACCCTGAGGGATTCGTCGGGAAATGGGTGCTCTCTCAGTTTGTCGTCGAAGAAGATGGCGATGTCTACACGGACGAGGATTTCGTCGAGATCGGATCGTCTGGTGCGGAAGTGCTCACGATGGTGCTGAACTCCGACGGCACGGTCACGTTCACCTCGAATGGCACCGATCCCACGGATGGAACCTCGCTGACCTGGTACGAGTCCGAAGACGGGACCTCCGTGATCATATCCAACGACGAGGGGTACGCTTTCGAGATCCCCTACGACTCCTCGACGGACACGCTCACGATCTCCTATGGGGGACAGACCATGACGATGGTGAGGGGTTGACCGCGCGCAGCTTGGCCCGAGTCCGCTACGAGGACAGCAGCTTGCGGGCGTGCACGATCCCCAGCACGTCCTCCACGCGGATGCGGATGTTGCGCATCCACCTCCTCCTAGTCAGCGTGTAGCCCGGCCAATGGCCGGACAGCGAACGGCGAGGAGGCGCCGAGCCGAGATCCTCATCGAAGGGAGATGGTCCGATTGAGCAGATGGAGAATTCCGGGAAGCCTGGATGTGGAGAGGCTGGCCGACGACTACCTTGAAAGCCGGTGGGAGGAGATCGTCGACGACATATTCGCCCTCGTCTCCATACCCAGCGTCGAGGACCTGGGCGCATCCGCTCTCGGAGAGCCGTATGGGCCGCACGTGGCCCGAGCGATCGGCGTCACGCTAGACATCGCCCGCAGGCTCGGATTCACGTCTAGCGACATGGACGGCTACATGGGGATAGCCGACCTCGATGGCACGGGAGACGCCCAGGTGGCGATCATCGGGCATGTGGACGTCGTGGATGCGGGTCCCGGCTGGAACTTCGACCCGTTTTTGGTCACTCGGCGCGAAGGCTACCTGATCGGCCGGGGGACGGCCGACGACAAGGGTCCTCTCGTGGTCGCGATGCATGCCGCCGCGCTATGGGGATCGCTTGGGATCGAGCTGCCGCATGCTATCCGTATCCTGGTTGGCGGCAACGAGGAGACCGGCATGGCCGACGTCCCCGAGTATCTCGGTCGCTACGATCCTCCCGACTTCCTCTTCACGCCCGATGCCGACTTCCCGGTCTGCTATGGGGAGAAGGGAACCGTCCATCTCATGGTTGAGAGCCGTGCACTGGTCGGAGGGGCGATCAGGTCGATGGAGGGCGGGGTTGCGGTCAACGCCGTGCCTGGGTCGGCCTCGGCGACTATTCTCTGCGAAGATCCCGGATCGCTGTCCGCTTCCGATGGGATCGTGCTGAGCCGGGAGGCCGACGGGCTCGTCAGGATCGAGGCCCTGGGCAGGTCGGCGCACGCCTCGACTCCCACACCCGGAGTCAATGCGATCGGCATCCTTGCCTCATACCTCGCCGGCTGCGGGAGCTGCTCTGCCGACGAGGTGGCGTTCCTCGAATTGCTCTCCGAGGCCTGTTTCAGCACCGACGGCTCCTCGATGGGCATCGCGTGTTCCGATGACGACTTCGGCGATCTTACGCTCGCCTGCGGCATGGTGCGCATGAAGGACGGGAAGATCTCCTTCACGCTAGACGCCAGATACCCGACTTCGATAACCGCAGAGGAGATCGAGAGGCTCTGCGACGAGGCGGTTCGCCCGATGGGGGGCGGCGCGCGTCTCACGCTGTGCAAGCCGCCGTTTCTGATCGATCCCGGATCCGACTGCATCAAGGTTCTCGTCGACGCCTACAACGACGTCACCGGGGAGGATGCCAAGCCCTTCACTGCGGGTGCCGCCACCTACGCCAGGCTCTTTCCCAGGGCGGCTAGCTTCGGCCCCGCGATGCCCCAAAGACCCGTCCCCGAGTGGGTCGGCGTGATACACGGGGCCGACGAGGGGATATCCGAGGATCTCCTCAAGCTGGCGTTTCGCATATACGTTCGCGCGATCGGCGGGTTGATGGAAGTGGAGTTCTAGGCTGAGGTGGAAAAAGGTCGGCCCCAGCCCGAGTCCGAAATCGAGGACTGGGGCCGGGGCCGTAGACCGAGCTGCTGTCGTAGCCGGGGGTGGGGCCTTTCCTACAGGCTGTGCTCCGCCCAGTAGACCTTAGAGTAGCTGTCGATGGCCTCGTCCACGTAGTCGTAGACACCCTCGAAGGTGCTGCCCTTCATGCCCTGGCACATGCTGGGGATGAAGTGGAGCGGGCCGCCGAGCTCGCAGGCCTTCTTGACCTCCTTGTCGATGACCTCCTTGGTCCATCCCTCGTAGTCCACGGTGGAGTTGTTGATTCCGCCCATGAAGGTGATCTCCTCGCCGTACTTCTTCACCAGCTCGGGGATGTTGTTGGTGGTCAGGACTCCCTGCCAGATGTCGATTCCCATCTCGATCATGTAGGGGACTATGGTCTCGCAGTAGGAGTCGGAGTGGTGCATGATGATTTCGACTCCGCGCTCTTTCCAATAACCGTAGATATCCTTGTATGCGTCCAGGAAGAACTCGGCGAACATGTCGGGTGCCATGAAGGTCGATTTCTGGGTTCCCCAGTCGTCGTGGTGCAGCAGAGCGTCCGGCTTGATGTGATCGCAGGTGACCTCGGCGAGCTTGAGCTCCCACTCGGTGAGGTACTTGATCATTTCCTTCATCTCATCCGGATACTCGTAGAAGGCGGCGAGGACGTTGGAGATCTCGCACAGGTAGTGGCACTGCTCGAACACGCCGGGAGCGACGTAGGCGGTGACGAAATACGAGTTGCGGTCGACCGCCTCGGCGTTGGCGATGTCCGGTTCCCAGGACGCCTCGGGGAAGTCAAGGGACGGAGCCTTCACGTAATCCTTCCACTCCTCGATGTCCTTGACGACGATGGTCTCGGGCTTGTGCACCGGGAAGGCGCCTGGCTGGCCCTTCGCCCACGACACCGTGACTCCCCAGTTGTTGACGACGTTCTCCTCGCCGTATTTCGGGTTGTTGCGGGAGCGGTGTGCGGCGGTGAACTGGACCTCGAAGGCCTCGTACTGCTTGACGAAGCGCTCGGGCTTGCCACCCTTTATGACCTCGACCAGGTTCTGTCTTGGAGTGAGCATCTAGTTACTTCCTTTCCCGTCAAATACGTTGGATGTCATGCAACAGGAGCAGCTTCGAGCCTCTTGCGCTCTTCGATCTCCTCCTGGTATTGTCTGAGCTTGTTCGGGGTCAGCCTGTATCCGATGAGCAGCAGGAGCGCGGCGACGAACACCAGCACTGCCGGGATGATCATGAACGCTATGCCTATTCCGCTCTGGAACGAGATGAACTCCTCTGTGAGGGTGGCGCCGGCGGCCAGGAAGGGCTCGAAGGCCTCGGCGGAGGTGAACCCTACCATCGCGAGCACGATCGGGATGAGGACGCCCCTGGCGACGAACCCGATCTTGAGCGGGAAGAGCTGCAGGCCGTTGATCCACCCGGCCGCGTTGGTGCGGTTCCTCCACTCGTTGTAGACGACGGTGTCGGCATACATGGCGGTAGAGCAGGAGTAGGTGATGCCGTACCCGAACTGTGCGAGCGACATGAAGATGATGACCGTCCACATGTCCCAGTATGTGAAGAACGCTATCAGCATCATCGCTCCCATGAAGATGTAGGCGATCACCGATGCGTTCCTAGTCGATCTGATCAGCTTCGCGAACGAGGCGGATAGATAGGATCCCACTACGCAGAGCACGTTGGAGATGAAGATGTACGTCGCCAGCATCCCCGGTTCGAACACCACGTATGTGAAATAGTAGGTGGCCACTCCGGCGCACATGAAGTTGAAGACCCATTTCGCGATGTCGGAGAGAAGCAGGAAGATCAGCGGGGGATTGGAGACCAGGGCGCGTCCAAGATCCCTGAACGTGGTGCGTCCTTCGTCCCTCTTCTCGTTCTTGTAGTTCGCGAGCTCCTCCTTGGTGTACTCCTTCTCATACCCCTTGAACATGCGGAAGTGCACGTAGTAGAGGATTGCGAAGCACACGCCCATCGTGAACGCGCCGAACGCGTACTGGTTGGCCTCTCCGAAGAGCATCGCCCCTATGGGGAGGATTCCGGTCATGATGTAACCGAAGAAGATCTTGGAGGCGTTGGACCACATGCCTCTCGTCGATGACATGCGGGCGCGATCCTCCGGCGTCTTCGCGGCCATGGAGATCATGGAGATGTTTGCCACGTAGGGGAAGTCCCATGCCGCATGCGACGTGATGTTGAAGAAGATGATCAGAGTGGCGGCGAGCAAGGTGTTCGAGCTCAGTGTCGTGAACTCGAAGCAGTACAGGATCGGAACCACCCACGGTAGCACGAGCAGCCAGGAGCGGTAGCGTCCCCATTTCATCGGCTTGAGAGAATTGATGAAGCCGCCGTACATCCATCCGAGGATCGCGTCGACGGCCGATCCGACTCCGGAGACGATCGCCGCCGTCGCGGCATCGAACATCGCGAAGTTCGTGAGGAAGAACACGAAGTAGTAGGTTTCCACGCTGCTCATCAGGTTGAAGCCGAAGTCTCCGACTCCATAGAACATCTTCAGAGATCTCGATAGCGGTTTGTGATCAGTGGTTTCCGCGACTGCAGCCTTGGACTGGACTGCCGTCGCGCTGCTGCTCGAGTTATCGCTCATGCGATTTTTCACCCGCTTCCATTAGATGGGTTTCATTCCGGCGATACTCTGGCCGCCGGATTCTAACATTTGGTTTCCCTATGACGCTCGGGATGTGACCTCTCCCACCTCCTGTTCCACGCATTCCCTCCACTCTCTTTGCGTCCTTTCGGACGGGGGTGAGGATCTGCTTGAGATGACAAGTCGATCCTCGTCAAGCCAGGCCATTCGGACGACCTTTCCGAGATGGCCGGACT
>CAZPAN010000018.1:0-5029 GCA_964584585.1 uncultured Coriobacteriaceae bacterium | reverse complement strand
CGGACTCTGTGCGGATCTGCGTTCGACCGAACATCGCAGCAGCGTGTCTGCGTATGGCGAGACCGCGCACGCTTCGGCGCGCCCTCTCCATCAAATCTGCACATCGAAATTGATTTTTGCACGATGTTCGGTGCTTGATAAGCTGTCGATAGGATGCGTTTTTCCGAGACGGGAGCTACGGTTTGTAGCATCTGGCTATCAAGAGCAGGCTATCGATAAGATGCGATTTCAAGCATTTTGCGCTACACTTTGCTTCAATTTACACGAGGCTGATGCGAAGATTCGATGATTCAATTACAAACCAGCTTATATTCCAATGATCCTGCCGAGACCTCCCTGGTCGTCACCGCAAGGATGCTGTTCGATGAGATGGTGGCTCTCCTGAGAGAGCGCGACGCGGAGTGGGGGAGTTTCATAAGGCTTCGTGGCGACCTTCGATACCAGGTCTCACGCATAGCGATCGCCGGAGACCAGGCGAACGGGTTCGTGAAAGGGACTCTTCCGATCCTGCTGGGGCAAAGCCAGTATTCCGGACGAAGCGACGCGTGGATCGAGGCGCCGGCGCTGAGCCTGGAGAACGCCGCATCGCTTCTCGTCGTCGCATGGGACGCGCTCTCCTCCATCTGGAAATGGTCTGCAGCCGTCGACGATGCGGTCTGCTCCGGCAATAAGGTCGAATTCCTGCTGGAGCTGGGGGAGAGGTCCACCGGGTGTCCTATGGCCCTCTTCAACAGGGGTTTGGGGATCATCGCCGCTTCGGAGGGGTACAGCAAGACGCTCGTCAGGAACTCGTTCGGAGAGCTGAAGCTCCCCGATGACAGGATCCGTGGTCTAGTCGAGGATCCCAGCTTCATCAACGCCAAGTTCACGAACGACATCATCTACCGCACGACTGGGGAAGGGCGTGACGAAGAGCTCTTCATCGGATACAACTACATCCCCGAGGACACGGTCGACGGCATCTGGGATGCCCGCCTGATCCTGATGGTCGGAAAGCGTGCCGGCTGGAGAGAGAGGGTGAGGCTGTTCGAGGCGATGCCATACTTCTCTCAGCGCGTGTTCGAGCTGGCGTTCACGAATCAGACGATGACGCATCCGCTGAGGTCGCAGTCGGATGCGATGCACTCTACGATTCGCAAGCTGATCTCGGGAAACGGGGTCATAGACGACAATCTGGCGAAGAACGCCTTCGATCTTTACGGCTGGAGCGTCGACGACATGCTGATCGCGCTGAAGATCGACCTTTTCGAGGGCTCGATGTGGGACACGGCGACGAATTACCTCTGCAGTTTCCTTGAGGAGAGCTGGCCGGGTTCGTGCGCGGTGCCTCAGGGCCAGGCTATCATCGTGATCGTGGATCTCAGCCATCGCAACTGGGATTCGTCTGTGGATACGCTGATGGCCTCGCTGGCTGAGACAATGTCCGAGTACGCTTTCAGAGTGGGACTCGGAAACCCGTTCAGGGGGATCGAGAACATCCGATTGAGTTGCAGGCAGGCCGAGATAGCGCTCGAATACGGCATGATATCCGACCCTCACTTCTGGTACCACTCCTTCGACAAGGTTTCGCTTGCATATATGATGTCCATGCTCAAGGGGGAGTTTGAGGCCACGCAGCTCTGCCATCCAGGGGTGACCATGTTGTTGGAGCACGACTCCGAGCATGGCACCAGCTATGTCGACACGCTGAAAGCCTACTTGGAGACCCATCTGAACGCGACGCATGCGGCGGAGAAGCTCTTCGTCCACAGGTCGTCGATGCTGCGTCGCCTGGAGCGTATCGAGAAGATCTCCGGAATAGACTTCGACGATCCCGATCAGCTCCTGCACGTGATCCTCTCGCTTCGGATGGTGTGCGGCTGACGACGACATGTGGTCTGAGGGGGTCTTTCGGCTGCGCCAGGCCTCGCCCGTCATATGCGCCCTCTCCTCGGGTCTTCCGGTGTGAGACAATCCCGTCAGGCAGACTATCCGGAGAAGGGGGTTCCCATGTCGCTTCGCGTAGATGGCCTTAGAAGGCTCGATCTCGGTGGGAAGATCCTGGTGTCGGAAGGCGCCATGGGCACGATGCTCGCGAGCCTGGGCGCATCGTTTGGCGAGGATGTCACCGCAGCGAACCTCGAGAGTCCCGGACTCGTCGAGAGGGTTCACGCGATGTACGCCGCAGCCGGGGCGACGGTCTCGACCACCAACTCTTTCTCCGTATGCACGTCCGAGGATCGCGACACGTTGGATCGAGCCGCTAGGGCCTGCGCCGCCAGCGTCATGATCGCCAGATCCGGCAATCCCGACTCTCCTGTGCTGGGCGACGTGGGACCGTGCTCCCTCGTGCTCGAACCCTTGGGAGACGCCTCTTTCTCTATCGCATACGACGCCTATAGGCGTCACATCGAGGCGCTGATGTCGGTCGCAGATCCGCCGGATGCGATCCTGCTCGAGACCTTCATCGATATAGCCGATCTCAGATGCGCGCTTTTCGCTGCGAGAAGCGTCTGCGATCTCCCTATCATCGTGAGCTGCACGTTCGACGTCGGCGGCACGATGCCGCTGTCGTCGACGCCTCCTGCCGTGGTCGGCATGGTCGCCGAGGCGCTCGGGGCATCCGCCGTCGGGATGAACTGCGGACTCGGACCAGCGGAAGCCCTGGGTCTGGTTGAGGAGATGTCGGGGGCGACCACGCTTCCGCTGCTCGTTCAGCCAAATGCTGGCCTTCCGGTTCTCGAGGCCGACGGATCGACCTCATACCCCGGGACTCCCGAGCCGATGGCCTCCTTCGCGCGCAGGTTCATCGACATGGGGGTTCAGATCGTCGGGTCGTGCTGTGGCTCGACCCCTGAGTTCACTAAGGCGATCTCCGAGGCGGTCTCCGATTCTGGTCCGGTGGGGTCTTGCCGGACAGCCCCTGAGCGAGGCTCGGTGATGGCCTCTGCCGCTTCGATGTCGGTCGCCTGCTGCCCCGATGTGCTTGCGGGCTTCGACCTCGAATCCGCCGAGGTGGTCGAGATTCCCGAGTCCGATCTCGATCCATGGGATCTGCTGGAGCTCGCCTCCTTCGTTCCCGTTGCCCTTGTGCCGGAGCGCGGATCGTCTTGGGAGGGGCATCTCGATTCCCTGGCGGAGGCTCTAAAGATCTATCCGGGAAGGGCCGTCGTGGTCTGCGGTTCCGACGACGGATCGGCCGTCGAGGAGGCGCGCGGGGTGACGGCCGCATACGGAGCGATCATGGTGGACTCCAAGGGAATGCCGCTGTTTTAAGGAAGCACTGATCGATTGCTTTCGTCTGGACCCGGCGCGTGCCGCGTCCCTCTCCGTCCTTGCGCCCTTAGGCTCATCGGTGCAGGCCAGCGCGCCTTCTTCGGCTTCGGGCGTCTGCGGCGCTGCGGTCGGCGATGCCATCCCGGGCGCTCCTCCCATGCTGCATCCGCAGGGGTTAAAATCAGTCGATGATAGGAAATGCCGGCACATGAAAGGATGTGGCGTTTTGATCTACTCGGCTCAAATCGAGAACATGTGCCCTGTCGCCCAGGGCGCGTGCCACGGCCCGGCACCGATTCCCGAGGAGGGGAAGTGGGTCAAGGTCAGGGAGATCGGAGAGATCAGCGGACTGACACATGGCGTGGGATGGTGCGCGCCCCAGCAGGGCGGCTGCAAGCTGACGCTCAACGTCAAGGATGGGATCGTCGAGGAGGCCCTCATAGAGACGGTGGGATGCTCCGGGATGACCCATTCGGCCGCGATGGCAGCTGAGATTCTTCCCGGCAAGACCATTCTCGAGGCTCTCAACACCGATCTTGTCTGCGATGCGATCAACGTCGCGATGCGCGAGCTGTTCCTTCAGATCGTCTACGGACGTTCCCAGACCGCTTTCTCCGAGGAGGGCCTGCCTGTGGGCGCTGCGCTCGACGACCTCGGCAAGGGCGATCGCTCGATGCTCGGCACCACCTACGGGACCAGGGCGAAGGGTCCCAGATATCTCGAGATCGCCGAGGGCTATATCACCAAGCTCGCCCTCGACTCCGACGACGAGATCATCGGATACGAGTACGTCAACCTCGGCAAGATGATGGAGGCCATCAAGAAGGGCGTCGACGCCAACGAGGCGCTCGCCGGAGCTTCCGGGTGCTATGGACGTTTCGACGAGGCAGTCAAGTACATAGATCCGAGGGAGGAGTAGAGATGGCCGATTTCGAGAGCAAGGAACGCCGCATCGGCAACATCGAGACCGTGCTGTCCGAACATGGCATCGACGGCCTCGACGAGGCCGTCGAGGTATGCGCCTCCGCCGGCATGGAGGTCCTTCCCTACGACATCGTCAAGGGCGTCCAGCCCATATGTTTCGAGAACGCGGCATGGGCGTATACAGCCGGTGCGGCGATCGCGATCAAGTCCGAGGTCGGGAGCGCTTCCGAAGCCGCCGAGAAGATCGGGATCGGCCTGCAGTCTTTCTGCATCCCAGGCTCGGTCGCCGATGACCGCAAGGTGGGCATCGGCCACGGCAATCTGGGCGCGATGCTCCTTCGCGAGGAGACCAGGTGCTTCGCCTTCCTCGCCGGACACGAGAGCTTCGCCGCCGCCGAGGGAGCGATCGGCATCGTCCGCAACGCCAACAAGGCCAGGACCGTGCCGCTCCGCGTGATCCTCAACGGCCTGGGCAAGGACGCCGCCCAGATCATCTCCCGCATCAACGGGTTCACCTATGTGCAGACGCAGTTCGATTACTCTACCGGCGAGCTTCGGATAATGGGGGAGAAGCGCTACTCCGCAGGCGAGCGCGGCGACGTGCGCTGCTACGGTGCCGACGACGTGCGAGAGGGCGTCGCGATCATGCACGAGGAGGGTGTCGACGTCTCCATCACCGGCAACTCTACCAATCCCACGAGATTCCAGCATCCTGTGGCGGGGACCTACAAGAAGCAGTGCATAGAGCAGGGGAGGAAGTACTTCTCTGTCGCCTCTGGAGGCGGCACCGGAAGGACGCTGCACCCCGACAATCTAGGCGCCGGCCCCGCCTCCTACGGCATGACCGACA
>CAZPAN010000017.1:13406-17831 GCA_964584585.1 uncultured Coriobacteriaceae bacterium | reverse complement strand
TACGATCTCGGATTCTGCCGGGGTCGAAAGGGGTTCATGCCTAGGTGTTAGTTCCGCGATCTTCGCAGTGCAGGCCCAGGCCGTCATGAGGATCGTCAGGGCGCTGCAGATGGAGACGATCGCAGCCCATCTCGCACGGCCAAGCCGACCGGTTCTGCGTCTGCCTTGCTTTGGACGATCGTCTGCGCGGCCAGACTGCCCTGGCCGTCTGGTCTTGCGGCGAGTCTGCGCCGCCCCGTGCCCGGCCATTCCCGACCGACCGCCTGCGCGGCCGACCCGCTCGGCTCGATAGCTTCGGTCTGATCGCGCCGAGTCGTGTTCGAACCGACCCGGCAGCCTCTCCTCGTTATGCTTTCGTCCTTTTTGTTCCGACTTGCGTTCGGCCCGACCCAGTCGCCCATTCCCGCTACGCGCTCCTCGCGATGATCTTCGCGACCTCTCGTCTTTGTGCCCGAGTCTCTTCTGGCCATTGCCTGCGGCGATCATGTCGGCGCATCTTCCCAGATCCCTTGCTAGGTCGTGGGGCACCTGGTATCTGTCGTATGGCTCGTAAGCGCACATCCTCTCTAGAACCTGGGAGATGGCGGCGGCCTCGTTCCGGCCGAATCCCAGGCGCCTGGCATCGGCTGCGCCTATGGTCGGGATCTTTCCTGCCATGCGTCTCGCCAGAACTTTCCTGGGGTCTTTTTCGGCTCTGATCCCCAGCATCTCCGCCAGCACCACCCCGAGAGAATAGATGTCCGATCTGATGTCTACCTTGGAGCTGTCGGCTAGCTGCTCGGGCGACATGTATCCGACGGTGCCCGCCAGCCTCGTCTCCACCTCGTCTGAGACCATCATCACGGTCTTGGCGATCCCCAGGTCCGCGAGCTTGGGGATCCCATCCGAGGCGATCAGGATGTTGGAGGGCTTCACGTCTCTATGGGCGTGCACCCTGCCGTCCATGTAGAGGTATCCGAGGGCGCATGCTATGCCCGAGGCGATTCTGAGTGCTCTCTCGGCGCCGATCGCGTCTGGTTTCTTCTCCTGTATGAGGTCGGCTAGATTCGGTCCTTTGACGAGTTCCATGACGAGCAACGGACATCCCGCAGGCCAAGGCGAGGCAGTCGGCGTTTTCGCGCTTCCTACTGCGGCTTTTATCGACCCGACGGCGATGCCCGAGACGATGTTGGGATGCGACATCCTGCAGAGCAGATCGGACTCGCGCATGAACCTCTCCATCGTGGCTGTGCCGATCAGTGAGGGGAGGAGCACCTTGGCCGCGACAGGCGACCCCTCCGCCGAAGCCGCCCGGATGGAGCAGGTGGACCCTCTTGCCAGCTCCCGTCCGATCTCGAGCCTGATATCCGATCCTGTGAGATCCGTGACCGTGGTGCTGCAAACGGACTCGAAAGGGTTCATGTTCCATCTCCCCGAAGACCGCCTCCCGTAGGTATGCGGTCTGATGAACGTCGATATCCGGGGTCCGATCCCAGCAGGGATTGCCCTCATACCATGTTTAGCGCTTTCTTCTATCTGTTTATCCCCCACAGACCCAAACCAGGTCCAAACGGGATCCGAATCGTCGGAGTCGTTTGGAGCCGGCTCGGGTTCGGCTCGGGATTCTGTTTTGGATTCGGAAGGACCCGCCTCCGAATCCGCCTTCGTTCCCATGGGCGCGAAGGGTCGGATGGTCGGATCTAGACGAAAGCAATCGATCAGCGTTTCCCCAGGAAATCATGTTGCCATTGCACAATCGAACGTTCGCCGCTCGCCCCATGAATCTACTTCTATGTGTAAATCTCGTGAAGATGAATAGTAGAGTACCGATTTGACCCGAAAGGGTCGTGCAATAGAGGGGAAGGCACAAGGAGTTTGTATGAACAATTTCAACTCTCCGGCCGAGACTGCGCAAGCGACGATCAACAGCGCGATAGTCAAGGCCAATCTTACGCTCCCCAAGATGTTCCTCCTGGCCATTCTTGCAGGTGCGTTCATCGCGTTCGGAGCTGAGGGCGCCAATCTGGCTATGCACCAGGTCTCCAACACAGGACTCGCCAGACTCGTTGCGGGATGCGTCTTTCCGGCAGGACTCATCATGGTCGTCATCCTTGGTGCAGAGCTATTCACCGGAAATTGCCTGATGGTCGAGGGCATCCTGGCCAAGAAGATCCGTTGGAGCGGCTGGATCAAGAGTCTGGTGACGCTGTGGATAGGGAACTTTGTGGGATCGCTCCTCATCGTTTTCTTGGTCGCCGGAACCACTCAGCTGGGTTACAGCTCCAACGGGCTGGGGGCGTTCACGATCAACGTAGCCCTCGGCAAGGTAAACCTCTCGTTCTCGCAGGCCTTCATCTCGGGAATCGGCTGCAACCTGCTGGTGTGCATCGCCGTGCTGCTTGCTACCTCCGCCAAGGACGTTGTCTCCAAGATCGCAGGAATCTTCTTCCCCATCTGCATGTTCGTCCTTTCGGGATTCGAGCACTGCGTGGCCAACATGTACTACATCCCAGCGGGGATGCTCGCCGCTCTCAACCCTGATTACGCTGCCGCTGCCGCCGAGCTCTACGGACTCACCTCGGAGCAGCTGGCGAACCTTTCGATGGGTGGGCTGTTCGGAAACCTCGTCCCGGTCACGCTCGGAAACATGGTCGGAGGCATCGCGATCGGAGTCATCCTCTACTTCTGCTACTACAGCAAGTCGAGGTATTTCAACCCACCCAAGCCCGAGGAGGCCTAGAAAAGACCTGCAGCTCCATCTGAAGGGCTCTGCGCCTTCTATTCGCAGTCCCATTCGATAGGGCGTTTGCTCGGAACCGATTCCAGATCTTAGACCGCAGCCCGCGGCCCAGCAGGGGTCGCGGGCTGCGGTGCTATACTTGACCGAATCTAAGCGAAGGAGATCTACGAGATGGCAGACGTGGAGAAGCAGCATCGGTACAACATCCCCAACCTCAAGGAGATGGAGCAGCACGCTCCGTTGAATTCCAAGAGCAACGTCAAGAGGGTCATAGGCGTCGTCAGCGGGAAGGGCGGGGTTGGGAAGTCGCTCGTAACCTCGCTTCTTGCGACTACCGCCGCCAGGCGCGGTATGTCCACCGCTATCCTCGACTCCGACATCACCGGACCGTCGATCCCCAAGGCCTTCGGAATCATCGATCATGTGGGTGCCACCGAAGAGGGACACATCATCCCCGTGCAGACCGCCAGCGGCATCAAGGTCATGTCGCTGAACCTGCTTATGCGAAACGAGACCGACCCGGTCATCTGGAGGGGTCCGGTCATCTCCGGCATAGTCACCCAGTTCTGGTCGGAGGTCGACTGGGGCGATATCGACATTATGTTCGTCGATATGCCTCCGGGGACCGGAGACGTCTCGTTGACCGTCTATCAGTCGCTTCCGCTCGACGGTGTGGTCATCGTCTCCTCTCCGCAGGAACTCGTCGGGATGATCGTCGAGAAGGCCGTCAACATGGCTACTCGCATGGATATCCCCGTGATCGGCCTGGTGGAGAACATGAGCTACCTCGTCTGTCCCGATTGCGGCAAGAGAATCGAGCTGTTCGGCAAGAGCCGTCTCGACGACATCTCATCAAGGCACGGTATCGTCAACACCGCCTCCGTCCCCCTGGACTCCAAGATGGCTGCGGCCTGCGATTCGGGCGAGGTCGAGGGCATCGAGCAGGTCTGGCTCGACGGGCTTTTCGACGCGATAGTCCGGTAATATCGGATATCTGATGCCCGCAAAAGGCCGGTTGTGGGGACCGGTCTTTTGCGGCTTAGTACGCGATCCATATTCGAAAGGAGAGAGGTTCAATGAAGGTAGTTCTTGTCAACGGGAGTCCGAATGCCGAGGGTTGCACCTTCACCGCGCTGACCGAGGTTGCCGGAGCGTTGCGTGAATCCGATATCGAGACGGAGATATTCCATGTGGGAAGGGCTCCGATCTCCGGGTGCGTTGCCTGCAGGGCGTGCGTCAAGACCGGCAAGTGCGTGATAAGCGACGTCGTTCACGATTTCGCCGAGGTTGCCCGCGATGCCGATGGATTCGTGTTCGGAAGTCCTGTGCACTTCGCAGCTGCATGTGGGCATGTCACATCATTCATGGACAGAGTCTTCTACAGCGGGATGGTCGACTTCGCCGGTAAGCCCGCAGCGTCCGTGGTCAGCTGCAGGAGGGGAGGTGCCAGCGCCGCATACGATCAGCTCAACAAGTATTTCGGGATCAGGGGGATGGTGGTCGTCGGATCGCAGTACTGGAACTCCGTGCATGGCAACACCCCCGATGAGGTGCGGCAAGATCTCGAGGGCATGCAGACGATGCGAACCTTGGGACGCAATATGGCATGGGTTCTCAAATGCATCGAGGCTGGCAGGAAAGCTGGGGTGGAGTACCCGGTTCGCGAGGAGCCTCCGGCCAGGACCAACTTCATCAGATAGGGGAGC
>CAZPAN010000017.1:0-13396 GCA_964584585.1 uncultured Coriobacteriaceae bacterium | reverse complement strand
CCTCGTCCGTCATCTGGGCGACTTCGCCGCGTTGCAGGACTACGGCACGCTAAGGCTAAATCGGCGCGGGTCAGCGCGCCTTCTTCGACTTAGGGCGCATTGGCTGCGGCACGCGCCGAAGACGGGCGGAATGAATCGACCGGCGCTTCCCTAGAGGCTTATCAGCATGAATCCAAGCACCAGGCCTGTCAGCGTGGCGATCGCGGGCTTCTTCGAGTGGAAGAGCAGGAATGCCTCGGGGAGGATCTCCCCGAAAAGCACATAGAGCATCGCACCGCTGGCGAAGGCGAGGCTCATCGCCATCCAGAACATGCCTATCTCACCGATCGCGTATCCCAGGAGCGCACCGACGACCAGGAAGGCACCGACGCACGCCCCCAAAAGCACGGTCTTTCCCTTCGACAGTCCGGAGCTTGTCAACGGAACTGCCATCGACATCGCCTCGGGTATGCTGTGGAGTCCCAGCAGCGCTGCTACCATCACGCCTGAGGCGATCATCGTCCCTTCGGGGCTGGCGAACGATCCCCCGATGCTCATGCCGGCGGGCAGGTTGTGCATCGAGATCGCCGCAGCCATGACCCAGCCAGCCACTCTCAGGTTCGATCCTCTGGCCCCGGAGGGATCTTTCGAGGCGGCTGCTCCTGCGGTGACATGACCATCGTGGTTGGGGTGGTGGGCGCGGATGTCGTCGTGATGCTTCATGTGCTCGTTGCGGATGCCCTCATCGAGGACGTCGGCTATCAGCGGGTCATCGAGGGCACAGCAATGCGCTCTTTTCTGACCCAGAGAGTCGACGACCTTGTCGAGCACCCCCACGACGACGGCCCCTGCGGCCACCGTCACGACCACCTTCGCCAGATGGATCGGACTTCCTTCCAGCTCCATCGCCTCCGGAAGGAAGTCGAAGCAGATTATCGAAAGCATCAGCCCTGCGGCGAAGCTGAGAAGCAGGCTTGCAGTCCTGTTCGATCCAGCCTTGAACAGCGTGGCGATTCCGGCTCCTAGGGAGCTGCATCCGATCCCCGCGATGCAGGAGATCAGCACCGTCCATGCCAGGGGATCCATCCAGAGGCCCTATCCCTCTCGGCCGTCGTCGGAGGACTGGTTTGGAGCGTCTGCATCACGATAGTGGACGATCGCGGTTTCGAGCAGCCATTTATGGGCTTTGAGCCTCTTGGCGACCTCCCTGACCGCATAAAGACGGCCGGTCTCCTCGAACTGCCTGCGGGCTTCCTCCTCGTGCCCGGGGGCGAACGACGTGTAGGCATCGTTGATGTCCTCGTCGGTGAGTTCGCCGATCTTCTCGTCGAAGAGTTTGTCGAGCGCGAGGCCTTGCCTGATGATGTCGCGAGCCTGCAGCATGACCTGCATGTTGATCTGTTCTTGGTTAAGGCCTTCCTCCTGCATCAGGTCGTCGATGGTCTTGCCCTCCTGCCGAAGCCCAGCGAGCATGCTTTGGTAGACGCTGCGGCTGGCGGCTTCGTAGATCTCGTCGGGTATCTTGCCCTGGAACCTTTTCGCCAGCTCGAAGTCGACCATCTGGCCGATGCTCTGCGTCGCCTTCTCCTCGGCCTGCTTCTCGAGTCCTTCCCGGATTTTGGCGCGGAGTCCCTCGACAGTGCCGGCGTCGGGCATCTGGGCCTCGACCCATGCGTCTGTGATATCGGGGATCATCTGGCGCTTGAGTTCTTTCAAGGTCACGGTTGTCGTGTAGACTTCGGTGTTGCTCACGTCGACGGTCCCCTCGCGCGGCCCCTCGAAGTCGAAGGTTTTCGTCTCGCCGATTTTCATCCCCACGATATTGTCGATGAATCCGTTCGGCATGAAGCCGTAATCGAGTTCGAGCAGGCGTTCGTTTCCGGTGAGTCCGCCGACCTGCATTCCGTTTTTGGTGGTGCTCATATCGATCTGAACGAACTGTCCCATCTGCACCGGTGTTCCATCGTCTGGAATCGTCTTGTAGACGGTGTTCATCTCCGCGATCTGCTCGATCTGCCTGTCGATCGCCGTCTCGGGGACCTTGGGCCTCGGGATGGTGACTTCGACCGGATCGAGCGATTCCAGCGTGTATCTGGGGCGAAGCAGGACGGTGATGGTGAACTCGAAGTCCTCGTCGCGCTGTGGGATGGAGTTGGAACCGCATTGCGGCTCGAAGGCCATGTCGAGATCTTCCTCGGCGCTGATGACGAACGGGGAGAGGTTGGCCATCACATGCTCTTGGAGCATCATCTCGTACTGGTTGTCGCCCAGCTTGTCGCGAAGGACCTCTTCTGCGTCCTTGTCATCGGTCACGACCGTGTAGGTCATCCTACAGATGTTCTCGATCGCGATGTCGATGGCCTCCGATGTCGTCTGACCGTCAACGGTCACGTAGAATTCGATCTTCGTGCGCCCAACGGGTTTCTTGATCAGCTTAACGATCTCCATCGATGCCCTGTCCTCTCAAAGTGTCCTCACAGACTCGTATTTGGCTGCGGATGGTTTCTGGCGCTCGCTTGCCATCCCGATCTGCGGATTCGCTCATCGGGACTGCGATAATCCGCAACGAATAATTGTACCGGCCCGGGACTGCATGTCTGGCGATCGGTTGGTCAAGAGCACGCATAGAGCTATCATTGCCCTGTGTGCAAACGCACTGGTTATACAGCAGATAGGAGTTGCAATGGCAGATCAGGCCAACAAACCTGCGAATCTCAACATCACCGCGAAGCCGGAGGATCTAAGAGGCGTCTATGCGAACATGTCGATCATCGCATCTACCCCTTCGGAGTCTCGTATTGATTTCATCTACAACGATCACTCCCCGAGTCCGGAGAGCAAGGCTCCGTCCTATCTCGTCTCCCGGGTGATTCTCTCCCATAGCCAGCTCGTGGCTCTTCATAAGGCCCTTACCGAGCATCTAGAGAAGAACCCGGGGCTGCAGAGCAAGAAGTAGGGTCCGATACCCGAAAACGATGCTGGCTGGCGGTTGAGATGATGGAAGTGGAGCATATCTGCAAGAACTGCAAGCATCAGGTCGAGGGCATGTGCGGAAGCCAGCTGCATCTCGACTCGGTTGGCAGCGATGCCACGTACGTGCTGGTCGATTCCAGGTCGACCTGCATGTATTGGACGGTCAATCCGCTGGTTTTGGTCAGGGACTCCGCAGGCGAGAGGCCGAGGTACATCAGCCCGAGCAGCTAGGGAAACGCTGATCGATTCATTCCGCCCACCTCCGACTCGTGCTGCGTCCCTGCACGCTCAGGCTCATCGTCGCGGCCAGCGCGCTATCCTCGTCTTCGCGCGCATTGGCTGCGGAGGGGGCGGATCTAGACGAAGGCACTAGATCAACAGATCAACAGATCAACGTTTCCCTGGCCGCTCCCGATGTCCGTCCACGTTCCAGCTTGGTTGTTCATGCAAGGCTTTATGGATATACTCTCAATTCGTTCGGCATGGTGGGTGTAGCTCAGTCGGAAGAGCGTCGGATTGTGGCTCCGAAGGTCGAGGGTTCAAGCCCCTTCACCCACCCCATCAAAATGCAAAGGGCCGGTATCATTGCGATTCCGGCCCTTCTTAATTCTCGGGAAGGCTCGGGGGTGGGGTTCGGCACGTCCTTGAGTTCGTCGACGGTGGTGCTAGGGAAACGCTGATCGATTCATTCCGTCCGCGCCTACGCCCCCTCCGCACCTCTGCATGCTCAGGCTCATCGTCGCAGGCTAGCGTGCCCTCTCCATCTTCGCGCGCATTGGCTGCGAAACGGGCTGGATCCGGACTCCCTAACTTGGCGAGGTAACTTGGCGACGGACGTTTCTCTATCCACTCACCGTGACGTGAGATCTCAGTCTTGATTAAAAAATCCAGCATACTAAAATGCTTTTGGGCCGTTAGCTCAGCTGGCAGAGCAGGGGACTCTTAATCCCAAGGTCGGGGGTTCGATCCCCCCACGGCCCACCATCTCGATTTCTTCAAAATCCCCGGTAAATCTCCGTTTCTGCTTTCGGATTGAGCTTGCAGAACTCCCGCGATTTCGCTCATCATCGCCTCATCTGATGGCAGATCGATGACAAGTCCGTCATTTCAGGCGCGATATCTGGCGCAGAAGTTGCAGAATAGCCTCAGCATCGGGCCTCAGATAATGCCTTTCCTAGGGAAACACTGATTAATTCATTCCGCCCGCCTCCGACCCGTGCCGCGCCCCTGCACGCTCAGGCTCATCGGCGCAGGCCACTGCGCCTTCTTCGCCTTCACGCGCATGGGCTGCGACACACGCCGGATCCGGACGAAAGCAATTAATCAGTGCTTCCCTAGATCTCGCCGTCGAGTTCCACGAGCATCAGGAACACGTTGTCCCTCAGGCGCTTGGCGGCGCTTCTGGAGATCTTCTCGTCCTGGACGTACTGCGCTATCTCATCCAGCTCCACTTGATAGGCGTAGCGCTGCTTTTTCCTGATGCGGTCTCCTCCCGTGGCGATCACAACAGAGATCGTGTCCTTGGGCTTCTCCAGGTTGCGCAGTATGCTTCTATGAGCGGCTAGCTGCTCTCTAGCGGCCCTCACCCTTGTGATCGGGATCGCGCTCTCCTCGTGGTGTGACTTCTCTATTATGTCTTGCAAGCGCGCTATCGCGCAAAGCTCGAGTTCTTTGCGGAGCTTGACCTCGTCGCTCTCGATGGTCTTCCCCGAGAGCATTCCGAGAGCCTTCGAGATGTTGCGGACCATCACCCTTACGGTGATGATCGGATGTTTCAGCGCTTGGAGGAGCAGCTTGCCGTATCCTCTTCCATGCAGCATGTTTTGCGACCTCGTTATGCGGAACATGCAGTCCACGGCTTCCACTTCGTCTGTCTCTCCGCTGGCATGAAGCTCGAGGATCTTGTCCCACTGGAGGTCGAGTATCTCCATCCTCAGATTCACCGTGTCGGTGAAATCGAAGTCGGATTCGGTTCGGATCCTCCTGATCCTGGTTCCATACAGCGCTATCACGGCTCTGGTGGCGTCGTCGTTTTCAGCCGTGTGTTCGGCCTCCAGGTCGGAAATAACCTTTCTGAGGATGTCGACC
The DNA here is from genome assembly GCA_964584585.1 of uncultured Coriobacteriaceae bacterium. GTDB lineage: Bacteria > Actinomycetota > Coriobacteriia > Coriobacteriales > CADBOM01 > CAZPAN01. The sequence continues at coordinate 8,356 of CAZPAN010000017.1, read as the reverse complement.
TTGATCTTGTCCAGCTCATCTTCGCTCTCTGGATACTCTCCGCCCTCTTTCTTGGGCTTCGGGGCGAGGATAGGCAGCAGGAAGTTCGTGATGAGGAGAGTGCAGACGATGGTTCCCGATGCCAAGAAGATCATCAGCTCCCTGCCCGGGAAGGCGCTTCCAGCGGTCAGCGTGTAAGGCATGGACATTATCACGGAGAGGGTGATCGCTCCCTTCGGGCCGCCTATCGTGGTGATCAGGGTCGACTTCAGCATGGGTTTCATGCCCGTGCCGAGGAGCTTGACGCCCGAGAACGTTTTGTCCGCAGCATCGTCGTCCGAATCCCCGCCGTCGTCCCTTCTCGCCAAGTCGGAGATTTGACGGGCGGCCACCTTCATGCGTTTTCTGCGGGATCTGTGCACCGAATGTATGTTCATTCCGAAGACCCAGATGATCCTAGCCATCGTGATGATGAGCGTGAGCAACAGCACGTATAGGATCAGCAGTCCGTTGTTTATCGACGGATCGAGGATGCTGTTCTCCATCGCCCCGGGTAGAAGCAGGCCCAGCAGCACGAATACCAATCCGTTTAACGTGAACGAGAGCACCTTCCAGACGCTTGACGTCACTATGTTGAGCTTCGCGCTGTTGGGGCCGATGCTCTTATCCCCCAGGATTCCGGTGAGCATTCCCGCCGCCACGGCGGCGAGGATGCCGCTCACGCCGATCATTTCGGAGACGATGAAGGCGATGAACGGGAGCAGCACGTCGAGCAGGACGTGGAAGGTGATCGAGTCGATGCCGGCTTCGTTCGCCTTCTGCCTCACATAGTATGTCAGGGCCGCCAGGACAAGGCCCATGGCGATGCCGCCGGCGAAGCTGAAAATGAACTCCAGTGTGGCATCGAAGAGGGAGAACGTCCCTGTCACCGCTGCGGCCACGGCGAACTGGAACGAGACGACTCCGGACGCGTCATTGATCAGACACTCGCCCTGGAGCATCGAGCGCTCCTTGGGGTCGAGCTTGGAGGTCCTGGAGAGCGACTCCACCGCGACCGCGTCGGTGGGGCCGAGGGCGGCACCGAGCATGAACGCGCAGGCCAAGGGTATCGAGGGGATGATCGCGTTGATCGTGAATCCCACCACGAACACGATAGCCACCACCAAGCCGATGGCCAACGAGAGTATGCTGGCTCGGTTCTGCCACAATTTGACCTTGTTGGCGTTGCGTGAATCGTGGAAGAGCAGCGGCGCGATGAACAGCACCAGGAACAGCTCCGGATCAAGGTCGATGTCCACGCCGACGCCGAACACGAGGGCTATGATCAGCCCCAGCCCGATCTGGATCAGAGGAGGGGACACTCTGGGGAGCATCCGGTCGACGATGGAAGACAGGAGCACCAGCCCTGCCATTACGAGGAACAACTCGAAGGTTTCCAAGAAGGATCTCCAAACGTTAATCGATATCGGTTTCGCGGACCTTCGGGGAAACGTGTCACAGCGCCTGCGTGTGAAGCGCTTGATTACGATTGTCCCTTCGGGCAAACGCCGATCGATTCATTCCGGCCCGCGTCGCATCCCCGCGCACTCAGGCACGTCGGCGCACCCTCCGCACTTTCGTGCGCATGGGTTGCGGCTCGCATCGGATCCAGACGAGAGCACAAGGGCAATAGATCGGCGTTTCCCTAACGTTCCACGTGTCCGTCGGCCAAATCCACGACTTTGTAGATGATATCGTGAATAGCCTTCTGCTCCTGCTCGCTTCTCTGAACGATCAGGTTATAGCATTCCCTCGGGATCGAGTCCTTGGGTTCGTATATGTCTCCGAAAGAGCTGAAGAGCTCGGCTAGGCTACTGTCGAGCGCTCTGAGGATCTTCCCCAGCGACTCCACGGTCACGTTCTTCTCGCCTCGTTCAACCTGACCGATGTAGGTGGGGTGCAGCCCGGCCCTCTCGGCAACCTCTTCCTGCGTCATTCCAGCTCCGCGCCGGCAGCACCTCAATCGCTTACCAAGCGCAATGGCCAGATCGCTCATCGGCTCACGCTCCGTTCGATGGACACATGCGTCACATGGACAAGTTTAACCATACCAACCGTGATCCGGAAAACGCCCTGCGATTCTGGGTGCATCGCATATGAGGCGAGGGGCGGGTGGGTCGTGGCCCAGCTCATCCGCCCCACGTCGCGTTTCCCGTCGAGAATCTGTCGGGGATCAGGAGCAGGCCTGTCCACCTATCCCAGCGAGATGCTTTCCAGGAGCTTTCCGATTCTATTGGAAGCCTCCTCGAGGTCGGGCTTCATCTTGTCCTTGCACCAGGACACGAGAAGCATCGCGGCACCGGCACCGGCGAAGGCCGAGGCATCGACGCCGCGCCTCGGATCAGCATCAGGAGTGCCGACAGAGCGTCTGTGTATGTCGGCGAACAGGTGGGATGACTTATCGAGCAGCGCTGGAGCCATGCCCTGGGAGATCACCAGCGAAGCAAAGGCCATGTTCTCGTAGGCTATCTGAGCACAGGCCCTCGCGCAGTCGACGGGGGTGGGGTTCGGAGGCAGGGCGATCTTCTCGGCGCTCTTCTCCAGTCTGTCGGCTATGCACATTGTCAGCACGTCATCGATCCGATCGAAGTTTTGATAGAAGGCCGGGCGCGACAGTCCGGCCTTGATGCAAAGCTCGGTGATCGTGATGCTGTGCACCGGTTTTTCTTCCATGAGATCGCAGAGCGCCTCCATCATCCTTCTCTTGGAACGCAATGCTATGGGGTTCTCTCGATTCTCTCCCATCGTTTCCTCCAGAATATCGTTTACCTCCTGAACTCATGCCTAGAAAGCATGATATCAGCGCAGGATTGAACCATTGAAACAGGACAAGGTCATATGGACATAGTGATGCAAGACGAGCTTGATCGTTACAATAGCACTTCGAGGGCCACCGCGATATCCCGTCCTCTCCTGGATCGCCCGGGTTCCCCAAGGACGTATGCTACGCTTTCGGAAGCGACCTGACGTCCATCGGCGATGCACATCAGGTTGTCTTGTTGAGCTTATTGTTTAGGATGGTTCGGGCATGTGTAGATTTCATGTAACAAAACCCCTGTTAAACGCCTTTTTGATCTTTCTGATCATGATGATGTCGATTGTTTTCTACAGCCTTCCCGCAAGCGCCTACGAAACCGACACCGCAGGCAACGCGTACTCGAGTGAAGCCTCGGTGGGCTCCGAGTCAATCTCCTCCGACCTGATCTGGTTCGGAAACGATCTGACCCTCGATGGGACCTCTATAGGGGGAGACCTCCTGGCCGCTGGAAACTCTATTCTGGTCGATTCGGCAGATATCGAAGGAAACGTTAGATCATTTTCAGGAAGCATGACGATCAACTCGACCTACGTTGGAGGAAACGTAACCATCTGGGGTCAGGATGTTCAGATAGGGCAGGGAAGCGCCGGGGGCGGCGTAAGCATTTTGGGGAGCGACATCGGCTTCTATGGCACTGCTGACGCTCTTCGGGCCATAGGGTCCACCGTGGTCATCGACGGCGTGATCGACGGGGACGTCTCGATCTCTGCGGATAGCGTCACGATAGGCGCTGGGACCGTGGTGACGGGCACTTTGACCGTGCGATCCAGCAATGAGCCCGTCGTCCAGGATGGGGCCCAGATAGGGCAGTACGTCTACGAACCGGACAGCGCGGTCTCCTGGGCGAGTTCGCTCTCCCCGTTTTCGATGCTGGCCTCCGGCGCGGGTGGCGTGATGCTGACGGCGCTCTCGATCATCATGATACTAGTCACCGCGCTGCTGCTCACTTTGGTGATGCGCAGGGAGATCGACGCCAGCGTCGTCCATATCAGGGAGCATCCGGTGAGGCACGCTGTGATCGGCGCCCTGACGGTGGTGCTGATGCCGTTGTCGATCATCGTGCTGATCCTGATCCTGGTCACGATCTGGGTCGCGTTCGCGATAGGGCTTGTGGTCATCGTCCTCGCGATGATATCGATATCCTTCACGGGCGCGGCCATAGGAAGGCTCGTCTTTTGCAAGATCAGTCCGTACGCCACATGCATACTCGGCACCCTCGTAACATGCATCCTCTTGACGGTGCCCTATCTGGTCACGATCGCGCTGATGATATGCTTTCTCTACACGGCAGGATATTTCGCGTGCTCTACGGGGGCGAGGATCCGCAGAAACGTCTTTGCGCCGAAAGACGGCGAGGCCGGCCAGGCCGGTTCTGCCCGCTGATCTGCGTTCGGATCCGAAGTCGGAGGAGGTGGCTAATGCCGACGGGCGAAGGAGAGGTCATCAGGGTCGTCGGAGGCCTTCCCATACGGGGCGAGGTCGCCATCGGCGGTGCCAAGAATTCGGTTCTCAAGCTGATGGCCGCATCTATAATGGCGCCGGGAGAGTACGTCATCGACAACGTCCCTCTTATCTCCGATGTGGATGTGATGTCGGAGGTCCTCGAGACGCTCGGCGCGTCTACCTCCCGCGATGGGCATACGGTGCGCATCGACACCGTCGGGGTCGACTCCTTCCAGACCCCCTACAAGCTCGTCGCGAAGATGCGTGCTTCGATCTCGGTCCTCGGACCGCTCATCTCCAGGTTCCGCAGGGCCAAGGTTGCGATGCCGGGTGGACGCCGCATAGGCGCAAGGAAGCTCGACATGCACATCGCCGCCCTTGAGGCGCTCGGCGTTGATTTCGACTCGGCCCACGGCGACATCAACGCCACGGTGCCAGGCACTCTGCATGGGGCGGAGGTGACGCTCGACTTCCCATCGGTGGGAGCCACCGAGAACCTGATCATGGCTGCCGTGACCGCCGAGGGCACGACTGTAATCGAGAACGCCGCCCGCGAGCCCGAGATCTGCGACCTCGCGAATTTCCTCAACAAGATGGGCGCGAGGATCACGGGCGTCGGAACTCCGATCGTGACTATCGAGGGAGTCTCCGAACTGCATCCCGCATCGCATGTCGTCGTCGGAGACAGGATCGAGGCCGGCACTTTCCTGGTGGCAGGCGCACTGGGAGGAGGCCCGCTCACCGTCTCCGGCGTGGATCCGGATAATCTTCGGAGGGCGACTGCCGTCCTTCGCAGGATGGGCGCGGAGGTGGAGGAGGGCGAAAGCTCGATAACGGTGAAGCGCGAGGGTCCGATCTGCGCGTGCGATATCCAGACGCTCCCGCACCCGGGCTTTCCGACGGACCTCCAGGCGCAGTTCATGGTGCTCGCGACGATCGCGCAGGGCAGGTCGGTGATCACCGAGAACGTGTTCGAGAACAGGTTCATGTTCGCCTCCGAGATCACGAGGATGGGGGCGGATGTGAGGGTCGACGGTCATCATGCGATAATCGAAGGAGTGGAGCAGCTCTCAGGTGCCCCGGTCCAGTCGAGCGACCTGCGCGGAGGCGCGGCGCTGGTGCTCGCGGGTCTGATCGCCGACGGCGAGACCATCGTCTCTGGGATCGATCACATCGACAGGGGATACGAGGACTTCGTCGGCAAGCTCTCGGCCGTGGGGGCGGATGTGAGCCGAGCCTTCGCCTGCGAGCTCGACGAGTCGATCGCCTCGTAGGCACCTCTGGTGCGCCTGCGGCGCGAAGGCGCGGTCGACAGCGGCGGCGGAATGAATCGATCGGCGTTTCCCTAGGCAGCAGATATGCAGCCGCGAACGGTAGTTGTCGAAAGGGCATGGATAGGCGAACGGCCAGCCATTCACGACGGAGGGCGTTTTCTCGCTGAAACTGTGCTTTTTCGGTAAAGAAGGCCGATTATGGGATAATCTGACTTAGTTAATTTAGCTTCATGCCCGCAACCGGACAGTCCGGCCATGGGATAGCGGGGCGCGTGGAAGAGAGAGGCCACGTGCCGTCTGCGAATGAGATCCCGAGGGCCAATGCAGACCCGAGGTGAAGATGAGTTCCAGACATTTGAGGGATAGCTCCAGACATTCGGGGGAGAATTCCAATCATTCGAAAGAGAGCTCTAGGTCGAAAGGGAGTTCCAGGCATTCAAGGGAGAATCTGGTGATCTCCCTAGCGGATTCCAGGCATTCGAGGGGCAACAGCAAACGCTATAGCAGCAGGAGCATCGCCGATGGCGGCGGGATGGGATCCCGGCATTCACGACATGCGAATCATGGGCAGTCGTATCACAGCAGCACCATCGACTATGTGGCACCGGCCAGCAGCCAGGATGGCGCCGAACGCTACAGCAGGGAGGTTTCCTCCAAGAACTATCCGTTCATATATCGCAAGAAGCGGCGTCGCAAAAGGGCAATCATCGCCGTGGCCGTCGTGTTCACGGCTCTTCTGGTAGGAGGAGGCGCCGCAGCGTTCGGGTATGTCTCCTATCTGAACGGGCAGTTCCATTCCGGAATCGATGACATGAGCGCTCTTAACGAGGTGCTGGTGAGCGATCGCGAGGAAAACGATCCGTTCTACATGCTTCTGCTGGGAACGGACGGTCGTGACGAGGATGAAGCCGATAGGACCGACACCATCATCTTGGGCAGGGTCGATCCGGAGGCCAAGCAGGTCGTGTTGATCTCGATACCCAGGGACACCATGATCCAGCTCGACGGAGTGGGGACGACCAAGATCAACGCGGCGCATGCCTACTATGGGCCGGCCGGGGCGGTCGAGGCCGTCGAAGAGTTCGCAGGGGTCGAGATATCGCATTACGCCGAGGTTGATTTCAGCGGTTTCGTGGACCTCGTGGACGCGCTGGGCGGCGTGGAGGTCGATGTCCCGATCGAGATCGACGACGACGATGCCGGTGGATACGTGGCGGCGGGGCTGCAGACTCTCAACGGAGAGCAGGCCCTGATATTCTGCCGGTCGCGCGACACGTCGATCGGCGACTATCAGCGCCAGGCCAACCAGAGGATCTTTCTGCAGGCCCTAGCCAGCAAGGTCCTGTCGAGCGATGCCGCCACGATGGCCACCTCCATCAGCGCGATAGCCTCGGCGGTGAGCACCGACATGGATGCCAGCGAGATCCTCGCCATCGCGATGACGTTGCGCGGCATGGACTCCAGCAGCATCTACACGTACACGGTGCCCTCCTACACCTCGACGATCGATGAGGTCTCCTACGTGATCGCCGACGAGGACGAATGGGAATCGATGATGGAGATCGTAGACTCCGGCGGGATTCCCGAAGCGCAATCCTGGGAGATAGCCGGCGTTGTCCCCGACGAGTATAATTCTGCCGCCAACGTCTCGAGTTCCTCTGGGCAGGCGTCTGACATAGACAGGTCCGCCTATACGGTCACCGTGCGAAACGGAGGCGGTGTGGAGGGAACGGCCGCCGAAGTGGCCTCCTTCTTGGAGTCGGAGGGATACGTGATCGGCGAGACGGGCAACGCCGACCAGTTCGTCTACGAACAGACCCTGGTCATCTACAACGACGACGATGACGCCAGCATCGCCAGCGACATCCTCGGCCTTCTCGGCATGGGGACGACGGTGCAGTCCGCAGGGCGTTACAGCTTCGATACGGACATATTGGTGATGGTCGGAACCGACTGGACCGGATAGACGTGAGAGGCCTTCGCTTTGGCTGAGGCGGGCCTGGAATATACATACAATCGATGGGCGCTGCTTTCGGGCAGCGTCTTTTTTCTGCCGGTCGATTCATTCCGTCCTCGTCCAGCCCCATGCGTTCAGGGGTGCGGACGGCGGGCGAAAGCAATAGATCAACGTCCCCCTAAGATAATTTTTACGACGATTATCTGAAAAACTGTTTACATACCATATAGGAAATCTTATATTAAGGCACTGAGATAATTTCAATAAGGTACATGACAGGATTTTTAAAGGGAAAGCATAGCGTAGCTTTGCTAGGCGACGGAAGGAGCTGTACTGAAAATGGGGAAGATTCTGGGAATCGATCTGGGCACCACCAACTCGGCGATGGCCGTCATGGAAGGTGGAGAACCCACGATCATCATCAACGCCGAGGGCGATCGCACCACGCCTTCGGTCGTCGCTTTCAGGCAGGAAGGCGAGAGGGTAGTCGGCCGTGCGGCTAAGAACCAGGCGGTCACGAACCCTGAGTCCACGATCAGTTCGATCAAGCGCTTCATCGGACGTAACTACTCCGAGACCGCTTCAGAGAGGGACACGATCTCCTATAACGTCGTCAACGGCAAGGATGGCCGTTGCGATGTCGTCATCGACGGCAAGGCGGACACGCCGGAGGCGAGCTCCGCGATCACCCACCAGAAGCTGAAGGCAGATGCCGAGAAGCATACCGGCGGGGCCATCTCGCAGGCCGTCATTACAGTTCCTGCGTACTTCAACGATGCTCAGCGCCAGGCGACCAAGGATGCCGGGAAGATCGCGGGCCTCGAGGTCCTGAGGATCATCAACGAG
>CAZPAN010000016.1:0-18488 GCA_964584585.1 uncultured Coriobacteriaceae bacterium | reverse complement strand
ATCTGGAGCCTGCGTGCAGGCGACGTGATCGAATCGATCGAGATAGAGAACATGGCCGAGTAGCCAGCTGGAATCGCATCCTAGAAACACGCTGATCGATTGCTTTCGTCCGGATCCGGCGCGTGCCGCGCCGGACGTCCCGGGCGGCAGTCGGCACTGACAAAGCGACGAAAACGTCGCTCCAAACTATTATGCAATGTTGCATAATGCACAATTGCATAATGTCAGCTACTGCAAGGGGTCGGCATGTGCGTTGGCAGGGATGAGGAGCTTGGAAAGCTCGAGAATCTCTACAGCAAGGGCTGTTTCCAGATGGTCGTCGTGTACGGTCGTCGCCGCGTGGGGAAGACCACGCTCATCTCCGAGTTCGCCAAGGGCAAGCGCACACTTTTCTTCACGGCGCTCGAGCAAAGCGATCGAGATAACCTATCTGATCTGACCGCCAGGATCCGCGAGTTTTTTGATCTGCCGCGCATGGTTGGCAGCTTCGAATCGTGGGCCGACGCCTTTGACTTCATTGCAGACGAGGCGTCAAAAGAGCCCTTCGTCTTCGTGTTCGATGAGTTTCCCTATGCCGCACAGAGGAACCCCTCCCTCCCATCAATCCTACAGATAGCGATAGACCACAAGCTGCAGGAGACCGGTCTGTTCCTGGTGCTGTGCGGAAGCAACCAGGGGTTCATGGAGAGCAAGGTTCTCGGGCGAAAGAGTCCCCTGCATGGCAGGCGAACCTCGCAGATGCGCGTGCTGCCTCTCGACTTCATGCAGGCTAAAGAGATGCTGCCCGGGCTAGACATCCAAGAGGCATTCCGTTACTACGGGTGCTTCGGAGGGGTGCCGTACTATCTATCCCAGATCGAGCCAGATCTCGATCTTCAGGAAAACCTCGAACGGCTCTACTTTGACCCTGCGGGCTTTCTCTACGAGGAACCCTTGAGCCTCCTTCGGCAAGAGTTAGACGAGCCAGCCCTCTACAACTCGATTCTGAGGTCGGTGGCGGGTGGGGCTAACAAGCCCAACGAGATATCGGGCAAAACGGGCATCGCCCAGACGAGCCTGCCGAGGTACCTGAAGACCCTCATCGATCTCGGCATCCTGGAGCGGGTGGTCCCCTTCAGCGAAAACCCGGAGACGAGCAGACGTTCAATCTACCGCATCTCGGAGGCGTGCTATGATTTCTGGTTCCGGTTCGTCATGCCCTACGCCTCGGAGGTCGAAAACGGTCTTGGAGAGGCCGTTGCGCGAGCCATCACGGATTCTGAGATAAACGGCTATCTGGGCAGGAGATTCGAAAGGGTCTGCGCGGAGTGGCTTGTCGGTCAGGCCAGGCGGGATGCGCTTCCCATCAGCGTCACGAGCGTCGGTTCCTGGTGGGGAACCAACCCCGAGACGAGATCCCAGACTGACATCGACGTGGTCGCGGCGAACAGGGTGAGCAAAGAGATGTTGATCGGGGAGTGCAAGTACCGAGTCGATTTCAACGTATCTCAGGTGATCGATGATCTTAAGGGAAAGCGCAATTTGATGAAGGGGTACAAGACGAACGGCCTCTACGTTTTCTCGCGCTACAAGGTTGAAAGCAGCATCATCGCCGCTTATCCGGATGTGCGATTCGTGTCTCTCGAGGACTTTTAGGTCTTACTACGGTGCGAATCCGCGCTTCTTTTACGATGGTAGAATGCAGCCTGTGTCTGTCGATGTCGCTGTGAACGGGAACTATGGATAATGCCCTTGCTCGAGGTTTGCTGCCAGAACACGGTTTCGCTGGTCGCAGAGTACGACCGGGAGCTGCATGCGTTCACGCGGATACTCGAGCGTCCTAACGAGCGCTTTGCGCCCATAGGTGCCCGCGATGGATCCGGCTCCATCGGCAAGGGCGGCCTGACCTCCTGGTGGAGATCCCGCGCCATCCCATCCACAAGGGACGGCTTCGAAAGGCTCCGTTCGGATCTGGACGGAGTCCACCCGTTAGACTTGCTCGAAAGCTCTCTCGGCCTGTCTCTGAGCGATCAGTTCTGGATTCGCGAAGTCGGTTCCGGCCTGCTTTGGGAGGACGTGAACTTTTTCGACAACGGTTTCGACGGCCAGCTCGGCCTGTTCACCCTCGGGTCGTCCGGAGTCGCAGCTGCCGGATTGGCCGGAAAGACCGCGCGTGACCCGAACAGCTCGCTCGGTGGCAACCTCAAGAAGGCATGGGAACAGAGCGGCGACGGGTTCGTGCTCGTCAAGGCCGGATCCAAGCCCTTCGAGCAGGAGCCGGCTAACGAGTTGATCGCGACGAGGCTGTTCGAGCGGCTCCTCGATCCTGGAGATTTTGTACCGTATTCGGTCGAGATGAGGGACGGGCATCCGTATTCCGTCTGTCCCGATATGATCGGCCGAGACGAGTGCTTCGTGCCCGCATGGGACATCATCAACGCATCGAAGAGACCGGGGCATCTGTCGCCATGGCTGCATCTGCTCGGATGCTACGATGCGCTCGGAATCGAGCGGGCGGAGCGTCAGCTCTCCAAGATGTTCGCGTGCGATTACATCGTCGCCAACCAGGATAGGCATTGGAACAACTTCGGCATCGTCTTCGATGCGAGGACGATGGAGGCCGACCGTGTCGTGCCGATCTTCGATACTGGCGGATCTCTTTTCTTCAAGGCGCCGGAGCTCGATGCGCCCGTCGACTTCTGGTACAGACCCATTCCGCTCATAGAGCAGCGGGCGAAGCGCGTCAGCCCCGAGGACCAGCTCGCGCTCATCAAGGACTTAGAGTGGTTCGACGCCAGTGCTCTTGACGGGTTCGATAACGAGGTTCGCGAGATCCTGCGAGCGTGCACGCGTCATCCGCAAAAGCGCATCGACGCCATCGTGGGCAAGATTCGCGAGAACATCGAGACGGTGAGGCGATGGGCGGAATGAATTGATCAGCGTTTCCTCAGAGAGCTCTATGTGGGCATGCAGGCTGATCGGATATGCGGGCTGATAGATGGTCTGGGCGGGAGCATGACCCTCGCCCAGACCATTGGCGACTCTACCCGCTTTTGCCGACAACAGGGGCTTGCTTTCGCTCTCGCGTCGGCTCGGAAACTACAAGCTACATCAGGGCTTTGCCGGCGTCCCAGGCCCCTCCGACCTCCTCGCCTACCACGCGGTAGATACGGCGGGTGGAGTCGTAGATGATCGGCTGCATCTTCCCGAAATCCACACGGCCCTCATCGTCGAGAATCGACTCATCTATTCTCGTGTTGACGATCTCGCCGATGAAGCGCTTCACTCCGCCCCAGTCCTGAACAGACTTGACCACGCATTCCATCGTCAGTGGGAACTCTTCGATGACCGGCGCGTCGACGTGTTTTGACCTCACGAACGTGAGCTTGGATGCCTCCGCCTTGTTGACCTTGCGCCCTGTGGCGATCCCGAAATAGTCGGCTTCGACAACATGAGCCGCATCCGCAGGGGCTACGGTGAACGCGCCTTTCGCGATTATGTTGTCGGTGGTCTTGTGATCCCCGATGTTGATGGCGATTTCGTGGCGGGTGCATTCGCCGCCCCAAGCCACGTTCATCGCGTTGGGAACGCCGTTCTCGTCGTAGCTGGCAACGATGAACACCGATTGTGGAAACAGCTCCCCCGCGCTTCCAAGGTCCTTCTTCACTTCAATCACCTCTTGCTTTTCGGATCTTCCGGCACCTAGACATTGACATCGTCTCGCAGTTTGAATAATCATTCAGTAAAGACTGGTGAACAAGTACTGAATTAACTGTCATGTACTTACTCAAAGGAAAGCGCCATGGTGGAGATTGCCGATAGGAACATCGAGGAAGCTGATTTCGACGACACCGGGTACAGCTACACCCTGTCATTGATTTCCGGGAAGTACAAGCCAGTGGTTCTCTATTGCCTGATGGAGTACGAGCCGGTGAGGTTCAACCAGATGCGCCGATACCTGAAGAAGGTCTCCGACAAGACGCTAAGCCGAACGCTCAAGGAACTGGAGGCGGACGACCTCGTGGTCCGTACGGTCTATCCGGAGATTCCTCCGAAGGTGGAGTATACGCTGACGGAGAGGGGTCGCTCTTTGGTGGAGGTGCTGGACAAGCTATGCGACTGGGGCATGGAGCATCGCAACGATGCCCGTCGCAACGATGCCCGGTAGGGGAGTCCCTGCCGCCTAGCGCGGGGTCGCGTTGCTCGGCAGATGTGGCCCCGCGCTAGGCGGGGTCGACCTGCGCCGATGTCCTTGCCTTACAGCATCGCCGAGACCCTCTCCGCAGCCGCTATCGTGCGGTCGATGGCCTGGTCGTCGTGGGCGGCTCCCACGAACATCGCCTCGAACTGGGAGGGTGCCAGGTAGATGCCCTCGCCTAGCATCCCTCTGAAGAATCTCGCGAACATCTCGGTATCGCAGGCTTCCGCGTCGGCGTAGCAGCCGACCTCGGCGCCTCTGGAGAAGTAAGCGCAGAGCAGCGACCCTGCCCTCTGTACCGAGACGTCCGTTCCAAGCGCCTTCGTGAGGCCCTCCTGCAAACGTGCGGCTGCCGCGTCGATGCGATCGTAGATCTTCGGATCGGAGTCGAGACGGGAGAGCTGGGCGTGTCCGGCCGCCATCGCCACGGGGTTGCCCGAGAGCGTTCCGGCTTGGTATACGGGGCCGCATGGCGCCACGAGCTTCATAAGCTCCTTCGATCCTCCGTATGCGCCGACGGGCATCCCGCCTCCGATGATCTTGCCGTAGGTTACAAGGTCGGCGCGCACCCCGAAATGCTCCTGTGCACCGCCGCGCGCCAGCCTGAAGCCGGTTATGACCTCGTCGAAGATCAGCAGGCAGCCGAATCTGTCGCAGAGGTCCCTCAGACCTTCCAGGAATCCCGGAGCGGGGGCGACGACGCCCATATTTGCCGCTACCGGCTCGACGATCACGGCTGCGACTTCGTCGATGTTGGCGTGCAGGACCTCCTCGACAGAGGAGAGGTCATTGTACGTGGCGATCACGGTGTCGGCCGTCACGGCGGGGGAGACTCCCGCGCTGGAGGGGATCCCTCCCGTCATCGCGCCGGAGCCGGCTTTCACGAGCATGCTGTCCACGTGACCGTGGTAGCAGCCCTCGAATTTCACGATCTTGGACCGTGACGTCGCGGCTCTGGCGAGACGCAGGGCGCTCATCACGGCTTCGGTTCCGCTGTTGACCATGCGGACCATCTCCAGGTCGGGAACCATCGAGCACATGAGTCGCGCCACGTCGACCTCCGCAGGGCACGGGGCGCCGAAGCTCAGGCCACGTCCGACCGCTTCCAGAACCGCTTCGCGCACCTCCGGGCTGTTGTGCCCCAGTATCATCGGACCCCACGAGGCGACGTAATCCACGTAGGTGGTGCCGTCGAGGTCGGTCACGGTGCATCCGTCGGCTGAGACGATGAAGAGCGGGTCTGTGCCCACAGAGCGGAAAGCCCGCACCGGGCTGTTCACTCCGCCGGGGAGGACCTGCACGGCCTCGGCGAAAAGATCAGACGATTTGCCGTGTGCGGTCTGGCTGCTCTCGTTCATCTGCTGTCTCCTTCTTCAGCGCGGATCTCAGCGGCCGACGACCGAGTTCGAGGCCGTTGAGGCCAGAAAGCCTGCGCCCGTTACCGCCCAGAACCCAAGACCCCGGCCTATCCGATGTCGCCCGCCTCGATGGACCGGGCGATCTCCTTCGCGTAGTAGGTGATGAGGATGTCCGCTCCTGCGCGGAACACGCCGATCGCCATCTCGTCCACGATCGCCTTCTCGTCGATGTATCCGGCGGCTGCGGCTGCCTTGACCATCGAGTACTCACCGCTCACCGAGTAGGCCGCCAGCGGCAGGTCGGTCTCCATTCGCAGTCGCGCGATCACATCGAGGCAGGGAAGAGCGGGCTTCACCATCAGGAAGTCGGCTCCCTCGTCCTCGTCGATCATGCTCTCGCGGATCGCCTCGCGGGCGTTGTGCGGGTCCATCTGGTATCCCTTGCGGTTGCCGAAGGCAGGAGCGGATCCCGCTGCCTCACGGAACGGACCGTAGAAGGCGGAGGCGTACTTGGCGCTATAGCTCATGATCGGGATGCTGTCGAGTCCGGCGTCGTCGAGTCCTCGTCTGATGGCGGCGATCTGCCCATCCATCATCGCCGAGGGCGCGACGATGTTGGCGCCGGCTTTGGCCTGGGAGACGGCCGTCTTCGCAAGAAGCGCGATCGTCTCGTCGTTGAGAGGACCTGCGGCGGCCTCTTGCAAGTCGGCTTCGCTGGCGGTGCTGGGATCTGTGATCACGGACTTTGGCAGCGGGCCGCAATGGCCGTGGGAGGTGTATTCGCAGAGGCAGACGTCTGTCACGATCGTGACGTCGGGGAATCCGGAGCGGATCGCGCGGACGCCCTCCTGCACGATTCCGTCGTCAATCCAGGCGCCTGAGCCGATCTCGTCCTTCTCCGCAGGCAGACCGAAGATCAGGAAAGCGTCGACTCCGGCGTCGACCGCCTCGGCGACCCCCTCGCATACGCGGTCGGGGGAGTAGTGGAACTGTCCGGGCAGGCCCGGGATCTCGCGGACGAGGTCTTCCTCCTCGACCACGAAAAGCGGGTACACGAGACTCTGAGACGAGATGCGGGTCTCTCGGGTCAGCGCTCTGATCCCGGCTGTGCGGCGAAGCCTGCGCGGCCTAAGCATCGGTGTGGGAATATCTCTATCCTCCATCTGGGAATCCTCCTACTCCTCATTCTGCGCGACCATGATGGCAGCTGTGACTATCGTTGTCCGAAGGAGATCGTCGAGCGTGGCGTTGGCGGCTACGACGGTTCTCATCCCGTGAGACAGAGCTGCCTTCTCGGTGGACTTCCCTATGCAGACGGCGGTGACGCTTCCATCTCCGCATCCGGGAACAGCGCGGGAGAATCCCTCGACGGTCGAGGCGCTGGTGAAGACCGCGAGCCTGGCGCTGCCTCTCTCGATGCGCTCGCGCACGGCTGCCGCCGCCGTCTCGTCGTCTGCGGGAACCGTCTCGTACGCGGCGATATCGTCGTAGCCGACCCCCTTGCTCGAAAGCGCCTCGACGATGCCGGTCGCGCCCGCCTTCGCCCTGAATAGAAGGACGCGCCCGCCGTCGCCGACGAGTTCGGCAAGGCTCTCTCCGAGGCTCGCGCCGTCGTGATGCTTGGGGATGAAGTCGGCCTTGATGCCGCGTTCGGCCAGCGTATCGGCCGTGCTCTGGCCGACCGCCGCGATCTTGGTTCCCGCCAGCGCACGCGCGTCCAGCCCGGCGCGGTAGATCGCCTCGAATAGATACCTCGCACCCCGGGGGCTGGTGAGGACCGTCCATTCGTATCTGGAAAGGTTCGAGATCGCGTTGCGGACCGTCTCGTCGTCTATCGGCCTGGTGTCGAGGCAGGGCAGCTCGAGGACCTCGGCACCGGCCTCGCGCAGCCTGGCTGCGATCCCTCCGGCTCCATCAAGCGGACGGGAGACCACGACCTGCACCCCGTCCAGCGGGAGGCTGGCTCGCCAGTCGAGTCCGGCGGGGGAGTCGCAGACCTCGCCGATCACCAGGATGGCGGGACTCGTCACGCCCGCTGCGCTGGAGGCCTCCGAGATGGTGGAGAGCGTGGCCGAGACCTTCCTTTGGGTGGGGAGCGTGCCGTTTTGGACCACGGTCGCCGGGGTATCGGGGTCCTTCCCCGATTCGAGCAGGGACTTCGTGATCTCAGGCATCGAGGTCACCGACATCAGGAAAACGAGCGTGCCGGTAACATGGGCGAGCGCGTCGAAGTCGAGCTCGAGCTCGCCGTCTGCTCGGGCATGCCCGGTGATGATGTGGACCGACTGGGCCACGCCGCGCGAGGTCGCCGGAATGCCTGCGTGGGAGAGGGCGGCGAGCGCGCTGGTCACGCCCGGAACCACCTCGATGGGCACCCCGAGCTCGGCCAGGTGCTCTGCTTCCTCGCCGCCTCGGCCGAACACGTAAGGGTCGCCGCCCTTCAGACGAACGACGAGTTTGGCACCATCGGCCTCGCGTCCGAGGATCTCGTTAATCTCATGCTGGGGAACGGGGTGGTGCCCCTGCTCCTTCCCCACGTAGACCAACCGCGCGTTCTTCGCATGTTGGAGCACGTCATCGCAGACCAGGCGGTCGTAGACCACCACGTCGGCCTTCTCCAGAAGCTCCTTTCCCCTGAGCGTGAGCAGACCCGGATCCCCGGGACCCGCGCCTACCAGCGCGACCTTACCGTACGCCATCTTGTTTAAGCCTCCTAGCGAGCGCCGCAGCGCCCGATTCGATCTCCTCATAACCGCCTTCTAGGCGAACGCTTCCCCTTCGTAGCTCGGTCTCGTCGTCGCTCACGTAGAGTCCAGTTAACATGAGCGCGCCAAGTGCGTTTGGGTCGGCGGCTGCGTCGGGCGAGCCGTCGATTTCGGTTGTGCCGGGGTCATCGCCAACGCCCTGCGCGAATGCGGCGCAGGGCTTGGAGCAGCCCCCGTCGAGCTCGCGCACGAAGGCTCTCTCGGCGAGCATGCACCGAAAGACCTGTTCGTCATGGAACCTGGAGAGCCACGAGACATCCTCTCCCGCCCTCGCCTGGACGGCCATTATTGCCTGACCCGCCGCCGGGAGCATGTCTTCCACAGGTATGACCTTGCTCACCCTGTCGGAGAGTCCCAGCCTGGTCAGCCCCGCTGCCGCCAGGATCAGCGCTCCGAACTCGCCGGAGTCGAGCTTCTCGAGCCTGGTGATCACGTTGCCGCGCACGCTTTGCACCCGGGCATCGGGGAAGATCTCGCGCAGCTGCACGCGCCGTCTGGCCGAGCTGCTTCCTATCGGGAGGGAGGGGTCGCGCTCGGCGCGTCCCAGAGGGAGCACCAGCACATCGCGCGGATCCTCGCGCTTGGAGGCGGCGACGATCGGGATGCGCTCATCGACCTCCATCGGCACGTCCTTGCAGCTGTGAACCGTGATGTCCACGCGGCCGTCCAGCAGGGCTGCGTCGAGCTCGCGCACGAACAAGCCCTTGCCGCCGATCTTGTCGAGCGTTCTGTCGAGGATTCTGTCTCCGGCGGTTGTGATCGGCACGATCTCCGTCTCGATCCCAGGGCGGGCCTCCTCGATGGCCCTCGCGGCGGTCTCGGCCTGGAACATCGCCAGCTTGGAGGCTCGCGTCCCGATGCGCACCTTCACGAGTCGACCTCTATCATCGTCTCGCGGATGGCTCTGGCCGCCTGCGATACGAGGCGGTGGCGGCCGCCGTCGGAGACGATACCGGCCACGAGGTTTTCGCTCCGGCATATCGCTGGGAAGAAGAAGTCGCAGCTGTGACGATTGTCCGAGACGTTGACCAGGGCTCCCGTCTCCCTTGCCGCCTCGGCCACTTCCGCGTTCACGGCGGAGTCGTTGGTGGCAGCGACCACGATCGTGCATCCGGTGACATCCGATTTCTCGAAACCCCTGAGCGAGAGATCGACCCCCTCGATCTGCGACGGGCATTCCTTTGCCACGACCCTCACGTCAGCGCCCGAGTCGCGCAGCGCCTCCGCCCGCCGGCGTCCGATCTTGCCGGCCCCTACCACCAGACATTTCTTCCCTGCGAGGTCGACGAAGAGCGGGAATCGCATCGTAGGCGCGCCTTCGGGATCGCGGCCCTCCTCTCGCGCCCTGTCAATGCGCTCGCTTCGCTTGCGCGACCAGTCGTCGTAATCGCGCATCCTCTCTAAGATGATCTCCCGCGCGTGACACATCTCCTCGGTGTCGTCGCCCGGTCTCTCGTCGACGAGGTCGTCTATGTCGAAGAGCGCGACCCCGTCAAGCTCGCGGCATTTGGGATCGATGTCCCTGGGGAGCGCGAGATCGATCATGATGGACGGTCGCTTCTCGAGTCCTTCGATCATCTCGCGCGAGACGGTCATGTGCGGGCTGCGGGTGGCGCTGACGATGATATCGCATCCTTCCATGGCCTCCGCGCGATCCTCGTAGGATGCCGTCGAGCACCCCTGCGGAACGATGGTTCCGCCATGGTGGAAGGTGCGCAGCGTTACCGCGACCGAGCAGCCTTTCTTCACGAGAAGCGCCGCGATGAGACGTCCCATCTCGCCGTTCCCGATCACGAGGGCCCTCTTGCCTTTGAGGGGGGCGGCCCCGGCGCAGGATCCGGACTCACCGTCGGCCGCATCGGCCTCGGCTTTGCCGGCCGTTCTCTCGGCCTTTTCTATGGCCTTGTGTGCGCACGAGGTGGGCACGGTCTGGAAGCGCACCTTGGTGCGGACCTCCTTGCCGGCGGTGACGGCAAGCCTGAACAGCGTCTCGAGATGCGGCGTGGCCGTACCTGCCTCCCTAGCCTGCGCGATCGCCGACTTCACCTGCGCGATGATCTGCTCTTCTCCTAAGACCTGGGACTGCAGCCCGCTGGCTATCTCCATGAGCCTGCGGCACGAGTCTTCGCCCTGCACATGGACGATCGATGAGGCATCAGGGTCGATTCCGGCGAGCATGGCGAGCGCCCTCTTGCGGGAGTCGGGATTCGCAGACATGTCGTCGACGTCGAGGTAGGCCTCGAACCTGCCGCATGTCTTCAGCAAGACGCAGCCGCTGATCCCGTCGATCTCTTGGGCCTTCGCCATGAAGACGGCGGCGTCCTCCCCGGCCAAGGCGCATCTCTCGCGCTCGGAAACCGAAGCGCTCTTCCAATCGATTCCTATCGTCTCGATCATCTTCCCACCACCTCGATCCCGCCCATGCGGGCTGCGGCGTTTGACGAAGGCGGCGTGGCGCGTTCGTCGCAAGCTGAGGAACGATTCGGGTGAGGGAGGGCGTCTCCGGCATTGCTGCCCGAGCAGCCCGGGGACGTGGGGGTGCAGCCGATGTCGGCGGTCGCATCATGTGAGCGTGGGAAAGCCCTGCCCATCGTCGACGGCCTTGCTGTATTGGATCTGGAAAGCATATGACCTAGTTCCTGCCTGCCGGCAGACTGGGAATCCCTGCATTCAGGGGGCGTGAGAGCGCGACCCCCGGGACTCCGAGCGTGGGTCGTCGCCGATGCATCGTCGACGCGAACCCCCTGGACATGTTGCCCAAGGCAAAGTGCCAGGCAGGTATTCTGACTCAGAGGCAAGGCCTACCCGCCTTCCCCCGCGATCGCGAAGTGGCATCAGGGTAGGCCGCACTCATTACAGCGGCGGGACCGTGCGGGAATCTCACCCGCTTCCCTATTCTCGCGGCGAGACGAAATCTGACGCGCCGCGCACCTGGCAGCAACAGAGTATAGATTAAAGCCGATTCGGCCTCAACACGGATAATCTGGGTGCGGCTTCCCCCGCATGGGCCTGCGTGTTCGAAGAAATCCGCAAAAAAAGAGCACAGGACAGCCGCTGCGGATTGCGACTCCCCCACATGGCGGCGACTCCGGGCTACTCCCATCCGATGGTCGCCGCAGCCTTCTTGGCGTGATCTATGTAGATGCCCCTTATCCCGGGTATCTCTCCCATTCCGACGAGGTTGCAGCTGACTTCCAGCCCGTCCGCTCGAAGGATGCTGGCCCAGCTTTCGGGGTCGTCTCCCGCCATGTCGTTGACAGCGTGATCGCCCGCCACGAGCATGAGCGGCGCGAGCGTCACGTGCTTGGCGCGAAGGGGTCGGATCTTGCCCATCGCCTCTTCGAGCATGGGGTAGGCCTCGACTGTGGCGACCGCGATGTCATGTCTTCCGATCGCGCCGAAATGGTAATCGAGTGCCGCGTAGACGACGTTGGCGAAGGTGGGGGTCCCGTGCCCCATCAGGATGTAAGCCGTTCCGTCTACGGCAGGGTAGCGTTTAGAGAGGATGTCGGAGATCTCGCTGAGGTCCTCGCTTCCGGAGATCAGCGGACGGGCGAGCGCGATTTGCGAGAAGAGCCCGCTGCATTCGTCGATCGAATCGCGGACCTTGTAGTACTCTTCACCTGGGAGGACATGTCCCACCGAGACGAGGGCTTCGTCGACTCCCGCTTCGGACATGGCCTTCAGCGCGGATGAGACGTCTGATATCTCTATGCCCCTCTTCGCCAAGGCTCGCCTTATCATGCCGCTCGTGTACGCTTGGTAGACGGCGGAGCAGTCTAGCGATCCGGCCACTGCCTCGGCGACGGCGTCTATCGCTTTGGTCCGGGCGTCGTCATGGGTTGTTCCGAAGCTGGCGAAAAGAATTCCCTTCATGGGGTGCTCCTATCGTGGCGATTGCCGCATCGCGAATCGTGAGGCGCTGCGGAATCCTGCGCGGCGGTTTGGAGGACCTAACGCCGATGACAGATCAGGCAGTATAGGAAAACTCGCGGGTATCCACAAGCTGCGCAGGGTCTCGAAATCCGAGGAACCTGCGTCACGCGCCGGCTTCGGACCGGATCCGGACGAAAGCAATTGCTAGGCAACCATACAGATCGCGCTCGCTCAAGATTCGATCGCGCCCCTTTTTCGAGATTGCGCACATGAGCGACGTGTCGTAGACCATCAGGCGAGGGGAGCTCCTACGACGCTCGAGCTCCTTTGCGTGATGCTTCGGAAGCGCTGCGATCATGCCGGCCTTGTCCAGCAGATCGAGGTAGTTTGCGAGCGTGACGGTGTTGCCCACGTCTTGGAGCTGTCCGAGCATCTTGTTGTACGAAAGCTCTTCTTCGGGATCTTCGTAGGCGATGCTCCCGGAAGCGCTCCCCGGAAGCGTTCCGCCCCGCTTCGGACGCTGCCGGAACGAAAGTTTCAGGATGACATATGCGGGCGTTGCGAATATAATGCCGGCTGTCTTGAAGAAGTGTGTGTCGTCATCGGGCAGTGTGCGTATCCGTGCCGTGCGGCCGGAACGCGACGAGGGAACCAGGTGCGAATCCTGGGCAAGGGTCATTACTGTGATGGGGTTTCGGCCTCAAGCCAGAATGCTCGTCCTGTCCGAACGCTCGACAGCTCTGTGAACCCCGGAGCGGTGCGTCGAGGGCCTGCTGGAATCGAGCCGGCAGCCTCTCCCAGATGCGTCCCCGGGGGCGCATCATCGTATTCGCGAGCTGACGAGGTCTGGACATCCGGGTGTTGCGATGCAGGCGAGCCGCGAAGGAGGGGGAGATGGGGCCGCAGGAAGATTCGCAGCGCGGGTATTTGGAACCGAGCATCGGAGACGGCCGGGAGGCGCCTTCCAAGAGCAGCATAGCGTCCGCCCCTTGTTCCGAAGCCGTCGTAGAGTCCGCCATCGCTCCTGTCGCCGTGGCCGCCCGCGAGTCCGTCGCCCCCGTCCCCTGCACCCCAGGCTACGTCTCCGTCGGCGGAAAGCTTCTCCGCTGCGGATTCACGACCGGCACGTGCGCGACCGCCGCCGCTTCCGCAGCAACCATCCTGCTTTGCACCGGCATCGCGCCTGACGTGGTAGAGGTCGACACACCAGCTGGCATCACGGCCCATATCGATGTGGAGGAGGCGGTCTGCGGGTCTGGTTGGGCGAGCTGCGCGGTTCGCAAGGACGCGGGCGACGATCCCGACGTCACCGACGGCTGCCTCGTCTGCGCGCGCGTCGAGCGCAGAGTGTCCGAGGGCGTGGAGATCGAGGGCGGGGAGGGGGTCGGCCGCGTCACCAGACCCGGCCTCGACCAGCCTGTCGGCGCTGCGGCGATCAATCGCGTGCCCAGGCAGATGATAGAGAGGGCCGTCCTCGCCGCGCTCGTTCCGAGTGAGGACCACGCGGGCGCCCTGGTCACGATATCGATCCCGGATGGTGTGGCGCTGGCCTCCCGGACCTTCAACCCCAGGCTCGGCATTGAAAACGGCATCTCGGTGCTCGGCACCTCCGGTATCGTCCGGCCGATGAGCGAGCAGGCGCTCGTCTCCTCCATCCAGCTCGAGATGAGCATGCTTCGCGAGAGCGGGGTCTCCGACCTCCTCGTGGCACCCGGCAACTACGGCCGAGATTTCGCACGTGACGAGCTAGGGTTCGACGTGGAGAGATGCCTTCAATGCTCCAACTACGTCGGCGAGGCTCTCGACGAGGCGCGGCGGCTCGGTTTTATGAGCGTGCTTGTGGTGGGGAATATCGGGAAGATGGCCAAAGTGGCCGCAGGGATCATGAACACCCATTCGCGCGTAGCCGACGCCAGGCTCGAGACCATATCTGCCCATGCCGCTCTTGCAGGCGCGTCCCGCAGTACCGTAGAAGAGATCATGGAGTCGGCGACGACCGACGCGGCTCTCGACGCGCTGGACAGGGCGGGGCTGCTCGCGCCGGCGATGGGCTCGCTCGTGCAGGCGGTCGGCAACGTTCTCGAGCGTAAGGCCGCAGGCACCTACAGGGTGGGTGCGGTGGTCTTCTCCAACGATAGGGGCCTGCTGGGTCTCGCCGCAGATGCGAAAGAGCTTATCGCCCTTCATGGGGCGCAAAACTTTGCGAAGGAGGAATGATGCTTCATTTCGTGGGGGCCGGCCCCGGAGCGGTCGATCTCATCACCGTCAGGGGCGCAAAACTGCTTTCCGAAGCAGATGTCGTGATATACGCCGGATCACTGGTAAACCCAGGGCTTTTGGAGATGTGTCGGGAAGGGGCCGAGATACACGACTCTGCGGGCATGACCCTCGAGGAGGTCGTCGCGGTGGTGGAGGCTGCCGAGGCCCGGGGTGCGAGCATCGTGCGCCTGCATACCGGCGATCCTTCGCTCTACGGCGCGATCCGTGAGCAGATGGACATGCTGGATGAACGCGGGATCGCCTACGACGTGACCCCGGGCGTCTCCGCGTTCTCCGGAGCTGCGGCGGCTCTTGCGGCCGAGTATACGCTCCCGAACGTCTCGCAATCGCTAATCATAACCCGCATGGAGGGTCGAACCCCGGTTCCCGACGGTGAGAAGATGCGCCTGATGGCCTCCCACGGCTGCTCGATGGCGCTTTTCCTCTCCTCCGGCCTCGTGGAGGAGACGCAGGCTGAGCTTCTGGCCGGTGGCGTCTACACCGCAGACACCCCGGCGGCGATCGTCTACAAGGCCACATGGCCCGACGAGAGAGTCTACCGCTGCACAGTGGGGACGCTCGCGAGCTGCGCCGAGGAGAACGGCATAACCAAGACCGCGCTGATCGTCGTGGGGGGATTCTTGGGTGACGTCTACGATCGCTCGAAGCTCTACGACCCGAGCTTCTCGCACATGTTTCGCGAGGCCTCGGCTGTGCAGGGGGAGGAGTAGCATGGGAGCGACCGCGCTGGCGGTCTTCACCGCATCCGGGCTCGGGCTGGCCATCCGCATAGCCGAGGGGCTGGGGAATGGAGCCGGCTGCGATGTCTACGCTCCAGCCCGCATCGCCGCCTCGCTTAGTGGGGAAGGCGAGGCGGGCGACGGTGCCCTTTCCGCCGTATCCGACAGGGTCGGCCTGATCGGCGATCTGGGCGGATGGACCTCCGAGCGCTTCGCCGACAGCCGGGCCATCGTGTTCGTCGGCGCCACTGGCATCGCGGTCCGCGCGATCGCGCCCTGCCTGGCCGACAAGCTATCCGACCCCGCCGTCGTCTGCGTGGACGAGAAGGGCCAAAACGTCGTCCCGCTGGTCTCCGGGCATGTGGGAGGTGCCAACGATCTCGCCCGCAAGATCGCCGCGATCACTGGCGGAAACGCTTGTATCTCCACAGCAACCGACGTCAACGGCCTGTTCGCAGTGGACGAGTGGGCTGCGGAGCAGGGAATGGCGATCCTCGATCGTAAGACCGCCCGCGAGATCTCCGCGACGCTGCTCGACGGCGGCGAGGTGGGGTTTGCGAGCGAGATGGGATTTGCGGGGGATCTCCCCATGGGTTTCGTCGCAGCTGAAGACCGTAAGCTCGGAGTCAGGATCGGACTCGGAGCCGGTAGCGGTCCGTTCGAAAGGACTCTCAGGCTGGTGCCTCGCGTAGTAACCGTGGGGATCGGATGCCGCAGGGGCGTTGAGGCGCACGTGCTGGAGGGGCACGTGATGGACGCGCTCTCGAAGGCCGACATAGCTCTCGAGGCGGTGGAGGCGATCGCCACGATCGATCTGAAATCTGACGAGGC
Source organism: uncultured Coriobacteriaceae bacterium (assembly GCA_964584585.1). GTDB lineage: Bacteria > Actinomycetota > Coriobacteriia > Coriobacteriales > CADBOM01 > CAZPAN01. The sequence goes on along the minus strand of CAZPAN010000016.1, from coordinate 2,482 downwards.
CGCAGTGCTCGACCTCTCCTCCAAGATGAGCGTTCCGATCCGCGTCTACAGCGCGGACGAGCTGGCTGCGGTGGAGGGCGAGTTCGATGCCTCGGGGTTCGTCGAGGAGGCAGTGGGGGTCGACAACGTCTGCGAGAGGGCGGCGTGCGCCGATGGCGCGCAGATCGTCTCCCCCAAGAGCGCCGGCGATGGAGTCACGGTGGCCATCGCGGCTCGCGGTTTCGTCCCGTCCTTTGGGGGAGAGGGTCGGAAGCATAAGGAGGAGGGCCGACGGCGCGCTGCGGCTTCTGCCCCGATCGCCGCCTCCCACTTCGGAGGCGGCCCTGCCGTCCATCCCGACTCCTCCCCCTCCGCTGACTCCGCTAGCGACTCCGTCGCTCCCGTCGGCGCCATGCATGTCGTGGGCCTTGGCCCCGGAGCTGGCGATGGCATGACCTTCCGGGCCGAGAAGGTCCTCTCCGGGTGCGACGTTATCGTCGGCTACACGGTCTACGTTGACCTCGTGAGACGCCGCTTCCCGAACAAGGAGCTGGTCGCCACCCCGATGCGCAGGGAGGTCGACCGCTGCAAGATGGCGCTCGAGCGCGCTGCAGCAGGGGAGGACGTCGCCATGGTCTGCTCGGGCGACCCGGGGATCTACGGAATGGCCGCGCTCGTCATGGAGCTAGCCCATACCGCCGGCATCACGGTGCCGATCGAGGTGATCCCGGGCGTCTCGGCCGCAAACGGCGGGGCGGCGGTCCTTGGCGCACCGCTAACGCATGACTTCGCCGTGATCTCGCTCTCCGATCTCCTCACGCCATGGGAGACGATCGAGGAGCGTCTGCGGGCGGCCGGCAGGGCAGACTTCGCGATATGTCTCTACAACCCCTCCTCGCACAGGAGGAAGGACTATCTCTCCCGCGCTTGCGAGATACTGCTGGAGACGAGGGATCCCGCCAACGTCTGTGGGTACGTGCGCAATATCGGCAGGGAGGGCGAGACGGCGCACGTCACGACGCTTGGCGAGCTGTGCGACTCGGAGGTGGACATGTTTACCACCGTCTTCATCGGCAATTCCCAGACCATGTGTCTCGACGGCCGCATGGTCACCCCACGCGGGTACCTGCAATCAGGGGAGGGAACATGAGAGCGCTGCTGTTCGGCGGCACTACCGAGGGGCGCGAACTCGCCGAGTGGATCGCCTCCCGGCCCGGCAATCACGTGGTAGCCTACTCCGCCACCGAGTACGGCGGATCGCTCGTGGAGGGCCGGCCATCGCTTGAGTCGAGGGTCGAAAGGCTCAGCTTCGAGCAGATGAGGGATGAGATGGCCTCGGGAGGGTACGATTGCGCGATCGACGCGACGCACCCCTACGCCGACCGCGTCACCTCCAACATAGCGCGAGCCGCATCTGAAGCGGGGATCTCGCTGATGAGGGTCCTACGCGACGCGGAGCCCGAAGGTCCTTGGGAGGGTGCTGCGAACGCCGCCGAAGCCGCCAGGATCTGTGCCGGGCTGGAGGGGAACATTCTGCTGACTACGGGTTCCAAGGAGCTCTCCGCATATGTGGAGGCGATTCCCGACGCGGCCGAGCGCATCTACGCGAGGGTGCTCCCCGTGGAGGACTCTATCGCCGCAGCGCGGGGTCTGGGCATTCCGGTGAGCCACATCATCGCGATGCAGGGGCCTTTCTCCGAAGAGCTGAACTGCGCGCTCATCCACGAGTTCGACATCGAGATCCTTGTGACGAAGGCCTCTGGTGCCACCGGGGGATTTCAGGAGAAAGTCGACGCGGCGCTTAGGTGCGGGTGCAAGCTCGTGGTCATACGCCGTCCGTTCGACGAGCGCGGGTTCAGCCCAGAGCGGGTCCGCGAGGAGCTGGCGGAAAGGCATGGTGCCTAGCGATGAAGATCTATCTCGTGGGTATCGGCATGGGAAACCCCGGGCTGCTCACCGTCGCCGCCCTGTCGGCGATCGAGGCAAGCGAACTCGTCGTAGGCGCCGGGCGTCTGCTGGAGGCGTTCGAGCAGTTCGATCCGTCGGGCTTGGAAGGCAAGCGCCTCGTCGAGGCCGTGAGGTCCAGCGAGATCGTCGACGAGATCGAGGCCGCCTCCGCAGATGGCGTGGAGACGGCGAGCGTGGTCTTCTCCGGCGACCTCGGGTTCTTCAGCGGATCGACGCTGCTTGCGGGCAGGCTCGACGATCATGAGGTGGAGCCGATTCCGGGCATCTCCTCCCTTAGCTATCTCTGCTCCAGGCTTCAGGTGGCCTACGGGGATGCCCACGTGGTGTCGGTCCACGGCAGGAGCGCCAACTACGTGGGCGCGATCCGCACCCATGCCAAAACCTTCTTGCTGACCGGGGGAGATGCGAGGGTCCATGATATCTGCGCTGCACTCGCGTCGCACGGTCTCGGCGACGTCACGGTCCATGCGGGCGAGAGGCTCTCCTATCCGGAGGAGCGCAGCGGCTCAGGGACCGACGCCGCGCCGGCCGCCGA
>CAZPAN010000015.1:0-18805 GCA_964584585.1 uncultured Coriobacteriaceae bacterium | reverse complement strand
GACCGGTCTGCCCTCGAACGTCTTGGCAAGCAGCTCGAGTATGCGTTTGTCGGTGACGTCAAGCCCCAGCTCGTCCACCTCGAAGAACGAGAGCGCCTCCGAGGCTATATCGCAGGTGATGAAGCCCTGCGCCCTCACCTCGGCGAAGTCCCTCACGCGCTTCAGCAGCCTGTTGGCAAGCCTTGGTGTCCCCCTGCTCCTGCTAGCTATCTCCACCGCACCGTCGGGCTCGATGCCCACGCCGAGCTTGCCTGCGGAACGGATGACTATCTCGGAGAGCTCTGCGGTGGTGTAGTAGTCGAGCCGAAACGCCATGCCGAACCTGTCGCGCAACGGGCCGGTGAGCAGGCCGGTGCGCGTGGTGGCACCCACAAGCGTGAACGGAGCGACGTCGAGGCGGATCGACCTCGCGGCCGGACCCTTGCCGATGACTATGTCGAGAAAGTAGTCCTCCATAGCAGGGTAGAGGACCTCCTCCACGGAGTGATTGAGCCTGTGGATCTCGTCTATGAAGAGGACATCGCCACGCTCAAGGTTCGTGAGGATCGAGGCCAGATCTCCGGCGCGTTCGATCGCAGGACCGCTGGTCGCGCGGATGGAACCCCCCAGCTCGTTGGCAACCACGGTCGCGAGAGTGGTCTTGCCCAGCCCGGGGGGGCCGGAGAACAGGATGTGGTCGAGCGTCTCGCCACGTTTCAGCGACGCCTCTATCAGAACGCGGAGGTTTTCCTTGACCCTCGACTGGCCGATGTACTCGTCAAGCTTCTTAGGGCGCAGAGACCTGTCTATCCCCAGATCCTCTTCATGCAGACCGGGATCGACGGTCCTTCCCGAAGGGTCGCCGAACTGCGGGACCGCACTTCCGTACGGTGCGTCGTCCGCCTCCCAGAAAGTGGAAACGTCGTCCATCAAATACACCTCGAAGACCCATGAAGCCAACGCATCAGAATCCGCCGAGCCTCTTGAGAGCGTATCTAATCATCTCCTGGACATCGTCGTCACCGGCATACCCCGCCAAGGAGACCCGAGTCTCTTCCGGAGCGAATCCCATCGCCAACAGAGCGGCGACGGCATCGGACCGAGCGGTGCCCGGCGGCTCTGGCGAACCCGGCTCCGAGAACAGGTCGTCGTCGGACGCCACCATCGGCTCGAACATGCTCTTGAGATCGACGATCATACGCTGAGCGGTCTTCTTGCCGATGCCAGGGATCTTGGATAAGGCGGAATTGTCCTCCGTTGCGATGGCCTTCATCAGCTGCTGGGCGCCAAGGGAGGAAAGCGCGCTGAGGGCGACCTTGGGACCCACCCCCGAAACCGTCTTGAGCTTCTCGAACACCATCTTCTCGTCCTCGGCGGCGAAACCGTACAGGGAAACGGAGTCCTCTCGCACCTGCATGGATACGAGCACCTTCGCCTCATCCCCCACCGAGCCCATGACCTCCAGGGCAGATGCCGGCATGAGCAACTCGTACCCGATGCCGCCGACCTCGAGAACCGCCGACCCCGCTCCCTTGAAAGCTATACGGCCCTTCAGATAGGAGATCATCCGACGCGCCCGTCCTTTCTCCGCAGCCCGGAGCTCCCATCGCGTGGAACTGGTCCTCTCACGCCAATGCTCTCATTGCGGGAACGTGACTTCCGCGCTGCAGCGCTCCTGTCACGAGCGCAGGACTCCCGCGTTGCGGCGCCATCATCGTGCAAGCCAAACTTCCGCTCCCCGGCGTTTCTCCAGTCGCTCGGGCGGGACTGTCCCGCAGTGTCGAGCACCATTTTCTCCAACGCTCCGGACTTCCTCAGATGCGCATGGCAGATGGCCGCGCCCAGCGCGTCGGAGGCGTGGTCGGGACGCGGGTCGTGGTCGAGGCCGAGAATGGCTCGCACCATGTATTGCACCTGCGACTTATCGGCCGTGCCATTTCCGACGACCGTGTCCTTGATCTGCAGCGGGGTATACTCCCCCACCAGAAGGCCCGCTGAAGCCACCGCCACCAGTGCCGCGCCCCTCGCCTCCCCCGTGGCAATGGCGCTCTTCGCGTTGGCGCTGAAGAAAATCGACTCGATGCCGAGCTCTGAGGGGCCATATCTCTCTATCACCCGGACTATCCCGTCGTGGATGCGCTTCAACCTATGATCGATCGGGTCGTCTGCCGAAGTCGAGATGCACCCGTAGGCAAGGCAGCGCTTGTGATGCGCCCCTGCCTCGATGATCCCCCATCCGGTGTTGGCCAAGCCGGGGTCTATCCCGAGTATCACAATCGACCGATCCATATTGTTCCGCGCGCTCCTCTGCTGCGTTTCGACTTCATCTCGTAGGATTGTATACGAACATCTGTTCGTCTTCAAGTCGAACCAAGCAGGCATGCCGAAGCGCGGGTGCGCCCTCTGAGGATGCTAAGGAAGCGATGATCGATTCCGCCTAGTCTTCCTCCAGAGCTGCGGCGATCTCGTCGGTGATGTCCATAGTGTGGTAGACGTTCTGGAGATCCTCCAGATCCTCCAGCTTGTCGACGAGCCTCATGACCTTGCGCGCGTCGGCTACGCTCACCTGGGTCGGGGTAGTGGGGATCATCGTGGGCTCGGCGCCCTTGACTTCGATACCGGCCTCCTCGAGCGCTTTCCTGACGTCGTTGAGTCCGGTGAACTCGGTGTAGACGATCCACTCGTCCTCGCCGTCCTCGTAGTCTTCGCCGCCGGCGTCGGCCACGGCCATCATGAACTCATCCTCGTCCTCGCACTGGCTCTTCTCGATGATGAGCTGGCCCTTACGGCTGAACTGAAACGCGACCGAACCGGTGGTGCCCAGGTTCCCTCCGGAATGCGAGAAAGCCGACCGCACATCAGCGGCAGTGCGATTGCGGTTGTCGGTGAGAGCCTCGCAGTAGATGGCAATTCCGCAAGGGCCGTAGCCCTCGTAGACCACGGTCTCGTAGTTGGCGGCGTCGCTTCCCGATCCGAACGCCTTGTCGATGGCGGTCTTGATCTTGTCCTTGGGAAGCGAGTAGCCCTTGGCCTTGCTGATAGCTGCTGCCAGCGCCGCGTTGTTGTCGGGATTGGGGTCGCCGCCCTCCTTGGCCGCGACGGTAATGTTACGCGAGAGCTTCGAGAAAAGCGCGGATCGCTTGGCGTCCTGCGCGGCCTTACGGTGCTTGGTTGTGGCCCATTTGGAATGTCCAGACATCTTCTCTCCTCAAGCCTAGTCTTGCCGGCAAGATGGTGCGACCCCGTCTCGGGCATCTGGGCACGCGACCCATCCTAGAATGTGATTCGTTGTCGGAAACGACAGCACTCGAAGATGATATCCCAACACGAACCCGGTTGACACTCCCACGCGTTTAAAGGAAGAGACGTGCAGAGGAGGCGCGCACCTACCGGCGTGTCCTAACCGGTGTACCGCCCGGGAACGACGCAGATTGGGACGGGTCAGGGAGCCGGATCCGGACGAAAGCAATGGGTCAGCTCCCCAGGCCGATAGCGCGAGGGTGAAGATGCTTTGTGTCGAAAAGCGCTATGCTTTCACTCGTCGAAATCGCCACAGGGGTCTGAAGGCACGGCGATCCGAGGATGTTGACCGTTGGGGGCGCTATGTGGATAACCTTCTGGGCTGCAGTGATCGTTTTCGCGGTCTTTCTCATCGTACCGGGATTCCTGCTGTTCCGCGCGACCGGGATGCAATCCACCACGGCCTTGGTCGCAGCCCCTATCCTGACCTCGGCTGCTTACAGCATTCTCTGCGTCGTATACGGGGTCCTAGACGTCGAATGCGGCTGGGAGATCTTATTCCTACCGCTCGCAGCCATCGGAGCCGTCGTTCTTCTCTCCATGAGGATCGCCAGAGCGACGAAGCGCCGTAAAAAGCCGGCTCCCGCAGGCGACGAACCTAAAGACTGGCTGGTCTTAGGCGCGTTCGTGGCGATGGGAATCCTCTCTGCGCTGATAATCTTCGTACTCAACATCGATGGCGCCGACTCGTTCGTTCAGGAATACGACAACGTCCATCATTTCGCCTACATCAGGAGCTTCCTCGACAGCGGAAACTGGTCGAGCATCGACAACAGCGCCTATCCGTTCCCCGCTGCCGACGGCACCCCGCTCAACCCGGTCGTCGGGGGCGGGTTCTACCCGTCGGACTGGTACGCGTTCGTGGCGATGATCGTCGACTCCCTCGACGTCCCCATCGCCGTCGCCGTCAACGCCGTCAATTTCACCTTGGCCGCGCTCTGCTGGCCGCTAGGCGCCTGGCTGATGCTCCGCACCATCCTGGGCAATGATCGCAAGCTGCTGCTCTGCGGCGCCATCTGCACGATGTCCTTCGCCGCCTTCCCCTGGAAGATGCTCTACTGGGGTCCCATCTACCCCCAGCTCGCCTCGTTTTGCATGGTGCCGGCCATCATCTCGATGTTCGTGCTTCTCTTCTCGCGCAGGCCTGCGATCGCCGCCAGAGAAGACCGAGCCATCGAATCCGGCTCCTTCATCGAACGACAGCGCACACCGGGCTTTTGGATCCCCAAACCCGTGGCGGCGATCGTCTTCATGACAGGGTTGGTAACGCTGGCGTTCCTGCAGACCAACGCCATCTTCACAGTGGCCGTGATCCTTCTCCCATTCTGCTGTTGGAGGATATACGCGGAGGCACGCGAACGCCTCTCGTTTTTGGGGACCCCGAAAGACAAGCGCGCGGCCGTCACGCTGGCGGCCGCGTTCGCGGCAATCGCCTGCATCATCTGGATCGTGATCTACTATTCGCCGTTCATGAAGGGAGTCCTCGAGTTCACCTGGACTGCGGAGTTCTACACGGGCGAGGCCATCTTCAACCTGCTCGCGCTCTCCTTCCGCCAAACCAGCGCCCAGCTCCTCCTGGGAGCCTTGGTCGTTCTGGGCATCATCGCCACGCTCAAGTCCCGCCGCAATGCATGGATGCTGGTTTCCTATCTCATTCTCGCGATCATCTACTTGGTCTCCGTCACCACCGACGGCCAGATCAAGTCGTATCTGAGCGGATTCTGGTACTCCGACGCCATGCGGCTCGGCGCCAACCTCGTGATCGTCGCCATTCCGCTGGCTGCTTTGGGAATGAGATGGGCCTGCCGGGCCGTATACGCGAGGATCGCGGGGCCGCCGACCGCCGGCGCGCCACGTCTCCCCCGCACCACGAGCAAGTGCGTGATCGTGATACTGATGGCAGCCGCCATCTTCTTCCCGAACTACACGCTCAGCGGATACCTGGACATCACCACGGCGTTCGGAGGAACGGAAGAGCTCATCGAAAAAGCTTACAGCGACACTCTGGACAACGTCTACTCGTCCGAGGAGCGGGAATTCGTGCAGCAGGTGCTCGAGGTGGTGGAGGACGGCGCGATCGTGCTGAACGAGCCCAACGACGGCTCGGCTTTCGCCTACGGAATCGACGGATTGGAAGTGTACTATCGGATCACCGATGGATACGACGAGGAGGAGGAGACCGAGCGCAGCGCCACGATAAGGGAGGGACTCTACCGCATATCGGAGGACGAGACGGTCCAGGAAGCTGCCAGTTCGATCAACGCAAGATATCTGCTTCAGCTCGACCAGGCAGACTGGGAGAAGGAGAGCAAGTATCTCTTCTCCTATTACACCGACGTCTGGGAGGGAATCGACCTGATCGACGACTCGACCCCCGGTTTCGAAGTGGTGCTGTCATCCGGCGACATGAGGCTGTACAGGATCACCGCAGTCGAGTAGCCTCAACCCGAAGTCACGACGCCCGCGCCGATCGAAAGCCGAAAACGGGCGCGCTTAGCACAAGCATCGTGGTTTTTCGTTTCGGAGATGGGATACATACATGAACGATGCGGTGTTGGCAGCATCGGGTGCCGCGACCGCCGTGAGGTCTTCAGGCGGAAGGATCGAGGTCTACGACGAAATTCGCGTCGTCGCGATGGTCTTCGTCGTCGCGGTCCATTCACTGGCAGTCGTAGACACCACGTTCGCGGCCGGCGTTCTCTACCATAACTTCGGGCAGGCCATGTTCTTCACGGCCAATGCCCTCTTCTTCATGTTGTCGGGACGCTTCAACATGCGAGTCATGGACTCGGATGCCAGCTTCTGTCGCTACTACGTCAAGCGCCTCCGCAACTTCATGCTGCCAGTCCTTGTTTTCTTCCTGATAAGGACGCTCTACAACCTCTATCCGGACTTTGTCAGCGTAAGCCACGTCATCTGGGAGTACCTAAAAAACGCGTTGGTGTTCTTCAACTCGATGGAGTACTGGTTCGTCTTCACGCTCTTCGGTTTCTTGTTGGTGGCGCCCTTCCTCGCGAGGATCTTCGTCGGCCTTTCCGACTTCCAGGCCAAGGTTTTCCTGGGAATCGGACTTGCCTACAACCTCATCGTCCTGATAACTACCAACCGCGAGATCGATTTCGGCTGGGGATATCTCTTCTCCGGTTTCGCACTGGCCTTCTGTATGGGAGCTCTGATAGAGAGGCTCTTCTCCACCAGACGGCAGGTGGCGATGCTGGCGGCCTGCTCGGTGATCTGTCTGCTCATAACCGTATGGAACGTCACCGAGCTGGGTTGGTGGACCGGATCCTTCGATCAATCTCCCTTCTACACAGTGCTCGCGATGGGCATCTACGCCGGAATCCTCTATCTGAGGAGAAACGCCAGACCCAACCGGGCGATCTCCTTCCTGGCAGGCAGATCGTTCAGCGTCTACCTGACTCACATGATGATCTTAAACCCGCTGACGAAGGTGATCCCCGATGAGATCGGGGCGGCATCGTTCGGGATGCACATCGCGGTGACTATCGGCGTCCTGGCGGCCTCCATAGCCTGCGCGACAGTCATCGACTTCGCGGTCATAAAACCGCTGCAGAGGTTGTTCGACAAGGTGTGGTCGAAACTCTTCCCTCCAAAGGAAAGTCCCGATCGAGTCTGATAAGCAACAAAGACCCTTCCATGCCTCCAGGACATAGGCGCCGATCGGCTCATGCCGTCAGGAGGGTCGCCATCGGGGTTTCCCGGACCCGAGGACCCCTGCAAGCGCAGCCGAGCGGCTGCGGCGGCCTATAATGTTCAATTATCATTCTGGCTGTTCGGACGGATCCGCCCGTTAACCCGGTCGGCCCGGCCCGTCAACCGGCACAATACGCCCCTACACATAACGACACGACATGAAAGCCCGAGATGCCGAATTCAAGAAGCAGGGTTCTGGTGATCGTCCCCGCGTACAACGAGGAGGAGAGTCTTCTCCACACGATAGCCGAGCTAAAGCCCTACCTCGGCGATGGCGACGGGTATACCCTCGACTACGTGATAGTCAACGACGGCTCGTCTGACTCCACCGCCCAGATCTGCTCGCAAAAGTCGCTGCCCTTCCTCGACCTTCCGGTCAACTGCGGACTCGCGACGGCGTTTCAAACCGGCATGAAGTACGCCGAGAGCAACGGGTACGACTACGCCATCCAGTTCGACGCCGACGGCCAGCACGACCCTGCCTATCTCGAGAGCATGATCCGCGCCGCCATCGAGAACGGAGCGAACATCGTGATCGGATCGAGGTTCATCGATGCGAAGAAAGATTTCTCGATGCGAATGATCGGATCCCGATTCATCTCTGCGATCATAAAGCTCACCACCGGGCAGAAGATCGTGGACCCCACCTCGGGGATGCGCATGTTCGACAGAGGGATGATCTCGCGGTTCGCAAAGGCCAACCACTTCGCACCGGAACCCGACACCATCGCCTTCGCGATGCGCACAGGCGCCAAGGTGCTGGAGATGCCCGTGGTCATGCGCGAGCGTTTCGCGGGAAGCAGCTACCTCACCGCCACGAAGTCGATCTCGTACATGCTCAGAATGGGACTCTCGATACTCCTGTTCCAATGGGTGAGGGAGGGCTGAACCATGTCTCTTACGCTGAAAATCCTTCTCATAATCGGAGCAGCCCTGCTGTTCGCATATGTGCTCCATAAGATCCGCAAGGCTACTATTCAGGCCACCGACACGATCTTTTGGCTCATCGCGTGTCTGGTGCTGATATTGCTCGCTATCTTCCCGTCGATCAGCTACTTCTTCTCCGATCTGCTCGGAATACAGTCGCCCGCGAATTTCGTATTCCTGATGCTGATATGTGTGCTTATCGTGAGGGTGTTCATGTCAAGTATGGAGATCTCACAGCTGAACATCAGGTTGAACACGATGGCCCAAAAGGTGGCGCTCCAGGACAAGGACGGCATCGCCGAAGAGCGAACCAGCAACGGCAGGACCACAAGCGACGAACCCGAAGATGAATCCGGATCAGAGATCGCATCCGAATCCGAGAACCGATCCTGTTAGGGCGCGCTGGCCCGCGCCGATGAAGCCACCGACCCGATGTTGCAAGGCCGACAAGGCCAGAGCTATTCCTTCCGTTTCATCTTCCGCCTGAGGCCGGCGACCACGCCCTTGGGACCCGAAGAGGCCATCGCGTTGGTGTCGGCCACCTCGCCCGCACCGTCCCCAAACTCGCTTTCTGCCATCTCGCCGATCATTCGGTCGGTGGCGCTGAGAGCGTTCGGAGGCAGCACATCAAAGGGAACCGCCTTCGTGAACAGGCTCACCAGCGGGACGATCGCAAGCGAGATCACCATACATAGCGCGCCGCAGTTGATCGGAGTCATGAACGAGAAGATCATGTTAGCGATCGTGATCCCCACACCGCAGACGAAGCTGGTCCACACCGCCGCCTTGCTGACGCTCTTGCTGTAGAGTCCCCAGAAGAACGGGCCGAGGAACGATCCTGCCAAAGCTCCCCAGCTCACCGACATCAGCTGCGCGATGAACGTGACCGGCGAGTTGTACTGCACCAGCGCAAGCACCGCCGAGATCGCGACGAACACCACGATGAGGACCCTGATCCAGACGAGCTGGCTCTTCTCGGTCATCTTCTTGACGATGTTGTCCTTGATCATATCGAGGGTCAGCACCGACGACGAGGTGAGCACCAGCGAGCTAAGCGTGCTCATCGAGGCGGAGAGGACCAGCACGATGACCAGGCCGATGAGGATATCCGGCAACCCGGAGATCATCGTGGGAATAATCGAGTCGTAGACGGGCGTGCCAGTGGAGGCCACCTCGATCTGATCGGAATAGAGCCTCCCGAACCCGCCAAGAAAGTAGCTCCCTCCGGCGACGACTATCGCGAAGACCGTGGAGATGATAGCGCCCTGCTTGATGGCCGATCCGCTCTTGATGGCGTAGAATTTCTGCACCATCTGCGGCATGGCCCATGTGCCGAGGCTCGTCAGCACCACGACTCCGAACAAGCCCAGCAAGTCGGGGCCGAACATGGAGACGAACGCGCCTTGCATCTCGGTACCCTCGGCCTGAACCTGAGAGAGCGAGACGATGGCCTCGGTGAACCCGCCGTTTTGCCCGAGCACCACGGCCACGACGGCGACGATCCCGATGAGCATGACGATGCCTTGCAGAAAATCGTTAAGCACCGTCGCCATGTACCCGCCGAGCACCACGTAGACGCAGGTGACGGCGGCCATCCCGGTGAGGGAAGTCTCATAGGGGACGCCGAAGGCCATCTCGAACAGACGAGAAAGGCCGTTGTAGACGCTAGCGGTATAGGGGATGAGAAAGACGAAGATGATCGCTGCGGAGGCCACGCGCAGCGAGTCGCCGTCGAAGCGCTTGCCGAAGAACTCGGGCATCGTCGAAGCGCCGAGCCTCTGCGTCATCTCACGTGTTCGCGGCCCCAGCACCCACCAGGCAAGAAGGCTTCCCAGAACCGCGTTGCCGATGCCTATCCACAACGCGGAGATGCCGTAGCTCCACCCGAACTGTCCCGCGTATCCCACGAAAATAACCGCGCTGAAATACGAAGTTCCGAAGGCGAAGGCCGAAAGCCACGGGCCGACGTTCCTGCCGCCGAGGATGAACCCATCGACGTTGGCGGCGTTGCGGCGGCAGTAGATCCCAACGCCTACGGCTATCGCAATGAACACTATGAGAAGCGAGATCTTGGCTATCATCTTTCTCCTATTGCCGGCCGTGTCGAACGCGCCTTGACGCGAACGACTTCCCCGAACGCGAACAACATCCACGAAAGTATAAGGGCGCGCATTTGTTCTCGACGGAACGAAAGATATGTGGAGGCGCGCGTCTCGCCAACGCGCCGCCGATTCCCGCAGTCTTCTAGGAAAACTCTGATCGATTCATTCCGGCCGACTCCATGATCGTCCCCCCGCCGACGACCACGTCTCCGATGTATGCGACGGCCGTCTGCCCGGGTGCGGAGGACTCGACCGGCTCGAGGAAGGCAACCCTAGCCGCGCCGCCCCCCAGCGGCTCGACATCAGCCTCGACTGGGTTTTGACGATACGAGCTCTTCACCAAGGCACGAAACGGCGCCTCCATTTTCATCGAGACCCAGTTCCAGTCGCCCACGAGCATCTCCGTCGCCAGCAGCTTGTCCTTAGGCCCCACGACGATCGCGTTTCGCGCCGCGTCCTTCGAGCAAACGTAGGCGGTGTAACCGAGAGCGATTCCCAGCCCCTTGCGCTGTCCCACCGTGTATCTGGCGATGCCACCATGCTCTCCCACCACCTTGCCGTCCAGATCGATGATGTCGCCGCGCTCCAGAGGACGCCCCGAGAACCTCTCGATGAATCCCGCGTGATCGCCATCGGGAACAAAGCAGATGTCCTGACTCTCGGGCCTGCCGGCGCAGGGCAGCCCCATCGAGGCGGCCCTGGCCCTCACCTCCTGCTTAGTGAACTCTCCGAGCGGCAGCACCAGCCGCGAGAGCTGATCCTGAGAGAGATGACAGAGAACGTAGCTCTGGTCCTTTGTCGGATCCCTGCCCTTCAAAAGCGATGGCCTTCCCGTCGCCCGATTGCGCGAGACCCTGGCGTAATGACCAGTGGAGATCATGTCGAAACCCATCCCAAGCGCCAGCTCCAGCACCAGCGGGATCTTCACGTTTCGGTTGCAGTCGATGCACGGATTGGGAGTGAGACCGCTCAGATAGCTCTGGCAGAAGGGCGTCACCACCAGCTCGCCGAACTCGCGGCTGGCGTCGAGGACATGATGCTCGATGCCGAGCATGGCCGAAACGCCAGCAGCGGAGGCGATATCGGCTTCCGTCTTCTCATCGTCGCACATCTTGAGAGTGACCGACTCGCACCTCGCGCCCTGCGAGATCAGCTCGGCGGCCGCAATCGCCGAGTCGACCCCTCCGCTCATAGCGACGAGCACCTTCTGGCCGTCGAGCGCTCCCGGCTTTGCTCCACCAGAAAAGCCATCGATCGTCGCCAACATCACTCTGCCAGAAGCCCCACCGGACGCTCCACGCAGCTATCATCCAGCAAAAAGGCGGAGTAACCCTTGCGGGCCTCATAGATATCGGCCTTGCTGGTGATCTCCCATGGCGCGTGCATCGAGAGCACCGCGACACCGCTGTCTATGACGTCCATGTCATACTTGGCGGGGATGAACGCGATCGTCCCGCCTCCTCCCGCATCGACCTTGCCGAGCTCTGCGGTCTGGAACGCAACATCGGCGTCGTCCATGATCTTGCGGACCAGCGCCATGTACTCGGCAGAGGCATCGTTACTGCCGCTCTTACCGCGCGAGCCAGTGTACTTGTTGAACACCAGCCCGCGACCGAGGTAGGCGGAGTTCTTCGACTCGAAAACACTGGCATATGCCGGATCGAATCCGGCGGAGACATCAGAGGAGAGCATCCTGGAACGTGAGAGCGCACGGCGCAGCGGCAGCATTCCGCCTTCGCCGGCAAGCTCCATGATCTCGGCGATCGTGTTCTCAAAGAACATCGACTCCATGCCAGTGGCGCCCACGCTGCCAATCTCCTCCTTGTCGATGAGGATCGTCACGGCGGTGCGCGCGGGCGCGTCGATCTCGAGCTGGGCGACCAGACTCGCGTAGGCGCAGACGCGATCGTCCTGTCCGTAACCGATGACCATGCTACGGTCGAATCCAAGCTCGCGAGCTCTGCCAGCGGGCACCACCTCGAGCTCGGCGGAAAGGAAATCCTCCTCGCGGATACCGTACTTTTCCCAAAGGAGCTTGAGCGCCATCGCTTTGACCGGCTCTTTCTTGGCGACCTTGACCCATTCGGGAGCATCGTCGTTGGTATCGGAATCGGAGCCGGCGACATCATCCCCAGAAACGTCGGCTGCGTCCGCCCCTCCGCTACCGCTTTCGGTCGTAGCCGCACGCTCGCCGGAATCGCCCTCAGTGTCGTCTCCGTCGCCGGAATCCCCGGCCCCGTCGCTCTCCCCATCGCCCTCGATCACCAGCGGGCGCCCCCCGATCAACACGTCGAGGACCTCGCCTTCGACCACCTTGGCGGCGTTCTTCCGCATCTGCTCGGCGCCGAGATGCGGCAGCAGATCGGTCACGCAGAAGACCGGGTCATCGGGATCCTCCCCAACCACCACGGGAACCAGCGTCCCGTCGGTCTTCACGACCATGCCATGGATCGCAAGCGGAACGGTCACCCATTGATACTTCTTGATCCCGCCATAGTAATGGGTGTCTAGAAAGGCCAGGTCGGAGCTCTCATAGAGCGGATTCTGCTTGAGATCGAGCCTGGGAGAATCGATATGGGCGCCTAAAATATTCATTCCCTTGGAGATGGGCTCGGAACCCACATGGACCAGCACCAGCGCCTTTCCGCGGGTGTGGGCCCAGATCTTATCGCCAGAAGAGATAGTCTCCCCCATCTCGACGATCTCCGAAAGCGGTCTGTACCCGGCATCTTCAGCCAACTTTATCGCCGTGGCAGCACATTCGCGCTCGGTCTTGTTCTCGGATATGAAATCGATGTATCTGCGGCTGAGCCGTTCGAGATCCGCAAGCTCCTCGTCGGTGTATGTCTTCCATGCGTTCCTGCGTTCCATATGTCCTCCCGGTAGGCTCGTATGCGCATCGGCGCACTTTTGAAGCTAGACTATCATTGACCGGCAGACGTTTGCCCTGTCGGGCGCTTCGTTTCGCGTCGAAGGCCCGCTTGGGAAACGCTGACGAATCGCTTTCGTCCGGATCCGACCCGTGCCTTAGCTCATGCTTACGCAGGCGAGAAGAGTGAAGCGATCCACACGCTCTACGACCGAGGCACCTGCCTACAGCTCCCAGCTGCGCCCGAGACGGAGGCTCTCCGGAGCCTAAACATCGACGGCCCGAGGGAGCAGACACCCGACTGAACATGGGGAGAGCCAGCCATGAAGACCCTCTTCAATATCACCACGAGCGGCGACGATTACAACCGTTTCGAAACCGCCGCCGACCTCGACGATCTTATGCGCGGCTTCGACGGTCTCGAGCTGATGTATTTCGGAGAGGACCCGAGAGGTCATATAACGCCCGATCGAGTCACTGGGCTTCACATGAGCTTCTTCTACATGTTCGTGGACTTTTGGAACGGCGACATCGACGCTGCCCTCAGGAATTTCGTGACGATGGACGACCTCGCCGCGTTCTACGGCGGCACCGACCGCGACGTGATCGTGAAGAGGTTCAAGGACGATGTGGAGGTGGCCCGCAGGTACGGGGCCGAATACCTTGTCTTCCATGTAAGCGAGGCATCGATCGAGGAGTCGTTCACCCGTACGCACCGCCACACCGACGACGAGACCGTGAAGGCAACCTGCGAGATCCTCAACGAAACGCTCGACGAGGACGACGGGGACTTCGCGCTACTTCTAGAGAACCTGTGGCAGCCCGGCCTCAGCTTCCTGAACCCCGACGCAGCTTGGGCGTTGCTTGAGGGCATCAACCACAAGAACACGGGATTCATGCTCGACACCGGACACCTGATGCACACGAGCCTCGACATCCGCTCCCAGGAAGAGGGGCTGGATTACATCAACAAGGTACTCGACAATCTCGGCGACGAGCTGGTCGCAAAGATTCGCGGAATCCACCTCAACCAGTCGGTGACCTCCGACCACATGCGCAAGATGATGGAAAACCCGCCCGAGATGGCCCCGACATATCAGGGACGCACCTGGCAGATGTTCGAACATGTCTATAAGTGCGACCTGCACCTCCCGTTCACAGCGGAGGGTGTCGACGAGCTGGTGAGGAGGATCGACCCCGACTGGTTGACCTTCGAGTTCATCACCGACGGAATGGAGACCCACAGGCGCTACCTAGCGCAGCAGCGCCGCGCCCTCGGCCTCGACTGACCAGGTCAGATCTGAGAGGAGGGGTCGGATTGTACGGGGTCTGACGAGCCGGTCGCATCGGCAGCCTCATCCCCTAAGCCGGCTTCGGGATCGGAAGGATCGACAGTCTCGGTCATGTCGGCAACATCGACAGGTTCGGGTCCTGCGGCTTCGGCGTCCTCGCACCCGACCACACCACCACTCTCGCCGACTTCCCCGACGTCGTGCGCGAACCGCAGCGTCTTCCCACGCAGCGCGTAGGCCAGAAGCACCACTCCCGCAACGACCACCGGGATGCTCAGCGCCATCCCCATCGTCAACCAGCCTCCGTAGAGATAGCCGATCTGCACATCGGGCTGACGCACGAACTCCACCCCGATCCTCGCGATACCGTAGAGAACCATGAAGATCCCGAGATAGCTGCCGCGCGGCAGCGGCGGGCGCTTGCGCGAGAGCGCGTAGAGCACCACGAAGATCAGAATCCCCTCGAAGAAAGCCTCGTATAGCTGGCTAGGATGCCTTGGGAGCGAACCGGCGCCGTCGAAGACCACTCCCCATGGAAGCTCTGTGACGCCACCCCACAGCTCCCCGTTTATGAAGTTGGCGCATCGGCCGAGGAAAAGCCCGATTGGGACAGATATCGCCACGAGGTCGGCGAGGGTGAGGAACTTGATCCCGGTGACCCTAGAGGCCACGGCACCGCCTATCACGACGCCTGCCAACCCGCCATGAAACGACATTCCCCCGCCCTGGAGGTTGAAGATCTCGAGCGGGCGCGAGAAGTATTCCCCGTTCCCATAGATGATGACGTACCCAAGACGGCCTCCCACGATGACCCCTATCACCACCGCGAGCAGCACCACCATCAAGTCGTCGACGGTCATACCGGTCTTCCAACGTTTGGCGACCCGCATCACCACTAACGAGCAGAGCGCGAACGAGAGCAAATAGGCGATGCCGTACCAGCGCACGGTCAGCGGACCGATCTGGAAGGCCACGGGGTCTATCGCGTCGTAGATCGCCTGAAGCAACTAGAACCCCCTGCTGAAGATGGGCAGAGAGGTTCCGGTGTCAGCGGTCATCCTCATCGTCCTGACCATCGTCGTCCATCATGTTGTAGCCCGTCTCGATCTCCTCGATCGCCTCATCCACGGTGTCGAGAGACTCGAGCTGGCGGTGGAAATACTCCATCATCGCCCATTGATCGCTACCCAGCGTCGCCTCGCCCTGCCCCGGAAGGTCTTCGTCCTTGGAGGCGCTGAGCGGTACCTGCTTTCCGACGGCCGAGACGGAGGTTTTCGGAGTGAGCTTCATGTCGATGTTGAAGAGCGACCCGGGACGCAGCGCGGTGTAGCGAATGCCAGGATCCTGGACCTTGGGGCGCTGAGCGGATACCTCGTCCCTGTCGGCCGACTTGGCTATCGCGCAGGCTATCGCTATCGCCTTCTCGCGGGTGATGGACCCGTCGATCGTGAGCGGGGAGCTGCACTTGGGGCAATAGAACGTGATAGAGGCAGCGCCGTCCTTGCCATACGACGCTGCGGCGAACGAGTCGGGACCGAGCTTCACCTCCCCGCACACCGGACAGCTTCTGTGGAAGGTCAGGTTGTCGTCCATATGACTCGTCGTCCTATCTCCTCACGGGGAATCCGATTCCCCTACCCTACCCTTCCGCAATGTCCAGTCTGGGGCCGTTTGTCAGGAAGTGCTCGCAGTACATGCAGGCTTCCTTGACCGCAGCCTTCCGGTCGACAGTGACATCGAGCAACAGGTGAAAATCCGTGGCGATTGCATGAGTCGGCCTATAGCAATCAGTGTACCTGCATTCCGCCGGACATGGAGAAAATTCGTCTTCCACAACGTGAGGGCAGCGTCCCATCATCTCTTCATCGCAGCCCCTCGACTCCCAGCAGCTCATTGCTCCTAACCTCCGCGCCCGCCATACACCGATGCGAGCGGCCGCCTCCCAGCAGGCGATGGGGAGGCGGCCGCGGCTTTTCAGCGAAACTCCGCTGGATGCCGGGCGATCTCTAAGGAAACACTGATTAATCAGTGTTTCCTTAGCGTACAAGCATCGCGGAGGGCGCAGACCCGCACATCAAACGATTAATCGGCGTCTCCCCAGGCCATGCTGGGAAAATCGCCGTCAGCGGGAACGACTCTCTGTACTCCAGGAACGTTATCCTTGAGCACGCGCTCGACACTGTGGGCGAGGGTGAGCTGAGACATCGGGCATCCCTTGCATGCTCCCTGCAGCTCGACCGAGACGGTCCCGTCGTCGTCAACATCGACCAGCGCGATATCGCCGCCATCCGCTTGGAGCTGCGGGCGTATGAGCTCGATGACCTCCGCGACCATCTGCTTGTCAACCATTTCAAACTCTCCTTACATCGTAGGCGCTCTGCGCAAACGGGTCCGCCTGCCGCAAGAACCCGCACCCTGTACGTTTCCTGCCGATCCCAGATCGACGCAGCCCCGGGATCACAATATTGCGAAGCGTAGCACACGATGCGACGCGCCCGAATAATAGAATGGGCAACGGATCGCACGATGCGGATCCACGATCACCAGGCAACCTCAACGCCCTCGACGCAGACTCCCATGAGGAGCTTCGCGTTTTCCTCGACTTCATCGAGCGCGACCCGCCGACTTCAAGGGGTTCTAGGGAAACACTGATTAATCGACGCTTTCCTAGAAACCCGCCTCGATCTCCCGGATCCGCTCGTACAGGAACCTATTGGTCGGTACGAGGATCCCATGGCGCTCGGCGAGCCTGATGACCGTCCCGCCGAACTCCTCCACCTCGGTCAGCTTGCGATTGATGCGGTCCTGAGCCATTGAGGGCATCCCCTGCGGGTCGAGCGAGGCGATAAGCCGAAACATCTCCGACAGATCCTCTTCGGTCACATCGACCCCTTCGGCACGCGCGACCGCCAGCGCCTCTCGCATCGCAGCCACGAAGCACCTGCACTGCTCGGTACCCTCGACGACTGCCGATCCGTAGGTTCCTCCAAAAGCCATCGATGTCTGGTTGACCCCTGCGTTCAACATGAACTTCACCCACAGGCGTCTGCGGATGTCACTCTCCACAACATGAGTGATGCCCGCCCTCGAATACAGATCGGCGATCTCCTCGACGACACCGGGACGCGTACCCTCGGCCGCGCCGAAGCGGATCTCCCCGGTATGCGTGAACTCCTGGATCCCTCCAATGAAAACCGCGTCCATCCCCTGCGCCACCGAAAGCACGAGGTTGTCCCATCCGAAACGGTCGGCGATGCGCTCCTCGCTCGTCACGCCGTTCACAAGGGAGGCTATGCGGGTACGCGGACCCACCAGGTGCTCCATAGTGTCCAGCGCCGCAGGCAGCCCCGGCGCCTTGATCGTAAGGATGACTAGATCGACGTGAGAAGCCTCGCTCGCAGGGATCGTACGAATGCGACAGGGTTCGCCGTTGATCGTAATGATCTCACCTGCATGACGATCGAAGCGTTCGTCATCCATGACGAACTCTATGGACTCGCGTCCGACATTCTCCTCGATCATCGACCCGTAGAGAAGACCCACCGCACCCCTGCCGATGATCGCCACACGCTCTATGGCCATCTGCCCTCCGCTCGTCTGGCTGCCAGCAACGCCGCGAATTCGGCGTACGCACATATTATCTTCTCGACCCATGCAAATAAGGAACCCAAGGCCCGCCCGCCATGCTTCTCCATCGGGAACGGCAAGTTGACCCACCCTTCGTCCGCCATCCTCCGCCCTGAAATAATGCGGCAACCCGCGCAACGCCGGAACGGACGATAGTATCGCCTCTGCTTCGGCGGAGTAGGGATTTACCGATCCATGCCAGCATGCCCTTTCCTATTCGCGCGCATTAGCTACGCCATGCACCGGATCCGGATGAAAGCAATTAATCGGGGTTTCCTTAAAATAGTAGCCCCGGCATAACCAAGGGCTTCTGTGATGTCTCATAGGGGCTTGGGACCACAACGGCCTTGTCGCGCGGAAGAAGAGCATTATCGGTGGGTTAGCCGCTGTTGCACCATAGGCATAGCCTGTGAATTTATCACATCAGGTTAGGGAAGCGTCGATCGATTCATTCCGCTTCATCTGCAAGCTAGCATCGTCCCAGGAGGTGACGCCGCGTGGAGAAGTACTCGATAGAGCTTTCCAAAAAGGAGAGAGAATTCCTGGTCGTAATCGTCACGAAGGGGAAACGCCCGGTAGCCGAGGTAAGACGGGCCAACATCTTGCTGGCCGTCGACAAAGGTGAGCACGGAGACCTGCGCTGGACAGACGCGCGGGCCGCTGAGGCCTACCGCGTCACTGAGCAAACGGTACGCAACCTGAAGCGACGCTGCTGCAAGGAGGGGCCGATCGCCTCAGTGAGACGCAAGCGGTCCGATCGCCCCGACAACGTCAAGCCCGACAGGGGAGACTGAGACGAAGATCGTGACTCTGACCTTCGCAGACCCTCCTGACAGACATGGGAGATAGACCCCTCGGCTCATCGCAGAGAAGAGCGTCGAACTCAGCTACATCGACTCGATCAGCTACGCAGCGGCCGGTAACATCCTGAAGATCAGGTTCGCGACGCAACCCCCGGATACGGCAGGAGGCCCGGGTCCCCCCGGGCCTCCCTC
>CAZPAN010000014.1:5750-19255 GCA_964584585.1 uncultured Coriobacteriaceae bacterium | reverse complement strand
CGTTCTCGATCGACTCCGCCATGTCGTCGAGGGTCATACCCAGCTGGGCTATCTCGTCGTTGCCGACCAGATCGGTCCTAGCGGAGAGGTTCCCCCGCTTGATCTCGTCGGCCGTACGGGTGATCTTCCTGATCGGGTTGACCAGCCCCCGGGCGAGCACATGCCCTATCAGACAGGAGATAATGACCGCCACCAGTGCGGCGAAGAGGACCGCACCGTAGGAGTTGCTGCGGAACTCGTTGTCCCTGGCGGTGACGAACCCGGACGACGCATTCGTCCAGACGTTGACGGTGCCGACCTCCTGGCCGTAGGCGAGTATCGGGACGGAGATCATCTGATCGGAACTCGGAGATAGCTGCATCTGGACGTCCGATGAGCCGTCGCCGGAAGATTCCGAGACCACCGGGAGACCATGCTCCGAGTAGACCACGTTGCCTTCGGAGTCGAGGATCTGCACCATCAGCGTCTCGTCGGAGGAGATCTCGGGCATATCCTGGACGGCGTCATCCCAGTTGCCGTACCTCTCGTACCTGTCGCCTATCGAGGCGGCAGCGAAGTCGGCCGTGCGCTGCATGTTCTCCTTGGCGTAGATGTTGAAGTGGTTCTCCCAGACGACGGCGAGGACGACGACCGCGATCAGAACGGTCATGATCGCGACGAGACCGAACAGCAGGACCATCCTGCTCGTAAAAGAGATGATCCTGCCGCTTTTCTCCGCAAGTCTATCGGAACCTTGGGCCATCTGAAGACGAACCTCGCACGAGCTGCCTGTCTATCCAGGCGTGCTATCTGCTATCCGACTTCGAGGGATCCTCGAACCTGTACCCGATCCCATGAACCGTGTAGAGCCACTTGGGGTGGCGCGGATCGTCGCCGATCTTGGCGCGCAAGTTCTTGATATGGCTGTCTATCGTGCGCTCGTAACCCTCGAAATCGTATCCGAGCACCTTCTCGACAAGCTCCATCCTGGAGTAGACCCTGCCGGGATAGCGCGAGAGGGTCGTGAGCAGCTTGAACTCGCTGGCGGTCAGGTCGACCTCCTCCCCCGCCACGAACACCTTGTGCCCGGAGATGTCTATCATGAGGTCGCCGAACTCGAGGGTCTCACGCTGCGGATCGGATTCGACATGGGCCCTTCGCAAAAGCGCCCTCACCCTAGCCACGAGCTCGCGCGGCGAGAAGGGCTTGACCAGGTAGTCGTCGGCACCCAGCTCGAGGCCCACGATCCTGTCCTCCACCTCGCCCTTGGCGGTGAGCATGATGATGGGGATGTCCGACTTGTCGCGGATGACCCTGCAGATGCGCTCGCCCGAGACGCGAGGCAACATGAGGTCAAGAATCACGAGATCGAACTGATGCGCATGGAACTCGTCGAGGGCCTCTTGCCCGTCGCCGACCGCCGTCAACGCGTAGCCCTCAGCGTTGAGGTACGCCGCCACCGCATCTCGAATGGCCTTCTCGTCCTCCACAAGGAGGATACGCCTCGCTTCGCTTGCCATGATCCCTCTTCCAATCGACGGACAGACCGCCCTACGCGGGCCGCGCTTCGTGCCAAATCCACCTCTTCCCACGCGCGCATGCTGCGACACAAGCCGGATCCGGACGAAAGCAATTAATCAGCGTTTCGTTACAGTTTAGCGGAACGTGAAGACCTTCCCCGATAATACGCGAAACCACCATGCGGGTCCGCCGCTCGCGTGACCCGGCGGGCGCAAAGCCCTACAGCACGGAGAAAGCCCTGACCTGGACCACCCCGTCTCCCGACCCGTCGCCTGCCGGAACCGAAGTGTAGACCACCACCTGGGAGCGTTCCCCCGCGCACATCAGGAAGTCCCCGTAGCTCTCGCAACCGTCCACCGTGGGGATGGCGAAGTAGGAGGACGAGGCCAGATCAAGACCCACCACGCTGGACGTGCTCTTCACCATCAGGTACGAACCGACCGAGGCCGGCGTATCCATCGGAGTCCTGTTGAAGCGGACATAGCGTCCGTCGCCCATCGGGGCGTACGTGCCGAAACTGGAGATCCCGTCACCGTAGTCGTAGCTTGACTCGATCGAAAATATGAACGACCCGTTGATGTATATGACGTCGTAGGGTCGCATCGATCCGGGCATGATCTGAGCATCGAGCACTTCCCAGGAGGACGAGTCGATCGCGGTCATCTGATACCGGGCCGAGCTGGTGTCGGCCCTTGGCACTATCGCGACCACGTCCCCGGAGGCCTGGGGGTTGGTTATCATCCTGCCGTGCGAGGTGTAGACCACCTGAGGCGTGGGAGACGCGACCGACGCGCTTTTCAGGTAGGAGTCCGAATCGGTGGCCGACCCATCCTCGGATGGCATGTAGGTCCAATAGGCTTTCTCCCCGCATACGCATAGCATCGGCGGGTCGAAATCCTCGTCACCCTCGTCCACGAGCACCGCATCGCCGATCGTGGCGCTCGAGCTGACCTGCGCCAGATAAAGCCTCCAATCTCCGGTGTGCATGTTGCACTCCACCCACACCAGCACCTGGCTGTTGCCCCGCGCGTCGTATATCTGGTAGCCCTCCGAGCTCGAGACGGCCTGCCCCAACACGGTCGTAAGCGTGGCGCTCGAGATGCTGAGCAGCCCTATCGAGACGAGGATGTCGTTAGTCTCCCCGGGAAAGAGCACCACCGCGATCGTGTCGTCATCCATATAGGCGACGCTTCCCATCGGAAGCTCGAAGTTCGCGGTCTCGGCAAGACAATCGGTGTACTCCAGTTCCGCGAAGTCCGAGGAGACCACGACGGACCCCTCGTCGACCTCCAGCTCCCCGGGGGTTATCCCTCCCTCTGTCGACGTTTCGCCTTCGGACGAACAGCCCGCCACCGCAGAACCTCCAGCGGCCATCAGCGTGATCGCTGCAGATCCGGCGATGAACTGCCTTCTCGTTATGCCGTCCTCTTTCTCGGGCATCCGAGGACAAACCTCCTGATCGACCGGAACGGACCCTCTGAGCGCTTTCAGATAGCTTTCAGAGAGCATCGTCCGGGGCCTCTTGCGCTTCGAGATTGCCGGCCAATCCGACGAGGTTTTATGATAGCTTGTAGGTGCTGAAACCAAGCGGGCGCTATTCGGCGGCGAACGGCGTTCCGAGCGTTTCAGCTCTCTCACCATGCTCTTCGAGCACTTGCCGTGGAGAAGCAGGACCGTGTGTTGTCGATAGGTTACGGAACAGGGAGGCAGCCGTGGCATCACGAATCATAACCATAAGCAGGCAGTACGGAAGCGGTGGTCGCGAGGTCGGGGAGAAGCTGGCCGAGCGTCTGGGGTATGCCTACTACGACAAAGAGGTAATCCGCCGCGCAGTCGAGGAAAGCGACATCAACGAGGAGTTCTTCGAGAACGGGGGAGAGACCTCCGGATCGATTCTGTCGTACTTCCTCTCGTTCGCAAACGGCCAGAGCTCGGCCGACGAAAGCTCGCTCCCTCTGCCGGACAGGATCTTCCTGATCCAGTCCAAGGTCCTCAAGAAACTCGCCGCAGAAGGCCCCTGCGTCATAATCGGCCGCTCCGCCGACTACGTCCTGCGCGATGTCCCCGACGCGCTCAAGGTGCTCATCCACGCCGATATGGACGCGAGAATCCAGAGGGTCATGAAGCGCAAGAGCCTCACCGAGAAGGGCGCCATCGCCCGAATCAAGAAAATCGACAAGGGCCGCGCCCTCTACTACGAGCAGTTCACCGGGAACAAATGGTGCGATGCGCTAGCGCATGACGTCTCCCTGTCCACCAGCACGTTCTCGATCGACGATACCGTCGAGATTCTCTACGACATAGCTCGCAACAAATCCTAGGGAAACGCGGATTAATTGCTT
Source organism: uncultured Coriobacteriaceae bacterium (assembly GCA_964584585.1). Classification (GTDB taxonomy): domain Bacteria; phylum Actinomycetota; class Coriobacteriia; order Coriobacteriales; family CADBOM01; genus CAZPAN01. Next base: position 15,413 of record CAZPAN010000014.1, on the reverse strand, counting down.
TCGTCCTCCTCGCCTTCGCGCCCATGCACGAGAAGGCGAGGAGGACGCGCTTATAGACGCACTGGCCCGCGCCGATAAGCCTGAGCGTGCAGGGGCGCGACCTATGCTCAGAACCCGAGGTTCTCCAGACGATCGAATATCGCTCCTATACGAGAGAGGAACTCCCTGGGTTCGAAGATCTCGTCGAGTTCCTCTGCTGTCAGATTCGCGTCGGGGTCGGCCTCGATCCTCTCCCTGAACGTAGGGCCTTCCTGGGCGTTTTGGATATCCTCCCACACCTTCATCGCGTTGCGCTGCACCACGACGTAGGCTTCCTCCCTGGAGATCCCGGTCTGCACCAGCGCGAGGAGGACCTTCGAGGAGAAGATCAGCCCGCGGGTGCGCCACAGGTTATGCTCCATTTTGGCCGGGTAGACGAACAGGCCTTCCAGAATCGGCTGCATCTTGGCGAACATATAGTCGAGGGCCGTGAAGCTGTCGGCCAAAGAGACGCGCTCGGTGCCGGAGTGGCTGATGTCGCGCTCGTACCACAGGGCGACGTTGTCGAGCGCTACCTGAGCGTTGGCCTTCACGACGCGCGCCAGGCCGCATACCCTCTCCACCGTGATCGGATTGCGCTTGTGCGGCATCGCCGAACTGCCCTTCTGCCCCTTCGCGAAAGGCTCCTCCGCCTCGATCACGTCGGTCTGCTGGAGCAGTCGCACCTGGGTCGCTATCGACTCGAGCTCGGCGGCAACCACTGCCAGCGCGGACATCACGTGCGCGTGACGGTCGCGCGCGACCACCTGGGTCGAGAGCGGGTCGCTCTTCATCCCAAGCTTCTCGCAGACATACTCCTCAACAAACGGGTCGATGTTGGAGTAGGAACCCACCGCTCCCGAGATCGCCCCGACGGCGATGGTCTCCCTAGCCTGAATCATTCGCTCCTGGCATCTCTTGAGCGCCCAGGCCCAGCTCCCGAACTTCATCCCGAATGTCATGGGCTCTGCATGGATCCCATGCGTGCGGCCCACGCAGAGGGTGTCGCGGAACTCGAGGGCGCGTCGTCGACAGGTCTCGCCGAGTTTGGCTATGTCATCGAGGATGATGTCGATCGCCTGGGAGATCTGGTAGCACAGCGCGGTGTCTCCGAGATCAGAAGAGGTCATCCCATAGTGAACCCAGCGGCTCGGTGGTTCGGTGCCTTCGGGGACGGAAGCATCGATGTGCTCGGCCATGTTGGAGAGGAAGGCGATCACGTCGTGGTTGGTGACCTTCTCGATCTCGTCGATCCTCTCTACCTCGAAGTGGGCGTGCTCACGGATCCAGGCAGCCTCGTCGCGGGTAATGCCAACCTGTCCGAGTTCGGCCTGGGCCTCGCACGCCAGTATCTCGATCTCCTTCCAGATCTCGAACTTGTTCTGCAACGAGAAGATCCGGCCCATCTCGGGGCGCGTGTAGCGATCGATCACGTCTTGCCTTCCTTCCGGTTCGGTCACCGCGCGGACTCCGCGCGATCCTTCGTGCTCGCCGCACGGGAAGACCGCACGGCCTTGCATGTCAGCCCCTGAACGGAGCGCTTTTTAGCCTTTCAGGCGGGCGCGGACTCCGGGGAGCCAGGGCGATCCTCCACTACACAGGGAAGCCAGGAGGTCACACGGATTCCGGAGATGTCGGCCGCCGGGCAGCCCTGCCGGCCAGGCCCTGCTCCCCGCATCAGACGGACGCCGATGGCCAACGCCCCGTGCACACCCCTGCCAACCAGATCTGAAGCGACGTCGTCTGGTCGGCACCGCTTTTCATCGCCATCTCGCAGTCCGCTGCGCCCGACAGCGCGCGGATAAGCTCGGGTTCCGTGAAGCGCGATGCGAACTCGCGGTGCTTCTTGTATCTCCAGTCGGGGCCTCCCAGCACGCTGGCGATCGACTGCCGCTCCGGACGCGACTCCAGCGCCTTCACGGTGAGCAGCTCCTCGATCCTCCTCGTGCACAGCGTGAGCATCCCGAAGAGCTGCTGACCGTCTGACTGCGCAAGTAGATCCAAGCACCTCGAGATGCTCCTGGACGACATCGCGTCCACTATCTCCCACGGCTTGGGACCCTCCGACTTCACGACCAGATTCGCGACATCTGCGGCAGAGATGTCGGTCCTGCCCATGGAGGAGACATAGTCGACAAGCTTTCTCATCTCCGCATCGATCGCGACGGTGGAGACGCCCACGCGCTCGACCAGCTCGTCAGCCGCCCGCTGGTCGAGGGAGACCTCCATGCTCCTGGCGAGCTTGATCGCAAAGGCTCTCACATCGCTTCTGCGCGTCTTGAGATCGCAGGCTATCACCGCAGAAGGGTCGATCTTCGCAACAGCGTTGTATATCCTCGCGTTCTTGGCGAGCTTGTCGCCCGTCATCACCAGCACCGTGGTGTCGGCAGGGGTCTCGAGGTAGGAGCAGATGGCGTCGAGCACCGGTTTTTTCGCCTGGCCGATTCCTTTTACGACCACGAGCCTCTTCTCCGAGAGGAACGGCATCGTGGTGCATGCCGAGACCACCGAATCGGGCGGATCGATCTCCGCCCCCTCGAACACGGTCTGGTTTAGGGAGATGTCACCGAGTTCGGAGACGCGCTCCTGCATCCTCGCGAGAAGGGCGTCGCGCTTGAGCCTGTCCTCGCCTACGAAGAGGTAGGCGGGCAGGAGGGCGGCCTGTTTTTTCGAGCCTCCCCATGCTACAGCGGCGGTCAACGCGAACCTCCCTTCCCGGGCGTCCATGCGGCGCGCTTCCCAGCGGCCGCTCGAGATGCGATCGCGACCAGCCTTGGTCGCACGATCTCAGATGTTAGCACAGCGCACCATGGCACCCGACTCGGTCAGCTCCACCGTCACATCCCCATCCAGATCGGTTCTGAAGACCTCGACCCCAGCCTCCTCCAGGGCTTCGAGTGTGGAGCGGGTTGGATGCCCGTAGCTGTTCTGCTCCCCCACGCTTATGATCGCCGCTGAGGGAGAGAGGCCGGCGAGGGTCTCGGCATCGACCGAGTCGTCGCTACCATGATGGCCTACTTTCAGGATATCCACCTGCCCAAGACCCGCTTCCAGCATCTCCTCCAGCTCGGGCGCCTCGGCGTCTCCGGTGAGCAGGATCGTCAATGCTGCGGCATCCCCGCCGCCGTCTGCAACCCCATCCCCGGCTCCGTCGTCGGCATACCCAGTTTCCCCGTACCTCAGCAGCAGACAGAGAGAGTCGGGGTTCCCCGACCCGTCGACGGGTCCATCCGGCCACACCACTTCGAGGCTCATCGAGCCGGAAAGCGTGATCGAGTCGCCGCAGGCGACCTCCACCACCCTGTCCTCCCCCACGAGGGCCTCTGCAGCACCGATGGTCTCGGCGGCGGAGGAATCGGACTCCGCGAGCTCGAACGAGCCCTCGGGCAGCACCACCCAGTCCACCTGAACCACCGAGCGCATCTCCGGGAGCGCCCCGCAGTGGTCTGAGTCGAAGTGGGTGACCACCACGGCGTCGAGCGAGGTCACTCCGTTTCTTCCCAGAGCGTCGAGCAGATCGGAGCCGTACATGCCCGTATCGACCAGCACGCTCGACGACCCGTCCCTAACCAGTATCGAGTCGCCTTGCCCCACGTCGAGCACCACCACCTCCGCACCCCTTCCCGAAAAGATCAGGGGGCAGATCGTAAGCAGAGCCGCCGCTCCGGCCAGGACCGCCCTGCGCATCGTGCGCTTGGATGGAAGCGGCCACGCGATCCACAGCGCCACCCCGATCGCGATCGCCAACAGGGCCGAGACGAGCGCATCCATGTGAACCGGCACGGCCATGTAGGGGATCGCCGCCATCGCCGCGACCGCCATGACCAGCAGCTCCGCCAGAATGCAGAGCATCCACACCATCGTCTCCCCTACCGGGGGGATGACCGCGCAGAGCATCAACGAGAGCATCCCGGCGGTAAGCAGCAGCGTTATCGGAAACGAGGCGACGAGATTGCACAGCGGGCTCCCCAGCGAGAGCATCGAGAACATCGGAGCCGATATCGGGGTGGTGGCGGCCTGGGCCACGAGAGTCATCGAGACCGGCTGCGATATCCTCCCCAAAGAACGCGGCAGCACGCCCGTCGTCCAGGCGTCGGCCAGGCCGAGGAACACACCGAGGGCCCCGACCCCCGCCACGGAGAGCGCAAATCCGGCCGAGAACGCGTTCGTCGGGTTGGTCACGAGGATCGCGATGATCGCGATGACGAGCACGTGGATCGTCCCCGAACGCCGACCGGCTATCCACGAGACGCTGGCGATCACCGCCATGACGCATGATCTGACCGCCGAGGGCTGCATCCCAGTGAGAACAAGATAGGCGCAGATCAGCGCCCCGAGAACCACGGTCGACCTACCCCGCGAGATGCGTGCTGCGGAAAGGACCCACGAGGTCAGCATCGCGACCACCGCCATATGTCCGCCGGAGACCGCGATCAGGTGAGTCAGGCCAGTCGTGCGAAAATCCGCCTCGGCGTCGGTTCCCTCCATCCCCGACGCGTTCCCCAGCACAACCCCCGCAAGAAGCGCCGCCCCCTCGCCGGGGTTTCCCATGATGATCTCCATGCACTCCTGGCGCACCGACCCCAGAAGCCCAACGACACCCGGGGTCCACCCCCACTCCTCCACCTCGCCGATGCTAAACGTCGCAGAAATGCCGCTTTGGAAAAGCCATCGTGAGGAAGGGTCGATCGGATTGGGATTCGAGTCCACGACGAAACGGGACCCGTAGGGAAGCGGATCGAGCTCAGCGTCCCAGTAGATCCGCACATCGGCAGACACTCCATCGGCAGAGCGCGCCGACCCGGACGACCTCCACCCATATTGAGACGAGGAGGGATCGGAGGTGACATCCACGATCCAGGGGCCCTCGGCATCATGGATAGAGCCCACCGAGTCCAGCACCCCGCCCCAGCAGACCATTCCGAGCGCAAATCCCAACACGGCAGCCACGGAGGCCGCGATCGCGAGCGGGATCGACTGGACCGCTCTCGCAACCGCTCCTGTCAACCTGCCGCAGCAAGCGAAGACCACTGGCACGGCGAGCGAGATCAAGACGAAGAGCAGGGCGGAGACGAGCAGCGACCCAGACCATGCGGTGGTAGAAGAGGTCCCCAGCAGGGAGACCCAGACGTCCTCCCCCGCAAACATTCCCAGGCAGGCCGACTCGGCCAGCATCATCGCCAACCACATCGCAGCCGCCGGTATCAGCAGGAACGGGAGCGACGGACGCTTCGGGCGCCGGTCCTCCACCCCGTCTCCCTGCATGGCCCCGAAGAGCCTGTAAGCAGCTCCGCGACCCGCAGCGACACCATCTACAGGACCTCCTCGCCATTTGGAGGCACCGTGGTCCGCAGGCCCGCCCTGACCCGACGAGGCACCGCAGGCAGGACCCTCCCGGCTCGCGTAGGCACTGCGGCCCTTGCATGCGCCTCCGCCCGTCGAGACGCCTCCGTCTTCGGCACCTCCGTCTTCGGCGCCTCCGACGCTCATACGCATATCAGATCGGCGATCTGAGCGTACTTCGCATCGCCGATCCCGCTCACCTCCTTGATCTCCTCGATACTGTCGAAGCCTCCGTTCTCCTCCCTGTAGGAGATGATGTTCGCCGCCGTGGCCGGACCGATGCCGGGCAGCGTATCGAGCTCGTCCGCTGTCGCGGTGTTGATGTTGATGAGAGACGAGCCGGAGGATCCGGAGGAATCCGAGGTCTGATACTGCCCTGAATCTACCTCCTCCTGAGTGGGGATATGCACCTGCTCCCCATCGGAGAGCACGCGGGCGAGGTTCACCGACGCCTGGCTCGCCCCTTCGGCGAACCCGCCCGCCTCCTCGACCGCATCGAGCACCCGATCACCTTCGGAAAGAGAGTAGACCCCGGGAAGCGCGACGGCCCCGGTCACGTGCACAGTAACGATCTCTGACGCCACTGCGGTCTGATCATCGGAGTCAGACTCGGAATCGATCTCTTCGGTAACCTCTGTCACCGCAGACGAGTCTATCGAGAACGAACCTCCCGATTCGAACGGGACGCACCTAGCTACCGTCACCACGAGGATCACCGCAGCTATCACGACGGCCGCCTTCAGAGCGTTCGGAGAGATGCCGCGCACCTGCGCCATCCTCGTCAGCTTAGCCCACTTCCCCTCCTCGGATCCGCCATGGTCCACGCTTCTCAAATCCATGTGAAACCCCCTTCGGCGCCGTCTTCAATTCACGAAGACGATGCTAGAGGGAGGTTCCAAACCATCGGAGCGAGCTTTCCAAACCCCGGCCTAACCAGATCCTAGCCATATTCAAACCGGGGTTCCGAAAGGGGTTGTAAGCGGGGTCTGGGTTCAGATCCCAGAAAGATGGCGGCAACATAGCGCCGAGGGGAGTGATCTACCGAAGCAGGGCCGCCGCCAAGCTCGAAAAGCCGACGCACTCTCGCGACGCCACCCGGCCTGACGCAACCGGCTGCCGCCCCTACCAGGAACTCGTGCAGCAGCGGTATCTGACGACCTCGATATCGTCGCAGATCTCGTGGGCCCAGGCTTCCATGTCCATGCCCTCCGAGAGCCTCGCGACCTCCTCGAGATCGGCGTGGGTCTCGGGGCTTTCAGGTAGAAAGAGCGTGCAACAGTCGGAGCAAGCCCGTATCGAGAGATCGTAGGTCCCGATCTTTCGGGCGAGCGTGATGATCTCCTGCTTGTCCGACCCTATGAGCGGCCTGAACACCGGGATCTCGGCCACCTCGTCGACGGCCATGATGTTCTCCATCGTCTGCGAGGCCACCTGTCCCAGCGACTCGCCCGTGGCCATCGCCTTGCAGCGCTCCCGGCGAGCCAGCTCGTTGGCCACCGCAAACATCAGCCTGCGGAAGAAGACCACCCGCAGCCTTGGCGGGACGGCATCGGATATCCGTCGCTGATAGGTCCCGATCCTGGCGATGCAAAGCCTCCTGACCCCGCCGATCGGAGCCAGAACGTCGCAGATGTCACGCACCAGATACTCGGAGGAATCGTCTGTCTCGGGCGCCCCGGAGAAATGCAGGGCCACCGCGACCGCCCCCCTGTGGATGAGTCTCCACATCGCCACCGGGGAATCGATGCCACTTGAGAGCAGCATCACGAACTTCCCGGAGCACCCCACGGGAAGCCCTCCCACGCCCGGGGCGCTGCTGGCATAGACGTAGGCGCTCCCCTGGATCACGTGAACGTGAACGACGACGTCGGGGTCCTCCATGCGGATGGCCGCCTCGGGAACGGCCTCGTGCAGATAGCTCCCCACCCGGCGGTTCATCTCCATCGAGTCGATCGGAAAATCCGTGTTGGAGCGCTTGGCGTCGACCTTGAACGAGCCCCTAGGCTCGCAGTCGAGAAGCACCTCAAGGGCGAGGCGGCAGATGTCGTCGAGATCCCTGTTGGTCCGCCATCCGAGTGAGACCCTAGCGATTCCAGGGACGATGCGCAGCCTGTCGAAGACCTGCTGCACCTCAGGTGCGCCCAGCTTTCGCGCAGAAGGAGCACCCACGGGCAGCTCGCCGTCGAACGCTTCGCGATCCAAGGGCACGAGTATGCGTCCGGAGATCCTGCTTATCCTCCCGATCGGCATACCCTCGCAGGCGAAACGTATGTTATGGATCAGTTGCCGCTCGAACGACGAGCGGTTATGGCCTTTGAGGCCCACCTCGTGGTAGTGGACCAAGAAGACGGGTGTCGCCATCGACTGGCCCTAGGAAGTGCTCTCCTCAACGCATCCCAGGTCTCCCCTCTCGACCTCCTCCATCGCAAGAGACAGGGGCTTGGTCTCGGAGAACCGGGAGATCTCCGCCACGGTCTGGGCTGCCAGGGCGCGGTCACGCTGACCCCGCATCATGTCGTTGATGTCTCGTGCGCGCTTGGCGGTCATGACGCACAGGAGATACTTATCGTTATCCGTCTTCTCGAGCAGGGCGTCGATATGCTGGTCTATGATGGACATCCGTTAACTGTTCTCCTCAATCACCGAGAGAAGCTCGGCTGTTGCCCTCTCGATTTCATCGTTGACAAGCGAGTAATTGTAGCAGTGCTCCTGCGCTAGCTCAAGCTTGGCGGTCTCGAGCCTGCTCTCCACCTGCTCGGGGGTCTCGGTGCCGCGTCCAACCAATCGCCTCCGAAGCTCCTCGAAGCTGGGAGGCTTTATGAAGACGAGGATGGCGTCGGGAAAGTTGTCCCTCACCTGAATGGCGCCCTGCGGGTCGATCTCAAGCATTACGTCAAGACCTTGGGAGAGCTTCTCCTCCACCGGAGCTCGAAGCGTCCCGTATCGGCTGTCGTGCACCTTCGCCCATTCCAGGAAGCCTCCTCTGGCCACCTCATCGTCGAAGGCTCTGTCTGAAAGATAGATATAGGAAACGCCGGCGATCTCATCGGCTCTGATGGGACGGGTGGTGGCCGAGACGGAAAGCCAGATCCCATCTCGGCATTGCATCACCCGTCTCACCAGAGTTCCCTTGCCGACTCCCGACGGCCCGGAGATGACGAAGAGCCTGCCAGGCATCCGCTACCTGCCCGAAAACCTCTCGATGAGGTCGGCGCGCTGACGGGTGCCGAGACCCTTGATCCTGCGGTTTTCGGAAATGTTGAGTTCGTCCATGACCTTGGCGACCTTGGCTTTACCGTATCCGGGCAGGGAGGCGATCATGTCCTTGACCTTGAGCTTGTCGACCACGGGATCGCCCTCAGTGGTCAGGATTTCCTCGACGGTGATCTTGCCCTCTTTGATCTTGGCCCTCAGCTCGGCGCGAGCATGCCTCGCCTCCGCAGCCTTCGCCAGAGCTGCTTTCCTCTCCTCATCGGTCTGATTCGGAAGTGCCATGTCAAACCTTACCTTTCGTCATGATCCCAACGGTCCAAGCCTCCCAGGACAGGGGCGCGCACAACGCTTAAGCGCGCACCTCGTCACGTCCGTCCCCGTTCCAAGCCCCACCGAGGGCGCAGCCATCCCTCTTCAACTACGATGTTGGGAACTTCTCCACGTGAAAGCACAGAACGCGGCATGGCGTTACAAAGGGTACCACCATAGTCACGGAGGGGGCTTGTTATTCGGCCAGCGCGGCCCAGATGCGAGATTATAGCCGACGGCTGCCCGGAGAGTGGATCTCCACCCCCTGCTTGCACAAATCGCACATACCAGGTTCCCACGAAGGGGCAGGGAGCTCGAGCAGCGGATAGAACGGCTGATCGAACACGCGCCCCGAGCATCTGTCGATCAGAGACACCACGCCGACCACCTCGCCGCCGGCCTCCTCGACCAGATCGCAGACCTCTAGCACGGACGATCCCGTGGTCACGACATCCTCGGCTACAAGCACCCTGGCCCCCTTGGGAACCTCGAAGGAGCGGCGGAAGGCCATGGTCCCGTCCTTGCGCTCGGAGAAGATCATCTTCACGCCGAGGGAGAGCGCTGCGGCGAACCCGAAGAGGATGCCGCCAACCGCAGGGGATGCCACGATGTCGATCTCCATATCCTCCGGAAGGCGAGAGACCGCCTCCTCAGCGAGCTTCATCGTGAGCGCCGGATCCTCGAGAACCCTCGCGCACTGGATATAGGTGTCGGAGTGCCTACCCGAGGTCAGCATGAAGTGCCCATGTCTGACGGCCTGGGTCTCATTGAGGATGCTGA
>CAZPAN010000014.1:0-5650 GCA_964584585.1 uncultured Coriobacteriaceae bacterium | reverse complement strand
GAGGTCAGCATGAAGTGCCCATGTCTGACGGCCTGGGTCTCATTGAGGATGCTGAGGATGTCGCTGTCGTTCATCTTGGCTCCTAACAGGCGTCTCGTATCTCGTCGATTATCGAATCGAAGGCGGCCAGAGGGTCGTCGGCCCGCGTTATCGGCCTGCCTATGACCACATGGGTCGACCCGCTGGCAAAGGCCGAGGCGGGTGTGGCTATGCGCGACTGATCGCCGGCGTCTGCGCCTGCGGGGCGTATCCCCGGGGTGACTACCAGCTTGGCGGGACCCAGGATCTCCGAAAGCATCGCGGACTCCATCGGAGAGGCCACGACACCGTCCACCCCCGCCGCCAAGGCGAGCCGGGCTAGCCTGCCGACCTGCTCTTTCGCCCCGCATCCGATGCCTATCGAGGAGAGGGCAGCGTCATCCATGCTGGTGAGCACCGTCACCGCGAGCACCGAGGGCGCCTCGCGTCCCGTCTCGAAGGCGGCCCGAAACACGCCCTCCATCGCGGCGGCCATCATCGCCTCCCCTCCGCTGGCGTGAATCGTCATCATGTCGGCGCCGGTCATCGCGACCGATCTGGCGGCGCCTTCGATCTGGTGGGGGATGTCGTGGAGCTTGAGGTCCACGAACACCTTGAATCCCAGTTCGCTGAAGGCAAGGACGGCTCGGGGACCCTCTTCATAGAAGAGCTGCATCCCGACCTTGACCCATCTGGCGTGGCCGGAAAGCACGTCGGCGAGCTCGAGCGCCCGCTCCATGCCGCAGTCCAGAGCGACTATGACGCGGTCTGCGGGATCGAACCCTCTTTCCTCGACGGAGACCATCATGCCTGCCCCCTAACCTATGGCCCCGATCAGTTCCTGAATATCATACACGCCCTGCTCTTCGCACCATCTCTCGATGCCATCGGCCACATCGGCCGACGCCCGGGGGTTCATGAAGTTCGCGGTGCCCACGGCCACAGCGGTCGCGCCCGCGAGGATGAACTCGATCGCATCCTCACCGGTGCATATGCCGCCCATCCCCACTATCGGGATGTCGACGGCACGGTAGACCTCGTTAACCATGCGAAGCGCCACCGGCTTGACCGCAGGTCCCGAGAGGCCGCCGAAGCGTCTTGCAAGGACCGATCTTCGACGCTTGGCGTCTATCGCCATACCGAGCAGGGTGTTTATCAAAGAGACCGCATCGGCACCGGCCTCCTGGGCCACACCGGCCATCCGGGCGATGTCGGTGACGTTCGGGGTGAGCTTCACGATGATCGTGCGAGAGGTGGCCGCCCTACAGGCGCCGACCACCTCGGACGCGGCCACTGGGTCGACCCCAAAGGCCATCCCGCCCTCATCGACGTTGGGGCAGGAGATGTTGAGCTCGTAGGCACCCACCGCCTCCTCGCGCTCAAGACGCTCGATGACCCTGACGAACTCCGAAGCCGAATGCCCGGAGACATTGACGATTATCGGAACCCCGACTTCGGCCAGCCATGCGAGGTCGCCCTCGCAGAAGGCCTCGACTCCGGGGTTTTGCAGCCCGATCGAGTTGAGCATCCCGCTGGGAGTCTCCGCTATACGCGGAGCGTCGTTGCCCTCCCAGGGGTTCTCGGAGACACCTTTGGTCGTCACCGCGCCCAGCGAGTTCAGATCCATGAACTCGCTGTACTGCCTGCCCGATGCGAACGTCCCCGAAGCCGTGGTCACAGGGTTCTTCATATGGAGGGAGCCTATCTCCACCGCCAGGCGGACGCCTCCGTCTGCACTCACCAGATCACCTCCGATGCATCGAAAACCGGCCCGTCGACGCAGGCGCGCTTGCGGCCCGCCACAGTGTCGACGACACAGGAAAGGCAGGCCCCTATCCCACAGGCCATCCTGCGCTCCAGCGAGACCTCCATCCGCACGTCTTCGGCGAGAAGCCCAGCGGGCAGCGCCGCGATCTCGCGCATCGCGGAGACCTCCATCGGACCCGGTCCGCAGACCGCGACATAGCCCGCGCCCTCGGCGGCATCTGGTATCAGCTCGGTGCAGAAACCACAGTGCCCCTGCGATCCGTCGTCGGTGGCCACGCGCACATCCACGCCGTCCTCGGCAAGATCCACGCCGACCAGCCTGGCTGCCGTTGTTGCGCCGATGAGACACCTGACATCGACGCCCGCATCGGCAAGCTGGCGGGCCAGCATCGCCAGGGACGCAACCCCAACCCCTCCGCATACCAGCAGCGCCTTCGAGATACCACCGGGAACAGACCAGCCTCTGCCGATCGGGCCGATCAGCTTCGTGGAATCGCCAGGCAGAGCCTCGGTGAGCTTTCGGGTACCGACTCCGACGGTCTGGTAGATCACCGAGATCGTAGTGGCCTCGCGATCCCAATCGGCGATCGAGAAGGGTCTCCTCAGCACATGGCCGTCGAGGTTGGGGATGCGCATGTGCACGAACTGCCCGGGTTCGGCCGTCCTCGCGATCGTGGGCGAGAGCATGTCGATCCGCCAGATCGACTCGGCTATCCGCTCGTTGGACACGATCTGTGCGCTCTCGTCGACCATCTTGGGCGAGACGCCCACGTCGCGAGCGTCGGCCCTCCCGGCCACCGAGCCACAGCAGCAGCCTCCCGCATCGCTCACTCGGAATCACCCCCAGATGAGCCGGACCCTGCGCCCGCGCTCGATGAGTCGGCCGAAGCGTCGGCGCTCGCCGGCCCCCGGGAAACTCTCATGTCGTACCTGTCGAGATCCTGGAGACATACCGGTGCCAGCCTGCCCTCGGCAAGACCGCTCTCCTGCACCGCCTCTATCGCGTTGACGAGTGCCTGAGCAGCCGAGATCGTCGTGACGTAGCAGATCGAATACCGCACCGCATCGGCCCGAAGCAGATACCCGTCGGAACGAGTCTTCCGCCCGAACGGGGTGTTGATGATCAAGTCGATCTCCCCGTCAGCGATCAAGTCGCCGATGTTGGGCCTGGACTCATGGTACTTGTTCACTACGGTCGCAGGCACGCCGCTCGCCCTTAGCGACTGCGCGGTTCCGGAGGTGCAGACGATCTCGAACCCGAGCTTGTGCAAGTCGTGAGCGATCGAGATGATCGCACGCTTGTCGCGGTCGCAGACCGAGACGAAGGCGCGTCCCGATGTGGGCAGCGAGTAGTCGATCGCAAGCGCCGTCTTGGCGTAGGCGGCCGGGAAGTCGCGAGCGATGCCCATAACCTCGCCGGTGGACTTCATCTCCGGGCCGAGCACGAAGTCGGCGCCCGGGAAACGCCCGAACGGCATGACGGCCTCCTTCACGGAGAAACGATCGGGCAGCCTGTCGTCGGGCGGCAGGTCGAGGCTGGAGATCGAGCGTCCGGCCATCACCATCGCCGCGCACTTGGCCAGCGGCACCCCGGTAGCCTTCGAGACGAACGGGACGGTGCGCGATGCCCTGGGGTTGACCTCGATCACATAGATCGTCGAGTCCTTCACCGCGAACTGGATGTTCATCAGACCGCGCACCCCGAGCGCCAGCCCGAGCTCGCGGGTGATTTCGCATAGACGCTGGTGGATCTCCTCGGAGACCGAGAACGGGGGCGTGCAGCAGGCGGAGTCCCCGGAGTGGATCCCGGCTTCCTCGATATGCTCCATCACGCCTCCGATGTAGACCTGCTCGCCATCGCAGAGAGCATCGACGTCCAGCTCCACCGCGCTCTCCAGGAACTTGTCAAGATAGATCGGCATGTCGGGGGAGACGCGCACGGCCTGGGCCATGTAGCGCTTGAGGGAGTCGGCATCATAAGCGATCATCATCCCCCGGCCGCCGAGGACATAGCTAGGGCGCACAAGCAGCGGGAATCCGATCCTGTGCGCCACCTCCACCGCCTCGTCGAAGGAACTGGCCACTCCAGCCGGCGGGTAGGAGATCCCCATCTCATCGAGAAGCACGGAGAAGCGTTCCCTGTCCTCGGCGAGATCGATCGAATCGGGCTTGGTGCCGAGTATCTCGATGCCGGCGGCCTCCAGCGCCCGCGCCAGCTTGAGCGGGGTCTGCCCGCCGAGAGTCACTACCACCCCGTCGGGCTTCTCGGCCTCGACAACGTCCATAACGTCCTCGAAGGTGAGCGGCTCGAAGTAGAGCCTGTCGGAAGTGTCGTAGTCGGTGGAGACGGTCTCGGGGTTCGAGTTCACCATAATGGTCTCGTACCCCATCTCGGCAAGCGCGTAGCTCGCATGCACGCAGCAGTAGTCGAACTCGATCCCCTGGCCGATGCGGTTGGGGCCGCCGCCCAGGATCATCGCCTTGGGCTTGTCGCAGGGACCCACCTCTCCCTCGTCCTCGTAGGTCTTGTAATGGTAGTGGGTCGTCGACTCGAATTCGGCGCCGCAGGTGTCGACGGTCTTGAACGTGGGGAGCACGCCGAGGGCCTTCCTGCGGGAACGAACTCTCGCCTCGGCCGCCTCGACGGTCTTTGAATCCAGATGGTCGGAATCGTACTCGCCGGCAAGGAAGGCGATCTGCCTGTCGGAAAGCCCCGTCTGCTTGGCGATGCGCATGTCTCTTGCCGAAAGCCCGTCAAGCCCATGGTCTTCCACCATTCGCTCTACCGCCACGATATGGGCAAGCCGCGAGACAAACCACGGGTCGATGCTCGTCAGGGACGATATCTCATCGACACCCATGCCTCGCCGCAGAGCTTCGATCATGTAGTAGATGCGACGTTCGGTGGGCGTGGACAGCATCGTCGCGAACTCTTCCTCGTCGAAGCTGTCGTGGCCGTCGCATCCCAGACCGTCACGACCGTTCTCTAGAGAGCGCATCGCCTTGCCGAGCGCCTCGTCGAAGGTGCGACCTATCGCCATCACCTCTCCCACCGCCTTCATACGAGTGGTTAGCGTCTCGTCGGCGCCCTTGAACTTCTCGAAGGCGAATCTCGGCACCTTGACCACGACGTAGTCGATCGTCGGCTCGAAACAGGCCGGAGTGGCATTGGTGATGTCGTTGGTAATCTCGTCGAGGGTGTATCCAACGGCGAGCTTGGCCGCAGCCTTAGCGATCGGAAACCCCGTTGCCTTCGACGCGAGCGCCGAGGATCGGGATACCCTGGGGTTCATCTCGATGACAATCATGCGCCCATCGCGCGGGTTGACGGCGAACTGCACGTTGGAGCCGCCGGTCTCCACTCCGATCTTCTCGAGGATCGCGAGAGAGGCGACCCTCATGCGCTGGTACTCGATGTCGGTCATCGTCTGGGAGGGCGCCACAGTGATCGAGTCACCGGTGTGCACGCCCATAGCGTCGAAGTTCTCTATTGAGCAGATGACGATGGCGTTGCCGGCGCGGTCGCGCATGACCTCCATCTCGTACTCTTTCCACCCGATGATCGACTCCTCCACCAGAACCTCTCCTGCAGGCGAGAGATCGAGGCCCTGCCTTACGATCTCGACGAGCTCCTGGCGATTGTAGGCGATGCCGCCTCCGGCGCCGCCCAGCGTGTAGGAGGGGCGCAGCACCAGCGGAAACCCCAGCTTCTCGGAGAGCCCGAGCGCGTCGTCGACGTTGTAAGCGTATCCGCTGCGGGCGCACTCCAGCCCTATCTCGGACATCGCCTTCGCGAACGCCTTGCGGTCCTCCCCCCTTTCGATGGCCTCAAGGTCGCAGCCGATCATCTCGACCCCGTGCCTCT
>CAZPAN010000013.1:0-19700 GCA_964584585.1 uncultured Coriobacteriaceae bacterium | reverse complement strand
ACTTTTAGCGACGCAGAACTTATCGGCGGTAAGGTTAAGGCGCTCTTTGACAGGGGACTCGTCAGTCTATGGCGGGGTCTTCGCCGAGCACGAAGCGGGATGATGCGATACCATCTCGTTGTCGAATCACAGATCGGACTCGAAACGATCCGAGGTCGTCTTATCGTCGGGTCTCGCAGTCAAATCCACATCGGAGGGCAAGTTCGCATGGAAGCTTCGGGTGCAAGGCGAGCCGCCACCCCAGCGGTCGCGTTCGTGGGGAAGAGCGGGTCCGGCAAGACCACTCTCGTGGAGAAGATCATCGCCGAGCTGGCCTCTCGCGGGCATTCTGTCGGATCCGTCAAACACCACGGCTACAAGGGGTTCGACATCGACATCCCCGGAAAGGATTCTTGGAGGCACGCGCAGGCGGGAGCCATCCACACGATCGTCGCCTCCCCCGACAAGATGGCCGAGATCAAGCGTCTCGACCGCGAGCTGGACTACCCCGAGATCATCAATCGAATGAACGACGTCGACATCGTCGTCATAGAGGGCTTCAGACATGCGGGAGCGCCCGCGATCGACCTTTTCAGAGTCGGAAACCCCGCAGACAAGCAGGCCTGGGAGAGACCGGGCGTGCTCGAGTCGCAGGATACGATCGCGGTCGCCACCGACATCCACAGGATGAGCGAAATGGCGCGATCGCGAGATCTGTGCTGCTTCTCGCTCGATGATGTCGCCGGAATCTGCGACCTCATCGAGCGCGATATCATGGGGATCTGAATCGTCTCTGCGTTTTCGGCATCGAGATCGTTGGTGGATTCGTCGGCTATAAGCAGCGCGGGTTCGTTAACGAGCGCGCGGGCGGTGGCCACCGCCGACCCGCCGTCACCGCCAGTAAACCGACGGTGGCCGGGGGCCATCGCCGGTTCGACACGGCATGCCAATCCAGGACGGGCCACGATCATCCCGGCCCGTCCCACCCGTCGTATTCAACCCGTCACAGAACCCAACGTGAGCGGGAACCATACCGCCGTTGCGATCAGGAACAACCCGGCCGCGCGCAAGGTCGGCATGAGCGCGACGGCAATCGGAAGCCACGCGGCGGAAGGCACCGGGCCGATGATTTTGAGAATCGGGGAGAACCAATAGTTGCAGACCTTGCTCCATCCCACAAGGTTCCCAGAGACGAAGCCGGCGACGGGCAGGGACATGAAGAGCAGCTCCCGTGAGGTTGTCACCCTCCTGTACCCGTCTCCCTTCAGGACGGTTTCCGGAAGAACGGACACGGATCTACAGCCTCCACCCCTGGGAAGGACCCTCAAGAATTTCCCAACCCCCGTTGAAGTAGACCTTCCTGCAGAACTCTATGTTCTCGCCCCTACCACCCTCCTCGGTGCGCCGCACCAGGTCGCGGGGGTTGGTTCCAACCTCAGCCCATACGAGATTCGCGCCCGAAGCCGCCGAGAGAGGCGACGCCACGGCGCAGTTGAGTCCTGGCTTGAGGCCGGTCGCCAGCCGATAGACCGCTATGTAGAGCGAGTTGACGATGTCGGGGTTCATGCCATGACGCTCTAACATGGTGCCTGGCACGGTAATTCGCCTGCCGACTCCGGAAGAGTTGGCGTGCGTATTCATGCAGATCCGCGATTTCTCGGTGATCTCCCTGGGAGTGTGCTCGGGGCCGACAGGCTCTACGCAAGTGGAAAGGCTGAGGCCCGCCTCGCGCAGGTTGGCAATGGTCTGCAGCCGGGTCTCGATGGGGATCCCGGTGACCACACCCTCCCCCATGCGGACAGCGTGGTACGCGCCGTCGGCACCGGCGGCTTTCAGCCGCTTGGCCTGCGTGAGATCAAGATCGAACGAGTTCACGAGCAGGGGCAGCTCGGGGGAGATAACCTCACGAGTGATCTCGACCATCTCGACGAGCCTGTCGAAGCGATAGGACGCTGTGCACAGAAGAAGGATCAGGTTGGCGCCGGAATCCTCGTAGGCCCTGGCATAGTCGCGGACCTCCTGCTCGGACGTCTCGAGAACACCCTCGCGAACCCCATTGCATACCGCAAAAGAGCAGAACTGGCAGTTCTTAGGACACGGCGTGCCGTTAAGTCCGATCTGCGCGTGGATTTCGGCCTTACCGTCGGTCGCCCTCATCGAAAGTTCGTTGCCGGCCCACCTGATGTAGTAGGCATCGGCCGACCAGGGGTCGATTCCGTAGAGGAACTCCATCTCCTCGTCGGCCAGGCCATCCCCGATGAAGCTCTTCTCCACAAGCTCGCGAACCCTCTTGCCCGTCTCCTCCATCTTTCTCCTCCATACATATGCGGGAATCACGCGCAATGAACCAGGGAATCATCAGATCTCGCCCGACTCCATACGCAAACGCAACTCGACCCCTACCGCGCCGCGCAATTCAGTCGCGATGCCAGTCTCGCCCACCGCAAGACATGACGTTCTGTCAATTAATCTCGCTAATATAAGTTTTAGTCAACATTAAGACTATATCAAGTATTTTCAGAAAGAACTCCCCGGAGTACCCTGCCTTTCTCCGAACAATTATTGTGAGATACAAATACTGGATATAGTCTAGTAATCGCGAATATCTTGATGCCGAGAGTTTCCAACATGGCTCTCGAACGAAGGTTTTCGCATGGTCTCCAGCCCCTTCTCCGTTCCGATCGCTGCGAGAGAAAGGTTTTTATGGACTTATGGAAAACGTAAAACATTTTGCCGGTGAGCTCATAGGCACGTTCCTGATGTGCTTCTGCGGCATCGGCGCCGTCGCGACGGCGACTCTCTATGGATCGCTAACCGGGCCTGGACAGGTCGGGATCGTATGGGGAATCGCCATCGCCATCGCAATTTTCATCACACGAAACCTATCGGCGGCGCACTTCAACCCAGCCGTATCCGTCGCCATGTGCATTGCGCAGCGTATGAAATGGAAGGAGCTTCCCATCTATTTGATCGGGCAGTGCGCAGGCGCATTCATCGCCGCCGCCGCTCTGTGGGGGCTGTTCGCAGACAGCGTCGCCCTGAACTTGGCCTCCACCGGAACGACCATGAGCACCGCTGAGATCGGATCGGCCGCCAGCATCTGGATCGAGCTTTACCCGAACAACTCCGACGCCGCGATCACCTACGGCACGGCCACCTTCGCCGAAGGCATCGGCGTGTTCATCCTCGTGCTGGTCATCTTCTCGATCACCAGCACCGAGAACGTCGGCCGTGCGCCGCGTGCGCTCGCTCCGCTCTTCATCGGTCTCACGGTCACCATCATCATCAACGTCGTAGGTCCGCTGACCGATGCCGGTCTCAACCCGGCTCGCGACATGATGCCTCGCCTCTGGGCCTGCATCGTCGGATGGGACGCGGTGGCTTTCGGAACCAACGGACTTGAGACATGCATCGTCTACATCCTCGGACCGCTCGTCGGAGGGGCGCTGGCGGCACTGTGCTACAACTACCTGCTCTGTCCGCTGCACATGCGCGGCATGGCTGCCGACGAAGCCTGTGGCTGCCCGCAGGCCAAGACCTTGGAGATAGAGGACAAGCTCACATAGCTCTGCTGCGACCTGCTATGCCAGGAGGGGCTTGCGGGTTGTTTGCAACTAGGCAGATCGGGATGGCGAGCGGCCGACATCGACTCGCCGGGCCGACAGGGGCGAATCGGAGACCAGTCGAGAGACCAGTCGATCAAGAACCACCGAGTCAGTCAGATCCGACAGAAGACCAGTTAACCCGAACGCATATTTTCAGATGGAAGCAAATCGCAGAGAGGAAGCAACAGCATGGCCATTTCACGTGAGGAAATCAAAGAGTACTACAGCAACGTTACCATGAAAGAGCATGGCGAGATGGCGACCAACACCTGCTCGTGCGGCCCCGAGAGCATGCCGGAGTACATCCAGGTGGTGCTTGAGAAGATCCCGGAGGAGATAACGTCCAGGTTCTACGGCTGCGGCTCGCCCCTGCCTCCCGCGCTTGAGGGCTGCACCGTGCTCGATCTAGGCTGCGGCACCGGCCGTGACGTCTATCTGGCATCGAAGCTGGTCGGCCCGAACGGCAAGGTCATCGGCGTCGACATGAACGCCGATCAGATCGCCGTGGCCGAAAAGTACCACGAGCAGATGGCGAAGGAATGGGGCTACGACAACGTCGTGTTCAAGCAGGGGTACATCGAGGCCCTGGACGAGATCGGCATCGAGGACAATTCCGTGGACGTCGTCATCTCGAACTGCGTCATCAACCTCTCCCCCGACAAGGAGGCAGTGTTCTCCGAGATCTGGCGTGTCCTCAAGATCGGCGGCGAGCTGTACTTCAGCGACATCTTCGCCGACAGGCGCGTCCCCGACGACATCAACTCCAACCCGCTTCTCGTCTCCGAATGCCTCGGCGGAGCGCTGTACATAGAGGACTTCCGCCGTCTGATGGCGAAGTGCGGTTGGGCCGACTTCCGTTACATGGAGAGCCGCGCTGCGACTATCGACAATCCTGAGATCGAGAGGATCATCGGCAATATCCAGTACACGTCGCGCACCATCCGCGCCTTCAAGCTTCCCGACACCGTCGAGGATATCTGCGAGGAGTACGGGCAGACCGCGATCTATCTGGGCGGCATAGAGGGGTGCGAGAATTACTTCGATCTCGATGACCACCACCGCTTCTTCAAGGATCTGCGTCTCGATGTGTGCGGAAACTCGTGCTCCTTCGTCCAGGACACCCGCTTCGGGAAGTACTTCAAGATCTACGGCGATCGCTCGCAGCATTTCGGCCCGTACTCGGGCTGCGGAAACGCACCGGACGTCTCCTCCGACGCAGACTGCTGCGGTGGAGGAGGAGGCTGCTGCTAGCAGATGAAAGTTTTCTCCACATAGCCTGGCGGACCGCCTCCGCCCCTAATGCCGAACGCCCATGGTCACCAGCATCCCTGCAGGGAGCACGGTGCCCATGGGCGTTCTTTTGGCGTTCTCCACGTTGCAGCCTATGCGCGCGAGGCGCAAAGGGCGGAGGCTACGGCGGGCATTCAAGAAGGAGAGGTCTACGGAAGGCCCACGAAAAAAATGCGGCGCCGTGTGATCAAGACACGAGCGCCGCACGATCAAAGGAGATGGAAGTCAGCCTCGATAACAGTGAAAGGGGGTGGGGAGGTCGCTGTTCAAGGGGCCAAGTGATCACATCGTCTATATCGATCTCCCATCTCGACAATCAGATTAATACCAAACTCTGAATCGAATCTGAATTATTGTGTCATAACCGTAAAGAAAAGAACGTACGTGGTCCCGTCCGTACGTGGTCCCGTCGCATGCAGCGAAAGACTCGACAACAAAATATCGGCAGGCTTACTACCAAAATATCGCCTCAGTACCAACAGCCTTGTCAGTACATTTCACTTCGTAAGTTTCGTTCGAGCATAAATACCTCCGAATCACGGCATTCCCGATGCCACATCAAGGAAACATTAAGTTTAAGCGGATTAAATATTTCATTCGAGACCACTTTGCCCTCCTAGCTTCATAGTTGGATTTGTGGAAAGCAGTCATTCTCGGGTCATGCATTTTCCAGGCGGCACTTCTCCCAGTGCCGTGAAGCCTCATGAGCTTCACGGTTTGTGCTGCTGGAGACGTTTGATCCAGGAATTGGCTAATCCAATATCCAAAAGGAGGGATCATGACCATTAGTTCTTTTGGCGTTCAAGATCGCCAGCTCAACGATAAAGAGAGATGGCTCAGCTTCGTAGCATTGTTCTTCTTCAGTTGCGTCGCAGCCTTCAACCTGTTCAAGGCGTCGTCAGTACTCACCTACATCGGCGCTGATTATGCGCTTGACTCCGCGAGCATCGGACTGATCATGTCGGCGTACTCGCTTGCAGTCGTCGTCCTTGCGTACCCCGGCATGATCATCATGCAGAAGCTAGGAGTCAAAACCGCCATCCTCGGCGCATGCATCATCATGCTCATCGGCACTGCGATTGGCTCGGTCGCCACAAGCGGAGTCCTGTTCATGGTCTCGCGCATCATCGAGGGCGCTGCATACGGAGCCATGCATGTCATGTGTCCCAACGCAATGCCGAGGATCTTTCCATCCAACCGCCAAGGCCTTGCAATGGGAATCTTCTCCCAGTGCGTTCCCGTCGCGACGATCGCGGCATTCTTCGTGGCCCCGATCGTGTTCGACGCTGCAGGCTGGAGGGCGATCTGGATGGTGTCAATCGCTCTCGAGATCATCGCCATCATCGTCATTGCCGTTTTCCTGAAGCTCCCGAAGGTCAACGAGAACGTGCTCGAGCAGCAGAACGCTGCCGCTGAGTCGAAGAGCTCGAGAAAGCTCTTCGTGGGAATGGCCATCGCCGTCGCCGTTGTCTTCTGCGCGTGGACCTACGACTATGTGGGCAACGTCAATTCCCTGTATCCGACCTTCCTTCAGGAGGCGAAGGGCCTGTCCGTCTTCGATTCCTCAATGCTTCCCAACGTTGCGGCCATCATCAGCATCCCGGCGGGCATCATCCTTGGTTCTGTTGCGCAAACCAGGAAATGCGCCAAGGCCCTTACGGTAGGTTGCTATCTGGTCTTTGGAGTCATGCTAGCCACCATCGCGTTCACCACTGGCAGCGACATAATCGGCCCCTGGGTGTTCTGCATCATCCTAGGAGTCTGCAGCGGTGCTGTCCCGACCACCACTAGGGTCCTAATCCCATTGCTTGCGCTCGATCCCAAAAAGACCGACCTTGCCCTGACGACGATGTCGTTCTTCGCGGGACTAGGCCAGGCCATCGGAACTTACGCAGCCACCTCCCTCGTCGCGCAGGCAGGCTGGCAGGTCAATGCCCAGTTCATCCTAGCCCCGCTCGCCATCATCGCTGGTCTCGTCATCCTCATCTTCGTGAAGAGCGATCGCAAGATCGAGAAACTCCGTGCTGAAGGAGAGGCTGTAGCCTAGTAGTGCCAGATGCTTACGGGTAACCACCCACAGATAGGTAGGGGTATTTGCCTTTGTAAAATATGTGCACCAGACAACTCTGGAACGAGGACTACACCTTCCTTTCTAGTCCCAATACACAGCCTTCCCGCTGCTCTCTATTCGAGTGGCGGGAAGGCGGCGTTTTCTGAACAGGATTAAAGGCAAGGGGAGAGACCATGCAGACAGACCATCTTCGCTATTTCCTAGACGTGGCCAAACTCGGCTCCCTGAGCGCCACCGCCGAGAAGAACTTCATGACTCCCCAGGGGATAAGCAGGACGATGACGGCTCTCGAGGGGGCGCTTGGCTGCAAGCTCTTCATCAGGGACACGAACAGGATCTCCCTCTCCTATATCGGCTCTCACATCCTGGAATCCGTGGAGAGGCTTCTGGAGGACGAGAAGGTCCTCCGAGGAGAGATACGCACGCTTTCCGGCGACTTGGAGCAGGCCAAATCCGCGTTGCTGACGATGTACTGCAACTCAATAGCCTTCGACACCCCTCTCTTCTACCCGATGGCGGACGGAGCCGGCTCGCTGTTCTCGAACACGAGGTTCTTCCAGCGTCCGAACTCGGAAATCGAACAGGCGCTCCTCGAGGCTGCCAAATCGGACACCGACGATGTGACCTTGGGGATGCTGGCTCTCTTCGAGCCGTTCGGGGAATCGAACGCCGCGATGATCGAGCGCCTGTCCAAGGCGGGATACGAGTATTTCCCCTTCATGCAGACGTACGATTTCGTCCTCGTGTCCTCGCGTTCCAAGCTTGCCAAGAAGAAGTACCTGACCAAGGCGGAGGTGCGCTCACAGCCTCTGGCGGTCTCGTCGCAGGGCGACATGGAGAAGGTGATCTCCCATGTCTTCGGATCCGACAGGATCTTCGTCTCCACATCGGACAGTTCCTTCAGGATCCAGATGTGCAAGTCGGGCGACGCGATAACCTTCGTTCCCGGCATAAACCTCGAGTTCAACGTTCCAGATGAAACGACTGCGGTCCCGATGCAGGAGCCGTACAAGATCGAGATAGGCTTCGTGGCCTCTCCCAATGTCTTCCAGGGGCCTGTCATCAGCGCGATCACCAACAAGCTGAGGCTGTTCTACTCCTCGGTTGGGAGCGTATCGGCCACCAAGTTGCTCGACCCGAGCGCGCCGTCGGCGGTAACAGCCTAAATCCGCAGGTTCCCGCAGAGTTTTCACCATCGTTGCGACTATATGTTCAAGCGCCTTCAAACATGTGTTGGAGCGTCTAGGTCAGTGCCTTTCGGATAATGGCTTCACTGGGAGAAAGGGAGTATCCATCAATTAATCCGAAGGATCGATCATGCTTACCAGAAAACAGAACCTCCACGAGGTCATGACCGGCGGCCACCCCGATCGCTTTGTCAACCAGTACGAGTTCCTGCATCTTCTAATGAGCAACCCTGTCTCTGATTTCCTGAACAACCCTGCCCCGGAATCGGGTAGATCGGTCAACAAATGGGGAATCACCATGGAATGGGCTCCCGGTCAGCCGGGAATGTACCCGATTCACACGGCGGAGCTCACCGTCATCAAGGATATTGACGACTGGAAGAGCTACGTATCGCATCCCGAAATCGAGAAGATCCCCGAGGCGGCATGGGAGCCGTATATAGCGGAATGCGAAGCGGTTGATCGAAACGAACAGTACGTCACCTACTTCCGCACCACCGGTCTGTTCGAGCAGAGCCATATGCTTGCGAGCATGGACGAGGTTTGTGTGGGCTTCTACGAGTCTCCCGACGAGATGCATGAGCTCTACAAATGGCTCCTGGAGTTCGAGATGAAGGAGGCCGATATGATCATCGACCATCTCCATCCCGACGCGATCTTCCATCATGACGACTGGGGAAGCCAGACAAGCACGTTCATGAGTCCCGATACCTTCGAGGAGTTCTTCGTCGAGCCCTACAAGGAACTCTACAAGTACTACCGCGAGCGCGGCATCGAGCTGATCATCCATCACAGCGACTCGTATGCGGCAACCCTTGTTCCGTACATGATCGAGATGAACATCGATATCTGGCAGGGCGCCATGAGCTCGAACGACGTTCCCGCCCTGGTCAAGAAGTACGGCAAGGATCTGACGATCATGGGCGGAATCGACACCGCTCTGATCGACAACGATCACTACAGCCGCGAGGAGGATGCTCGCCTGGTCAAGGAAGTCTGCGATGCCTGCGGGCCGCTGTACTTCATCCCCTGCTCGACCGCCGGAGACGAGGTCTCCACCTATCCTGGAGCAAAGGAGCTCCTCACGGAGGAGATAGCCGCCTACAGCAAGGTTTATTTCGCCGAGCACAACCTGGTTTAGGTCTAGACAAACGGTCGGGGCGCCTGCGATAAAGCAGTGCGCATAAGCCTGTGCTGGCTTTTTTGAAATCCCTTTTAGTGTCGGAGAGAATAGGAATCCGAAAAACAACAAGCCTGTTCTTGGGGGCTTGGGAAAATACGAATATGAAGATCTCAGATACCACGGTCGTTCACAACCTGGGCCTGGAGTCGTTTGGCGGTGGAGCCAACATAGTTGCGGCTGACGTGCTCGACGGCAAGATAGCAAGGATACGACCTGTTCATTTTGATGAGGACTATACGAAAGAGGAGCTCAACTACTGGACGCTCGAGGGACGCAACGGGATCAAGTTCGAGCCTGGGATGAAATCCTTCACGCCGCCCTTTCCTCTGGTGTACAAGCGTCGTACTTATTCTAAGAACCGTATTCCCTATCCCATGAAGCGCGTGGATTGGGATCCGAACGGTGAGCGCAACCCCTCCACCAGGGGTATCAGCAAATACGAGCGCATCAGCTGGGACGAGGCCTGCTCGATCATCGCCTCGGAGATAAAGCGAGTCCATGAGACATACGGACCCAACTCCATCCTGTGCCAGGGTGATGGCCATGGCGAGAGCAAGGCGATCCACACCCCGCACGGCCTTATGATCACGCTTCTGAACTTGGTTGGCGGATGCACAACGCAGGCCCGCAACCCCGACAGCTGGGAAGGCTGGTACTGGGGTGCGAAGCATGTTTGGGGAATGGATCCGGTAGGGCAGAACACCCAGTCCACGGGAACGTTTCAGGATATCGCGCAGCATAGTGATGCGGTTCTGTACTGGGGCTGCGACTTGGAGACCAATTCCTGGGGTTGGGGCGGCCAGCAGGCTTCCAGGGTTGCTTACTGGTTCGATGAGTGCGGAATCCAGCATATATCCGTGGCGCCCGATTGCAATTACACAGCCGCTATTCATGCCGATAAGTGGTTCCCCGTTTACCCCAACACAGACGCGGCGCTCCAGCTAGCCATAGCCTATGTGTGGATTAGCGAGGAGACCTACGACAAGGAGTACATCGAAACCCACAGCGATGGATTCGACTGGTTCGCCTACTATGTCCTGGGTCATGAGGATGGGATTCCCAAAACCCCGGAATGGGCCGAGCCGATCTGTGGCATCCCGGCCTACCGCATCAAGGCCCTCGCCAGATACTGGGCCTCCCACACCGTGTCGATCGCCCATTGCAACGGGGGGTCGTATATCCGCGCGGCCTTCTCGCACGAGCCGGCGCGTCTGGAGGTCTATCTGCTAGCAATGCAGGGTGTTGGCAAGCCGGGTGCGACCTCTGTGAAGTTTATCGAATGGGTGCTCTTTGGGATGTCCTCCTGCAGCCCGCTGCCAACCTCCAAGGTTATCCCCAACACGGCGGCGTGCTATAACGGGCCGATTCTAGGCCAGATGGACAGCTTTGTTCCCAAATGCCATGTTCACAAGGCCCTGCGCGGCGAGTCGTTTTCGTGGTACAGCCACGGGACGGCCTCCAATGGGCGCGAGGACCAGTTCCTCGAGTTCTCGTTCCCCGCGCCCGGGGAGGCGGGCATCAAGATGCTCTGGTCTGACAATCCTGCCTTTACAACCAGCCTGAACGGTGGGTACGAGTTTCAGGAGGCCCTTCGCTGCGACAACATCGAGTTCTATCTGGTGGAGGCCCCGTGGTTCGAGGACGATGCGAGATTTGCGGATATAGTGCTTCCCATCTCGACGAAATTCGAGGTCAGTGACTTCGGCACTGACAACGACTCCGGGCAGTGGAGCGCCGTTACCTATGAGAAGGCGGCGATCGATCACGTGGGGGAGTCGTTGTCCGATTGGGAGGCGATGCAGGAAATCGCAAAGGCGCTGGAGCGCTATGGCGGCATTTACGAGAATCTTCTGTTCCGACTGACCAAGGGCAAGACGGTCGAGCAGCAGATAGAGGAGGGCTATGAGGCCTGCGGGATCCCCGAGGAGGATCGTGACTTTGAAGCCTTCAAGCGTCGCGGTTACCAGCTCATTCCCACGGAAGAGGGATGGGAAAAGCAACCCGTTGGGCTGAGCCTGTTCTACAAAAAGCCTGATCACTTCCCCCTTCAGACCCCCACGGGAAAGATCGAGTTCTACTCCGTGCCGTTGGCAACCACATGGCCAGACGACAAGATAAGGGGTCCCGTGGCCCATTGGATCGAGAAGGGCGATGGGCACGATGACCGCCGAAGCAGCGAGCGCGCGAAGGACTACCCCTTCTTGATAGTCTCGAACCATCCTCGCTGGAGGGTCCATGCGGAGATGGACGATGTCGAATGGCTGCGCGAGATAGAGACCTGCAAGGTGATGGGACCAGACGGCTATGCCTACGAGCCATTGTGGATAAACCCCTACGATGCCGAATCTCTCGGAATCGAGTCCGGGGATGTAGTCCGGATCTTCAACGAGCGGGGAAGCGTCTTGGGGGCCGCGCGTGTGACTGAGCGCATACGTTCAGGTGTCGTCTACATGGATCATGGAACCAACAGCGACATCATCGTGCCGGGAACAGGCGGCCTTGACAGGGGCGGGGCGATCAACCTGATATGTCCCACGGCCACCACCTCGAAGAATGCGAATGGAGAGGTCACTTCCGGTTACCTGGTGGGTGTGGAGAAGATAGACATCTTCGAGCTGGCCAGGCAGTATCCAGAGGAATTCTCACGCAATGGGCATTACGATGCTTCATTCGGCTCTGACGTTAGGGATTATTTGTTGAATGGAGCGTCAGATGAGTAAGGTTTTCATTGTTGATCTGAACAGGTGCAACGGGTGCTTTAACTGCCAGATCGCCTGTAAGGACGAGCACTGCGACAACGATTGGAGCCCTATAGCCAAGCCTCAGCCCATGACAGGGCAGTTCTGGTGTGCTGTGGAGCAGACCGAGCGCGGCAGAGTGCCGGTGGTTCGTGTTTCCTACAGGCCGGTTTTCTGTGGACATTGCGATGACTGTCCTCTCATCGAGATGGCTCCGGACTGCGTCCACAGAACAGACGAGGGTTTCGTGATCATAGATCCCGAGAAGTCAAGGGGACGCAAGGATCTCGTGGACGCCTGTCCGATGGGCAGGGTCTTCTGGAACGAAAGCCTGGAGATCCCGCAGAAATGCACGGGGTGCACGCATCTCCTTCAAAACGGGTGGAAGGAACCGAGGTGCGTGGATGTATGTGCCACGGGAGCTCTCCGCTTTGGAGATGAGGAGGATTTCAAAGAGGAGATAGCCAGCGGCTCGCGAGAGGTGGGTTCGCATGTGATCTATCTCAACGAGCCCAAACGCTGGATCGCCGGAACGGTTGCAGACAGGATGGCCAACGAGGTCATCATAGGCGCTGATGTCAGTTTGTTCGACGAGAGATCCAATCTAGTGCAGGCAACCAAGACGGATGACTTCGGAGACTTCAGGTTCTATGGCTGCGAAGAGAAGAGTTACCGTGTAGTTATAGCAGCCCAGGGCTGGAAGACAGTTAGCCTCAAGGCTGATTGCCGTGAGAAGGATTTTGTTTTCAATGACATCTTTGTCAAGCCGTCTGAGAAGTCGGAAGATCAGACGGTCACGCAATGTTTCGAACCCGAAAGGGCGATGGCTCAAAAGGGTTAGTCTGCGGCCAAACAACCAGCGATAAGCGTATGCTATCGTCAAGGAAACACTGATGATTGCTTTCGTCCGGATCCAGCGCGTGCCGCAGCTCTTGCGCACGAAGGCGAGGAGGCCTGATGGCGCTCACGATAATCTCCGCCATTCTCGGCGGACTCGCAGTCGGGATCCTCTCCGGCCTCCTCGGAGTCGGCGGCGGAATAATCATGATCCCCTTGCTACGCCTGCTGTTCGGAGTCGACGCGCTAGTCGCCACCGGAGCCTCGCTCTTCGTGATCCTGCCCACGTCCATCGCCGGTGTTCTCGGCCGTATCCGCTCCAAGGGCCTGCACGTCAAGCTGAGCATCATCATCAGCCTCGGTGGGATCCTCTTCTCCCCTATCGGATCGTGGCTGGCTTCGTTCGCGGGCGGTCCCGCCTCGATGTTCGCAGCCGCAATCGTCATCGCGTACACGGGCGCGAACATGGTGCGCAAGGCTCTCGCCTGGAAGAAGCAAGCCACAGATGCCCCGACGGCCACCTCGCACTCGCCGGTCCGTGAATCCGCCGCAACCCGCCCTGCCCAAAAGGCCATCTCCTCCTCATCGCCAGATCAGGAGACCGTCGCGTCCAGCAAGCCTAAAGCCGGCAGGATCTCGAATGGCTTCGCGACCACTAGGCGTTGCATCCTCGCCGCGATCACAGTGGGCGTCGCCGCCGGGTTTCTGTCCGGCTTCATCGGGGTCGGCGGAGGGTTCATCATCGTACCGATGGTGATCTGGCTCTTTGGCATGAACTTCAAGGACGCGACAGGCGTAAGTCTTCTCGCGCTTTGCATTCTCTCGATCCCGGGGATCGTCACCCATGGCCTCTACGGCCACATCGATTACCTTCGAGGAGCGATGCTCGCACTCGGAAGCATCCCGGGATCCCTGCTGGGGTCGATGCTGCTGAGAAAGATCCCGGAGAAGGGGCTGAAGATCGCATTCGGATTCCTGCTGGTCGCGATGGCAATAATCCTTGCGCTCAACGAGGTCGGAGCCTGATCAGAGCGCTGACGCGGCGCCAAAGCGCTCCCTAGACTTCTATGACGATCGGGATGATCAGCGGACGGCGGCGGCAACGGTTCCAGAGGAACTTGGAGAGGGCGTCGCGCACCTCGCGTTTGAGGGTCCTGGGGTCTAGCCTGTAGTCGCGAGACAGCTTGGAGAGCGTCTCTTGGACCGCGCCCGTAGCATCGTCGACGAGCGACACGTCGTCTCCTCCGCTCACTCCTCGCATGTTGACCTCGACATCAGGCAGCGGACGGCCGTTGCGCTTGGAGATCATGATGACGACGGTGGCAACGCCCTCGTCGCCGAGAGTCTTGCGATCCTTGAGCACGAGCATGGACACGTCGCCTACGGACAGGCCCTCGACGAAGATGATGCCGCTCTCGATCGGCTCGCCCATCTTGACCTTGCCGTCGGACATCTCCAGCACCGCTCCGTTCTCCAGCACGAAAATGTTTTGCGCGGGCACACCGACCGACTCGGCCAGGGCCGCATGCGCCTGGAGATGCTGCTCCTCGCCGTGAATCGGCATGAAGTGCCTCGGACGGCACAGGCACATGAAGATCTTCAGCTCCTCGCTGCTGGCGTGGCCGGAGACGTGCACCATCGAACGCGACTTGTCGTAGAAATCGACTCCGATCTTGGCGAGCGCGTTCTTCACGCGGTTCACGGCCTTCTCGTTTCCAGGGACCGGCGAGGCTGAGATGATCACAGCGTCGCCCCGCTCGATGTCGATCGTGCGATGCTCGCCGTTGGCCATGCGGGTGAGCGCCGAGAGCGGCTCGCCCTGGCTGCCGGTGCAAAGCACCACCATCTTGTCGCGCGGCATGTCGTTGACCTGATAGGCGTCGACGATGTTCTCCTCGGCGATGTCAAGATAGCCCAGCTCCCTGGCGATCCTCGTGTTGGTGAGCATCGAGCGACCGGTCACGGCGACCTTGCGGCCAGCGGCGACGGTGGCGTCGCAGACCTGCTGGATCCTGTGGATATGGCTCGCGAACGAAGCCACCACCACGCGCCTCTTGGCTTTGGAGATGATGTCGGCAAGCACCTTGCCCACCTCGGCCTCGGATTTCGTGAACGTCGTGACATTGGCATTGGTGGAATCGGCCATCAGCAAGTCGACCCCGATGTCGGCGAACCTCGCCACCGCCCCAAAATCGGTCCTGATCCCGTCGATCGGAGTCTGGTCGAGCTTGAAGTCGCCGGTGTGCAGCACGTTGCCCGCCGGGGTCTGGATGAACACGCCGAAGGCCCCGGGGATCGAATGGTTCACGTTGAAGAACTCGATGTCGAAAGCACCAAGCTGGATCTTCTGTCCGGCGACGACCTCCTGCATCCCGACGTTCTTGAAATGGTGCTCCTCTAGCTTGCCCTCGATGATGCCGAGTGTGAGCCTCGATGCATATATGTCGGTGCGTCTGTCCAAGTCCTTGAGAACGTACGGGATAGCCCCCGTGTGGTCCTCATGCCCGTGTGTGACGATGATGCCTCTCAGCTTGCCGGAGTTCTCTAGGATGTAGGTGTAGTCGGGCACGATCAGGTCGATGCCGGGATAGTCGTCGTCGGGAAACATCATCCCCGCATCGACCACCACCATGTCGTTGCCGTACTCGAACACCGTCATGTTCTTACCGATGCCGTCGAGGCCCCCGAGTGGAATTATGCGGAGTTTGGGCGACTGCTTCTTGGAACCCTTCTTGGACGAAGAGCCCTTGACCTGCCTCTTCGAATTGTGTCCTGTCTTCGATCCCTCTTTGCGCTGAGACGACTTGCCGTGTCTGAGGGAGCTTTCCTCCAAGCCCCCGTTTCGCTTGTTTCGAGCATGCGCAAACTCGCCGCCGTCGATCCTCTCGGCGACGGCGGCGCTTTTAGCTTCCTTCAATATGCTTACTCCTCGGTCAGGACACCGACCTCTCGCATGACCATCGCAAGATGCTCGGACTGCTCGGGAGTGGCTTCGATCAGGGGAAGCCTGAGTCCGCCTACGGGGAAGCCCAGCAGCTTGAGGGCCTCTTTCACCAGTATCGGGTTGGTCGTCGCGAACAGCTCCTTCATCAGGGGCTGCAGCTTCAGATCGCACGAAAGAGCGCGGGTATGGTCGCCGGCGGCCTGGGCCTCGACGATCTCCTTCATGCGCTGCGGTGCCACGTTTCCAATAGTCGAGATGACCCCATACCCGCCAAGCTCCATGAGGGGAAGCGTGAACGAGTCGTCTCCCGAGTAGACGAAGAAGCCATCCGGAGATCCGTCTATGATCTCCTTCATCTGGTCCAGATCGCCCGACGCCTCCTTGATCGCGATGATGTTCTCGACATCTTCGGCGAGGCGCAGGGTGGTCTGAGCGGTCATATTAATGGACGTGCGCCCGGGGATGTTGTAGAGGATCACCGGGACGTCCACCGCCTCCGCGATGGTGCGGAAATGCCTGTAGAGGCCTTCCTGCGGAGGCTTGTTGTAATAGGGCACGACGAGCATGATGCCGTCGACCCCATACTTCACCACTTCGGTGGCGAAATCGACGGAGTCAGCCGTGCAGTTGTCCCCGACGTTGGCGATGACCGGGGCGCGTCCGTCCACCGCCTCGATGACGGCCTTGAACAGCTCGATCTTCTGCGGATAGAAGACCGTGGGGGACTCGCCGGTGGTGCCGTTGACGAGCACTGAGTCATTGCCTCCGTCGAGAAGGCGGATGGCGAGTTCCTGGGCCCGAGGGAGATCGAGTTCGAGTTCGTCGTCGAAAGGCGTGACCATTGCGGTTATGAGCCTACCGAAAGGCGATATTGCGCTCATATCAATCCTCCATGAAGTTCTCGAGACCAACTATTAGGCCCGACCTCGAACCGACGTTCCGCACGGCCAGCAGCACGCCGGGCATATAGGAGAAGCGGTCGAAGGAATCGTGCCGGATGGTCAGGGTCTGACCCATGGATCCAAGTATAACCTCTTGATGCGCCACATATCCGTCCGAACGGACCGAATGAACGGGGACCCCGCCGACCAGGGCGCCACGTGCCCCCTCGCAACCGGCGATCTCGGTCTCCTTGCCAGGCGAGGTGGACTCGAAGCCGCGCGCGGCAGCGACGAGGCTGGCGGTGCGGACCGCAGTGCCGCTAGGCGAATCGGCCTTGTGATTGTGGTGGAACTCGATGATCTCGCAGTCGGGGAAATACTTCGCGGCCATCTGGGCGAACTTCATCATGAGAACGGCCCCGGTGGTGAAGTTGGGGGCGATGAAGAGCGTGACGCCCTCGGGGATGAGGCCGGAGAGCCTCTCGATATCTTCGTCGGAAAGGCCGGTGGTGCCGATAACGCAGTCCACCTTGTGGGAGAGGGCCACCTCGATGTTGCCTGCAACCGCCGAGGGGTGGGTGAAGTCGACCATCACGTCGGGATCGGTCTGCGAGATGGCGGTATCGAGATCGGAGAATCCGGGGGCGATGACCCTCCCGTCTGCGGCGGTCACCTTGGAGTCGAGATCTGCCGTGATGTCACATCCGCCGCAGACCTCCATGTCGTCCGCCCCATCGACTGCGGCGACCACCTTAGTCCCCATGCTTCCGAGGAACCCGTTTACAAGAACCTTGATCATAGCCGGATCACATCCTTCAGTAGATCGCGTACACCGTCCTCCCCGGCACTGCTCACGATAGCGAGCACCGGCTCTTCTACCAAAACCCGCGAGGCCACGCGCGCGACGTCGTCGACGGTGACGATCCTGTAGGCCTCTATCGTCTCCTCCATGGACATCAGCGGAATCTCCCCAACAGAAGCCCGGCCCAGACGCGCCATGCGCGCCCTCGTGGACTCCATCGAGAGGATCGTCTGTCCCACCGCATAGGCCCGCACGCGCTCGAGCTCGTCGGAACCGATGCCGCCGTCACGCATCCGCTCGATCTCGGCGAGCACCAGGCGCACGACCTCGGGAAGGTTCTCAAGCCTGGTGCCAGCGTAGACGCTGAACAGCCCGACGCCCTGGTAGGAAGCACTGCCGGCGTAGATGGAGTAGACCAGCCCGCGCTTCTCGCGCACCTCCTGGAAGAGGCGCGAGGACATGCCTCCGCCGAGAGCGGTCTCCATCAAGGACGAGGCGAAACGGTCGTCGTCGCCAAGCGGAATTCCGTGTGTGCCAAAGACGATGTTGGCCTGCTCGGTGTCCTTCTCGGCAACGTTGAGCCGGCCTCTGGGACTCTCGGGCTCGTAGGCCCGCACGTTGCGCTCACCGACTCGCATCGGGCTGAAGTAGGCTTCCACGAGCCGGACGAGCTTGGCATGGTCGACGCTACCGGATGCCGCCACCGTACAGTTGGCTGCATGGTAATGCTTGTCATGGTAGGCCACAAGGTCATCATGCGTGAAGCCGCCGACGCTCTGACGCGTTCCCACGATCGGACGACCTATCGTGCAGGTGGGAAACATCTCGTCGCCGAGGAGTTCATAGACGTAGTCGTCTGGCGAGTCCTCGGCCCTCGCAATCTCCTCGATCACCACCTGGCGCTCGCTGGCAACATCGTCGGGCGAGAACCGTGGGTTGAGGAGCATGTCGGCGAGGATCTCGAGAGATGGCTCCAGATACTCGTCGACGAATCTGGCGTAGAAGCAGGTGTGCTCCTTGGATGTGAACGCGTTGATCTCGGCGCCCATCGAGTCGAACGCCTCGGAGATGTCGGAAGCGGAGCGGGCGGGGGTGCCCTTGAAGAGCATGTGCTCCATGAAATGGCTCATCCCCGCCTCGCTCGAAAGCTCGTCGCGCGACCCGACCTTGAACCAGATGCCGAGCGTGACCGACCTCACGCCCGGCATGGTCTCGGACAGGATCGTAATCCCGTTTGGAAGAATGCTCTTCTCGTAAAACATCGCCTGCACCATCCTGTGCCGAAGCGTCGACGCGCGAAAGGCGGGTTTGCTGCCGTTCTCGCGAGAGCGGAAGACAGGCGATCCCCGTTACCGCGGGAGCGGAATCGTCGCTTCCTCCCCGCCGCGCATCACGTCGAGAGAGTCGTCGGGCCTATAGAATCAGTGACGACGCCTGGGCTCGCGCCTGGAGGAGCTTTCGGAATCGCCGTCCCCATAGCTGCGTCCGCGCCCTCGTCCGCCGTCGCTACGATAGCGTCCTCCACGATCGGAGCGCTCGCGCCTGCCGCCATCGCGATCGGATCTGCCGCTCCTCGGGGCCTCGGGCTTGTCCAGCCTGTCGAGCGAGATCTTTCCCTTCTCGTCGATCTCGGTGACCACGACGTGCACCTCATCGCCGACGCTCAAAACGTCCTCGACTTTTTCGATGCGGCCCTTGGCGACCTTGGAGATGTGCAGCAGGCCGTCCTTGGACTGAGTGAGCTCGATGAAGGCTCCGAACGGCTGAATCGAGACGACCCTGCCGTTGAACTCCTCGCCCAGCTCGGGCACCCGCACGATGTCCTCGATCATCTTTCGGGCATCCTCGCCGCCGGTGTCGCTGGAGGCGATGAAGATCGTGCCGTCTTCCTGAATGTCGATGGAGGCGCCGGTCTCCTCCTGGATGCTGCGGATGATCTTGCCGCCGCTGCCGATGACCTCGCGGATCTTGTCCACGGGGATGCTGATCGTGATGATGCGCGGCGCGAACTCGGAAAGCTTCTCGCGCGGCTCGGAAATCTGCGCAAGCATCGCGTCGAGGATGAACTTGCGGCCCTTCTTGGCCTGCGCGAGCGCCTCGGCGAGAATCTCGACCGTCAGGCCCTTGGCCTTGTTGTCCATCTGCATGGCGGTGATGCCCTCCTCGGTTCCGCAGAGCTTGAA